>JAEOTF010000325.1 GCA_016840025.1 Candidatus Hodarchaeota archaeon
CGAATTTCTGGCATAGTTTGTGAAGTATCATCTGTTCCCTCTTCAAGATTATTGAGAACAGTTCTCAGTCGCTGTGACTCATTTTCAAGGTGTTTTAGGTGCTCATGAATTAACTGGATATATGAAAACTCCAATTCTGAAACCTTAATTCCTCTTGTACAGTTTGGGCAGTTGTCGTGCCCCTTAAGCCATTCTTGAAGATGGGTTTTGTGAAATAGTGATCCACAGAGGGTACAGAACATTACTGGATCAGCAGGACTAAACGATTGTTTACAGATTCCACAACTAGATGTAAGGTCGACATATGCTGGAAAAAGTGAAGAAGACCCACTAATCGTCTTTTGGAGAGAAGGCACGATGCCCAGTTCTGGTCTTCTAGTTCTTATTCGAGCATGGAAATGATATCTAGGAGAGTAGCTATATATTTTTTCAGCCAGTTGGAATATAATTCTGCCAAATATCAACATTCCCATCGTTTTAGGTGTAAAATGAATAAACCATGTGAGACTATCTTTTGGTCTAAAAATATTTCGTATTGACGGCTTAATAACAATTTGGACATTGGGAGAATGACCCATAACCTCGATACAAACTTGTGTGAAAGTTTTTGAACTATAATTCGTTGTACGGATCACAACCTCTCCTGTTTCATTAACATTAACAGGAAGTTTAACATCTAACAGGTCAAAATGTATATCAAGTTGTTTCCAACTGATTGGTGCTTTCCAAGCCGCAACTAAAAAGAAAATCAACAAAGACAACTGTATCAAATTCGCCAGAATAACTACCTCCCTATCAATCCAGAATTGAGTATAATACCAATCATGATCCGACTTTTTTGAGAGTGTAATGGACTCCCTTAAATGAGTCTCGTAACCCCATCCTCTGCCCCGCAAGAAGGGAAGGATAGCGCCTCCAAGGAATACTAGTACCCCGCTTACAATGAAGTAGGGCTGCATACGCCTAGGGGATATAATGCCCCATTTGTCGAGATTCTTACTCTTTTTCCATCCAAAAAAATACCAAATCCAAGGAATTACTAAAATTAAATCACTTATACCCAGAAATAGGATCCAAGAATCACCCAAATCATGGAATGAGGCAATCATAATAGTATACATCGTGATAACGATAATTATAGGCAATACTAGGAGAGCACCTGGCTTACTTGGTGGTCGTGTAGTATCTCTTGATGGTGGTAACTTCTCCCTGGTAGAAGTAGGTTTAGAGGGTTTTTCTGCTATATCTTGCCGATCAAGTAGATATTCTGATGCAACCTCCCGAGGATTACCCATTGCATCAAGAATTTCCTGAAGTTCTTGCACCCTTACAGAGTTTGATTCTGTTTCTTTCCAATAAGCTTGAAGTATGTGTTCTCGCAGCTCTTGTGTAATCTCCTCGATAATGGCTTGAGATGCTTGCGCATCAGCTAAAGTCTTCTGAATTTCTTTTAAATAAGTATTAATTAGCTTTTTTGACTTGCTACTAAATTTAAAATCTTTTTCTTTGTCTTTCATATTGTATCAACCCCATTTGTTAATACATTGACAAGTGTGGTTAATCCCCGCCAATATCCCAATGCTTGTGACCGCAAATCATCTTCCTTACAAATAAGTAAGCACATTTCTTTTTCTACCTCTATATTTCCATGTTAATCTATTTTTTCTTAAAACTCCGACATAGCTTGCATGATTTCTTCTGATGCTTCTCCTAAATTATCAAGAATGGTTTTAAGGCTCTCGGACTCGTTTTCAAGTCGTTTCAACTGCTCAAAGATCAATTGGATATAGGTATATTCTGATGTTGAGACATTAATTACCTTTGCACAATTTGGACACTTATTGTGCCCCTTGAGCCATTCTTGAAGATGAGTCTGGTGAAATAATGACCCACAGGAAGTACAAAATTGTGTTAGATCGGAAGGAGCGAAAGATTGTTCGCAGATTCCACAGCATCCTGTAAAATCGAGAGTTAATGGATGATTGTCACCTGTTTTTAGGGATGACGCCACAACATTGGGTCGTAATGCCTTTGCTTTCTTCCAAGCATTGAAACAGTACCGTGGAGAATAACCGTACTGTTTTTCATCCAGTTTGAGAGCGATTCGACCCAAAAACAACGGCCCCACGATTTTGGGGGTGAAATAGATAGACCATGTAACGGCGTCTTTTGCTCCGAATATGCTTCGAGTGGCTGGATCTATTGAGGTTTGGACAGCAGCGGTCTGTTCTAGAATCTCCATCCGAACTTGTGCGAAAGTCATTGCACTAAAATTCGTTGTACGAACCACGAGCTCTCCTGTTTCATTGATATTATTGGGGAGTTTAACATCTAGCAGGTCAAAACGTATATCAAGTTGTTTCCAACTGATTGGTGCTTTCCAAATTGCAACTAGAAAAAGCACCACCAAGGACAATTGTATTACATTTGCGAGAATAACTATCCTGCTTTTAATCCAAAATTCAGTATTAAAACTTCTCAAATAATATATTCCTGAGAGTGTGAGAGTGTCTTGTACTAAAGGAGACTGGTTACCCCTAAATTTACCTCGTAAGAAGGGAAGGATAATGCCACCATGTACTACTAATACCCCACTTACAATGAAGTAGACCTGCATACGCCTAGGAGATAGAGTTCTCCATTTATCGAGGTTTTTGCTCTTTTTCCATCCGAGGAAGTACCAAATCAAAGGTATTAGTAACGTTAAATCGGCTATGCCTAGAAAAAAGGGCCAATTATGACCTGAATGACTAAATGAGACTACCATAATAACGTAAATGATGATCACGATAATTATAGGCAATGCGAGGAGCGCACCTGGTTTACCCTGTGGTTGAGTGTCCCGCCTTGATGGTGGTGACTTCCCCTTCTTAGGACTAGGTTTAGCGGACTGTTTTGTTAAATCCTGTCGATCCAGTAAATATTCCGCAGCAACCTCCCGAGGATTTCCCATTGCCTCAAGAATTTCCTGAAGCTCTTTTGCCCTGACAGAACTAGCCTCTGTTTCCTTCCAGTATGCCTGAAGAATGTGGTCCCGTAGCTCTTCGGTAATCTCCTCGATAATGGCTTGAGATGCTTGTGCATTGGTTAAGACCTTCTGAATTTCTTTTAAATAAGCGTTAATTAATTTTTTTGACTTGGAACTAAATTTAAAATTTTTTTCTTTGTTCTTCATTCCGTTTCAGCCCCATTTGTCAATATATTAACAAGTGTAATTAGTCTCCGCCAGTATTCCAATGATTTTACCAACACCTCATTTCCGTCATCAGTTAGTGCGTATGTTTTCTTCTTTCGCCCCTCATGCTCCCAAAAAAATTCTTGTAATAGACCTTTCTTCTCGAGACGATTAAGTAACGGATAAATCGTACCGCCAGGAAGGTCAATTAAACCGTTTGAGGATGACCGCAACATTCTAACAATCTCATAACCATGTGAAGGATTTTTTTTAAGTATACTCAGGACTAACAACTGAAGAACCCCACGTCTGATCTCCGTCGTCCATTGGGACCATGATTCGCTGTCTTTAGCTTCCAAGACGATCACTATATCCTAAAGATCCAATCTGAAGTCTAAAGGAAGAGATGCTACCTGTAGTGTAACTACCTATTTTGATACTAGTCATCCTTAAAAAGCTATGTAATTAAAAGAAGCAGAGAGAGTGGCTCTTACTCACGATTAAAGGAAAATTTGAGGACGATTGTTACTAGGCTGGTGTTTATAGTGTTTTGAAAGAAATCAAAAGATTATATGCCTTTTTAGAAGAATTCCTAGCTTAAAAACTTGCAACACACTCAGTATTAAATAGAAAAATTAGTTCCAAGCGTTTATCGAATATAATTTCTCTTTTATTAATACAACCTCTGATGTTACATTGGATAAGTTTTCGTAAAAAAATGAAAAAGCCTTTTAGAGCACGTTAGATAGGAGAAGAAAGCTCGATCTCCAATCCCCTTATGATGCGTTTGATATGCATCTCCGCCTTCAATTAAACAATCTAGGATAGCGGGGGTCTCCGAGCCAGGTCAAAGGAGCAGGACTCAGACTCCTGTGGCATAGGCCTTCGGGAGTTCAAATCTCCCCCTCCGCACCACAAAAACTTCATTAAGAACTACACCGTATTGATTCATAGCTTTGACTCCAAAGCCGGGGTAGCCAAGCGGCTACAGTATAGAAAGGGTTCGTTTATACTTCCTTTCAATTCGACCATGGCGCCAGACTCGAGATCTGGTTCCTCTTTGAGGATCGTGGGTTCAAATCCCACCCCCGGCGCCATTCTTGCCTGAAAGGGTTTTTTTGTTCCTTTAGGATACAATGTTTCAAACAAGAAAGTATTAAATTTACCATGTTTTCCAGCGGACTGAATTGGATACCATTGGATAGATTTAATATAGTCTTTGAAGATTGTATTTATTTCTGGAAGATATTACTAAAAGTCATTAAATTGGACGTTTAGAACAAAATGGCTGCCACACACACCGATGTTACCGATGAAAAATCTGACTTAAGTGTAGATGAGATTGTTATTAAAATCCAAACCGAAGCAAAAATCGTTGGACGGACGAAGGAACTCCGCCAAATAATCCTTGCCCGTTTAGCAAATAAACATGTGATTATTGAAGGTCCAGTAGGTGTTGGTAAGACTACAATCGCTCAAGCTATTACAGAATACTTTTCTCAGGATTTTATTAGAATCGACGGGGATGAGAGGTATACAGAAGCTAAACTTGTTGGTCACTTTGAGCCACCTTTAGTGATTAGTAAGGGGTGGACATGGGAAGCTTTTGTACCGGGTCCATTAACTGATTCAATGATAAAGGGCTCTGTGCTATTTATTAACGAAGCCAACCGTCTGATCGAAGGCACCCAAAATGTTCTTCTTCCCGCCCTTGATGAGTATATTATTCATATCCCAAAACTTGGTACTATAAATGCCAAGAGTGGCTTTTTTGTTGTAGCAACCCAAAACCCAGAAGCTTATATTGGGACAACTGTACTCTCAGAAGCACTTAAAGATCGTTTTGTGTGGGTTAAACTTGACTGGCAGGATCAGGAAGAGGAAATAAGCATCGTAGGCGCTAAAATGGGATTGAGTAGCGAACTAACCAAACAGGTGGCAGAATTTGCTACAAAAGTAGCGAGAGCCACACGTAACCATCCCGATATTCGTCGCGGCGCTTCGATCCGCGGTGCTATAGATCTGGCTAAAATTTTGAATATTACAAAATCCATGAAACTTGATGACCTTAAAGAAGCAGCTGTTATGACTTTGGCCACCAAAATTGAATTAGAAGATGGTGTTGAAACCCCTATTGAGTCAGTAATCAAAGATATTGTTGAACGGATATATTCTGGAGAAGACCCCGATTTTTTTGGCCTTCCTCCCGGCTAAAAGATAGTCGGGAGAAAAAACATGTTCGTCTTTTTGGTCGCATCGATACTATCGAAATTGCTGAAGCAGCGATCCAAGATGGGGCTTCTCTTCCCCAAATCGATCACATGGATTATGTTTCTGTAGAACGGTTATCTGAGTCTGCTGTTGATTATGAAAACCTACCTGCGTTGATGACGTTAACGAAAATTAACAAATATGCTGTTTCTAATACATTAAGTGCAGAAAAGCTATCTTCTCTTGGTCGTGTTGCTGGAAAAGGGGGAATAATTACTCCTCGAATGTATTTCGTCATGCGTGGGATTTTAGATGCTCAAAGGCGCCAGATATTCCGACGTATGGCGCGTTCTTCTCTTCTTCGAATGTCCCTTCGTGTTGCAGGACAAGGTTTACGAGGTGATCTCCCCCGTCGTGGAGAGTACTATTCAGGCCTTGATTTTGACGAAGAAGAGACAATAGAACAAAGCATTGAGAAATATCCGCTTGAAGTCCCTCCTCTACGTAATCAAGATATTATCGGACTTGAAAGAAGACCACGGCAGAAAAATGGAGTATTGATATTAGATACTAGTGGGTCGATGATGGGGGTTAAGAATTCAACGGCAGCATTAGCAGCGGCTATTCTTGCCTATGCCATGCGAAGAGACAATTATAGTGTCATAATTTTTAATACAAAGGCGATAAGGATCAAAGGCTTTAAAGAAGACATTAAGATTCAAGAAATCGTTGATAAAATCCTTGATCTTGAAGCAGTAGGCTATACAAACATCTCAGATGCCCTTAGAGTTACATCCCAAGAACTAAGGCCTCTCAAAACACATTTTAAATGGGCACTTCTCCTTACTGATGGAGCATATAATCAAGGTGGCGACCCTCGGCCATTATGCAGAGCAATTACTAAATTACACGTAATCAACCTTCCCGGGAAAAAATGGGGACAAAAGGTGTGCAGAGATCTTGCCCGTATTGGTGGGGGAAAGTATGTAGCTGTGAGTACTTATCAAGAAGTTCCTCGGGCATTAATGAAGATTCTTCGTTCTCCATGGTGAAAAATATGAATCCATCAAAAAATAATGATCCTTCCGATGAAATGGCGTCGTTATTAATAACTGGAGCATCGATGTTAAGTGAAGCTTGCCCCGATTGCCACGTTCCACTCTTTCAGAAGGATGGGAAGACTTTTTGCCCCAAATGTAAACGGAAAGCGGTTTTCGTAACTTCGGATGAAGAAGCAGAAGTTTATCATGAAAAACATCTACATTCTAAAGTATTAGATGACTTAAGATTGGTTTTGTACGGGAAATTGGAGCTTTTTGGAGGAAAAATCGCTGCTCTTGACGACCCTGATAAAATAAATGCCTATCTTCAAACCATACAGAATGTTTTGGCTACATTAAAACTGATAACTGATCTACGAGATCAAAAGAAGGATTATTAGGATAAATTTGATCATTTAAAGTTAGAAACGTTTCAAGTGCTAAAAATTGCCTCTATTTCTTCCCGAATCTCTTCTCGTAGCTGAAGAATGTCATTAATATCAATTTCCTCGACATTATTGTGAGAAGTATCCAGTTGAATAATTCCTCCTACCGCAATAACCGATTCTACGCTGATTGGAAATTCGACGTCAAGTCCCTTGACCATAATCTCGGGCGTACCTCCGGGGATCTTGATTCGCAAACTTCTCGCAATACCGATCATTCGTGCATTTGAATCAATAACAGCCTTTCCAATAAGCTTTCCAGGAACGCTAACTTCATAAAGTTCAGTTTCTATATAAGACGTTTCGTTTACTGCTTGTTTATTCAATTTAGGCTCTCCTGCATCACTCGCATCACTCAGCGTAGTAAAGACGTACTATTCTTTGTTTCCTCATATCATCCAAAACTTATCTCTTTACAAGCTTATTTTATATTGATTAAGTATCACAGAAACTTAGTAATTACAATTTCATGATACTTATACTAGCTCTAACCTTCATTAGAGCCAATAAAGCTCTTTTGTCGTATGTTGCAGAACAGAAGTTAAATATTAGATGGCATTTGCTTCCAATGTCTAAGGAAAAATTCATCCCTTAATCCCTTCAAGCAAAAGAAGCCTATATTTAATGATAGTTCCGAGGTAAGCCGCTTGAGCTACGAATTTACGGTTGAAACAGAAAATATCACTAAGGAATATGTTTTAGGTGGTGGAACTGTCATTATTCCTGCTATCAAAGGCATTAACACCAAAATAAAGCGCGGTGAATATGTATCAATTATGGGTCCCTCGGGTTCGGGTAAAACAACTTACTTTAATCTCATTGGTGGTCTTGATCGCCCCACCGAAGGGAAAGTTTACATTGATGAAGTTGATATCGCTAAACTCGATGCTTATGAATTAGCTTGGTTAAGATGCCGCAAAATTGGCTATATTTTTCAAACATTTAACCTCATTCCAGTCCTGTCTGCTTTAGAAAATGTTGAACTTCCCCTGATCTTTGCAGGTGTGGAGCGAGAAACCCGTCATAAACGAGCCGAAGAGATTCTCACAGAGGTTGGGCTTGGTAAGCGGTTCTTCCACAAACCCACGGAACTCTCAGGTGGTCAACAACAACGCGTAGCCATTGCTCGTGCTCTTGCAAATGAACCCGCTATTATATTAGCAGATGAACCAACAGGGAACTTAGACTTGGAAACAGGTTTAGATATTATTGAACTTATACGAAATCTCAACAAAGAAAAAGGTGTCACAGTGATTGCAGCCACTCATGATCTTAAAATGATCGATGTATCTGACCGTATCATTTGGATTCGGGATGGCAAAGTTGAACGGATCGAGAAGCGTGCAGATGTTCAAGTAAGAATTATCGAGTGAACTGTGGTTTTTTAAAACACTTTTATTATTAAAAAGATTCGAAAATGACGCTTATTTCTTATTTTGCTGTTTTAAAAGCCTGATTTGAAGTATTCTTTTCCTCTATATAGATTGATTTTCACTAGTAGCATACAATTTTTATAATTCTTCCGAGCACTAATTTCTTGTTCTATTTTTCACAAAGCAAAGATTTATCTGGGTTAATTTAGCGGAGCTTTCTGAAAGAGATTGGCCTATTTCGCTCCATTGACCTCGACTTTTCACTCCATTCTGATCCATATCACTTTAGATACCCAACAGTCGAGTTCTCTAGCTTTGGTTATATATTAAACCCATTTATGGTGAATTGCGTGACAAATAAAGATAATGAACCTATCATTCTGCGTGATCGCTGGTCGCTCTTCGAAGCCATGTTCAGAGAACAAGGGCTCGTCAGACAACACCTAGTAAGTTTTGATAAGTTTATCTCACAGGGACTTATGGATATTGTTCGTGAAGTTGATACAATTCAACCCGATATTGAAGGATTCTTCATCAAACTTGATCATATAGAGCTCGGTGAGCCTAGTATTCGGGAAGCAGATGGCTCTGAACGCTCCATAACACCGATGGAAGCACGTATTCGTAACTTGATATATTCTGTTCCCCTTTTTCTCGTGATGCAACCTGTTTTTATTGAAGATGGGATTGAACGCGAGGATCAAGAGAAAGTCAAGGCATATATCGGTCGCCTCCCCATCATGCTAAAATCTAAGATTGATGAGCTAAGCAAAAAGACTTCAGAGGAGCTCATAGACTTAGGGGAAGACCCAACGGACCCAGGCGGATATTTTGTCATAAATGGTTCTGAGCGTGTGATTGTTACTCAGGAATATTTAGTCTCTAATCGGGTTTTGGTGGATGTCGGCCATACTACGGGTAGTGTCACAGCGACGGCGAAGGTTTTTTCAACTATTGCAGGATTTCGTTCCCTAGTAACGGTAGAAAAACGGAAAAATGGTATGTTAAATGTCAATTTTCATTCTGTGCCACGGGCTATCCCATTAGCAATTTTAGTTAAAGCTTTAGGAGTAAATGTTGATCGGGATATTGCCCAACTTGTCTCTGATGACCCAGAGGTCCTTCGTGATCTTTTACCTACCCTTAGAGAGGCTGCGGAAATCATTTCCCAAGAAGAAGCGTTGGATTTCATTGGTAAACGTGTAGCAGTAGGCCAAACTCGCCAACTACGTATCAATCGTGCCAATCAAGTGTTGAATAGTTATCTTTTACCACATTTAGGCACAACTGAGGATTTTCGATATCAAAAAGCGTTATTTCTAGCCCAAATGGCGTATCGTGTCATTGAAGCAGATTCAGGGCGGATGGAGCCCGATGACAAAGATCACTATGCTAATAAACGACTGAAATTAGCGGGAGAGATGCTTACCAGTCTGTTTCGGGTCGCATTTAAATCACTCTGTCGAGATATCAAGTACCAGCTGGAAAAAGGAGCGAAACGAGGACGATATCCTAATCTCAGAACGGCCATGCGGGCTGATGTCATCACAGAACGTGTTCGTCATGCCCTCGCAACTGGAAATTGGGTAGGTGGTAAAGCTGGTGTATCTCAACTATTAGATAGAACTAACTTTATGTCGACATTAAGCCACTTACGCCGAGTTATCAGTCCTCTAACACGGTCACAAGCTCATTTTGAGGCACGGGATCTTCATGCGACACATTGGGGGAAGATATGCGTCACACCAGATACCCACGTCCTTTTGGGTGATAATTACTCTCAAACCCCAATAATTAGGATGGCAAAGGATTATGATTCCTTTTCTGTGATCACAATAGATGAGAATTCGCATGAACAACTCTCTTCTAAGATTGTAGCTTATCAACAAGTCTCTGCTCAAGATTTAGGTAAGAGAGTTTTTGAAATAAAAACAGTTTCTGGGCGTAAGATTCGTGCTACGGAAGATCATCCCTTTCTAACTGATCGTGGTTGGGTTGAGACCGGCGACTTGAAACTTACTGACAGGGTCTTGATTCGCCCTACGCTTAATCCCTTAGATGATCATGAATCTGAGGAAGATGCCGTATTTACAATTCTTGATATTGATGAATTCATAAATGGAACTTGGAAATCTTCTTTACCTGATGAAGAACATCATTTAGTTGAAAAGGATGCTGAAAAGCTCATAAATCTTGGATTATTGCCTTTAGAATCTGATCATCCTAATCTTTCAATTCTATCACGCCTTTTAGGAGCAGTGATTACTGATGGAACTGTTAGTAATACTATTGAATTCTATCTTGGCTCAGAGGCCGATGCTACAGCAATTCATCGTGATCTCGAAACTTTAGGTTTTATAGCAAATCCTATTACTGAGAAAAAATCAGAATTCCATCCCGATAAAACAAAAGATCCTGTTTTTTATCGAACTTTCCGCCTAAACAAAGGTGGTGCTTTCAAGAGATTGATGATGGCTTTGGGAGTTCCTCATGGAAAACGTACAGAACACCCCTCTATCTTCCCCGATTGGCTTCTTACTTGTTCAAAAAGAGTAAAACGTGAATTTATTGGTGCGTTTATGGGTGGCGACGGTGCTGTACCATGGTTTTATAAACGTTCTGGACGAAAGGAAAGTTATAAGATAAGACTTCCAGAGATTGAGGCTCATAAACATCCTTCCTATATAGATAGTCAAATTCTATTTTTTGAAAAATTAAAATCGCTATTTAAAGAATTCAATATTGAAGTTAATGATATTCGAACTAAACAAATATTTCAGGATCGTATTGCAGTAAAACTCATTTTTGATACCTCGAAGGATAATATCTACCGTTTGTGCACCGAAATAGGATATCGATATTGCCAAGAAAAAGAACATAAAGCTCAACTAATTGGTGAATTTTTGTCTTTCAGAAAAGAAGAGATAACTCAACGCGAACGAGATCGTGAAGCGGTAATTGAGCTTTATGACCACGGAATCCCTCCAAAACAAATTTCCAGTATGCTTAATTTAGGTTATCGAGTTGTAACCTCAATTGTTCAGCGTCGTCATAAAGAAAGACAAGTTGTACGTCCTAAATCTTCTTGGTCAGTCGCAGGATTCTTTGAAAATACAAACAGCAGTTTAGAAACAGGAATGCTATATTTACCTTTGTCACAAATACGTCTTACAGACGATGATATAGTATGTGATTTTACAACTGCCTTGGACACACATAGTTTCGTAGCAAATGGTTTTGTTACTCATAACTGCCCCAATGAGACTCCCGAGGGTCCTAACTGCGGTCTGGTCAAGAATCTTTCCATGATGGCTTACATTAGCGGCGGGATGGATGAAAAAATAATTGAGGAGCATCTTTTTTCTTCTGGTGTTGAACCCGTTGTTCAATCATTAGATCATAGCACTACTAAGGTACTATTGAATGGGAAACTGATTGGAACATCTCATGACCCTGAAACCGTTGTTAAGCAGTTCCTGAAGGATCGTCGTTCTGGTAAAATTGATCATGAAGCCAACATTGTCTACTATTCGGAGTCCCGAGGGGATGATAAAAGGCCTGAAAGCGTTCTAAAGATCAACACCGATGAAGGGCGAGTACGACGTCCACTCATTATAGCTCCTGACGGAGTTCCAGTTCTTAAAAAGGACATAATCGAGAAGCTTCGTCGAGAAGACTGGACATGGTCAGATCTCATCAAAAATGGGATTGTAGAATATCTCGATGCAGATGAAGAAGAAAATGCCCTTATTGCGTTGGATTATGATAGCCTTTCACCAGAACACACTCATCTCGAGATCTCCCCTTCAGCTATTTTGGGCATTTGTGCTAGCATCATCCCTTTTGCGGAGCACAATCAATCACCTCGTAACACCTATGAAGCGGGTATGACGAAACAGGCCTTGGGCTTATATGCTGCTAATTTTCGCTATCGTACTGATCGCCGTTCACATCTCCTTCAATATCCTCAAATCCCCTTAGTGGGTAGTCGAAGTATGAAAACCATTGGGTTTAATGATCGCCCTGCTGGTCAGAACTTCATTGTAGCTGTCTTATCTTATCAAGGATGGAACATTGAAGATGCATTGGTCTTTAATAGGGCTAGTGTGGAACGAGGACTTGCAAGGAGCCATTTCTTTCGAACTTATGTCGCAGAGGAGAAGAAATACCCAGGAGGACAGGAAGATCGCTTTGAAATCCCTCAAAAAGGCGTTCGAGGGTATCGTGTCGAGTCAGTATATAGGCATCTAAGTGAAGATGGTCTTATAGAACCTGAGATCGAAGTTCTAGGTGGGGACGTCCTTACAGGAAAAACTTCTCGCCCGAGATTCTTAGAAGAGTATATCGAACTCGAAAGACCCAGCCCTACTCGACGTGAAACGTCTATTTCTATGCGACATGGTGAATCAGGGGTGATAGATACCGTTGTCATTACCGAAACAACAGAAGGTAGCACTCTAGTAAAGACTAAGGTTCGAGATCAACGTGTCCCAGAACAAGGTGACAAATTTGCCTCTCGTCATGGTCAGAAAGGAGTAATTGGCCATATTGTGGAACAAGTTGATATGCCATTTACCGAAGATGGTATTGTTCCCGATCTCATAATTAATCCTCATGCTATACCCTCAAGAATGACTGTAGGCCAATTGTTAGAAAGCATGGGCGCCGTCACAGCAGCTCATTCAGGAAATCAAGTAGATGCAACTTTATTTGATGCTCCTTCTCCTGAATCGATTAGTAAAAAACTAAAAGAGCTTGGTTTCCATCCTTTTGGCGAGCAGCAGATGTATGATGGCGTCACAGGATTGAAACTTCCTTCACGTATCTTTATCGGCCCAGTTTATTACCAAAAACTTCACCACTTGGTTGCTGACAAAATTCATGCGCGTGCTCGTGGACCTATACAAATTCTTACACGTCAACCTACTGAAGGTCGAGCACGTGAAGGGGGTTTACGGTTTGGTGAAATGGAACGTGATTGTCTTATTGGGCATGGCGCTGCATTATTGCTAAAAGAGAGGCTTCTCGATGAAAGCGACAAGGTGGATGTATTGATCTGTGAAAAATGCGGTCTATTAGCCTATTATGACCGTAAACGCGATCAGGCGGTTTGTCCTGTCTGTGGAACACGTGATAAAGACATCAGTCGTATAGCGGTAAGTTATGCCTTCAAATTATTAGTGCAAGAGCTTCTTTCTCTAGGTATAGCCCCATCTATCAAACTAACTGAATATGCTTAATTCCTCAACTGGAATTACTACCTCTATGGTATCCTTGGATGTGTATCATCCTTCCTTTTTTGGATACTCTAAACTTTTCTTAAAATCTATGACATAGCGTCATTTGTTGATTTTGTTATTAAAAGACGAATCGAAAGGCTGATAATCTTGAGATTGCTTGTTATAGTAATTTTACTCCTTCTTTCACAATAGCTAACCTAAAGTTTGAGGTGACGTCTCCTTTTTTCCTAATTATTGAACCCCTGATGAGGTTTGAACCCCTTTCACGGGTTAAATGCACATCATAATCAACGTAACGTTTTGTTACTCGAGCAAGATAAGGTATCTTTTCGTCTTCTTTCCCTCGCACTTGATTTGTGACAAATATAGGACGGTTTAGACTTTTACCAATCCGAGATATTAAAGCAAATATCCTGCTTAGATCTTTGGAAATCTTAAATCCAAATTGTTTCTTTTGAGATTTAGGCTGATAAAGTGAGAAAGGATCATCTATTAGGATCTGAGAGTCTGGAGGAAGTGAGAAAATGTCAAGATCATCTATAGTATAAGTTAAGTCCTTCAAATCATTAGGACGAAAAATAGTCACCTTTTCTAGGTTTTTATTAGTGTTTAGTATATCAGTAAGCCTAGTAAATGAAATCTTCCCTGGGCAATCAAGAAAATATATATGAGTCCCCTGTATAGCTACTTCTCTCGCTAGACTTAGGAGAAGTGACGTTTTTCCAGAACCTGGAGCGCCAAACACCTGTACTAAAGCATGTGATAGATCAGGAAAAAATCGAGAAAGTAAGTTCTGAGTCATAAATCATAGAATATTCCAAATGTTTGAAAAAGTATGCGATGGAGAAAAAAATGTGAAATTACAACGCCCCCTAATTGTGCTTACTACGGATTTTCGTTTCTTTTCAGCAATTAGTAGAGAGTTACGCCGGCGTAGAGTTGAATTTGATACAATTATACTTGGGGATCCTGTTCCTTCTAATGCCATTATCTTAACAACCCTTAATGAACTGGAGGAAGTTAATATAACATATGGCGATGCAATAACTGTCCTTGGTGCTAACCCAAATGACTTTCCTAGTTATGAACATCTCATTGCGCGGTTATTTGCCTCTATTCATGGAAAAAAATATTTTAAACACATTTCAATCGGAATCGATCCAGGTCTCGCGTCTGGCATTATAGTCGAGGCGGATGGGCTCGTACTTGTTGCTGAAACTATGCCTCCTGTAGAAATAGGTTCCCGTCTGAGAAAGATACTAAAGCATTTTATTGCCATCACTACCACAGTAAAAATTGGTGGTGGAGCACCAAATGCTTTGGCTAGCCTTATTAACAGCATTACGGAGTCTTGTCCCGAAACTCTTGATTTAATAGAGTGGGTTGACGAAAGTGGTACTACTTCCTCAGAGTCAGAACCCGAGGCTGTTGAAATTTTGACAAAAGATGAGGCATCGGCTCTAAAAATCTCAAGACGTAAAGGACAAATAGGACCAATCCCTGATTTCACAAAAAATATAACACAAGGGATGATTAAAGAAATTCAGAATTGGTCGCGCCAAATCTCACAAAATAAAATTACAATCTCTCAAGAACTTGCTAGAAAAGTACTTAAAGGTGAGATTAGCCTAAAAGCGGCGATTAAACTTCAGAGTTTACGTGGAAATGAGACGAAAAACCAGAAAAACCATCAATAGCTTCTCTTGCTCTTGTTTATTAGAATTCATTTCCTCCTCTAAGTTTTAGCTTGTTTGGGAATTTTAATTCAATTGTTTATACAGATTATTGATAATTATGACGAGTAGTGTCGCGACTTTTGTTGAGGAAGAATCCACCACAGACGTTACCAGCATTTTAAACCTTCCTCCACTGATGCGTAAGTTCATTGGACAGCTTCAAGCAGTGAAACTAAAGGATGGAGGGATTAAAACGGTTCAACTTCTTGCTAAACAAGATCCTGAAAAACTAGCCTTTAAAATGGGTGTTAGCACTTCAATCACCACAAAATGGGTTACAGCGGCTAACATTGTTTCAAAAATAGATCTTCAAACTAAGGAAAGCAAAAAGGTAGTTATAGCAGGCTTGGACTATGCAGGCAAAAGTTCTATCATTAAATTGCTTAAAAGAGAACGAGTTATTGAGGGAGACTCAACTCCAACTTTTGGCGTTGAAAGGACTAAACTTTCATTGTTCGGGGTATTGGACACTTGGTTGTGGGATTTTGGGGGTCAAAAAACCTACCGTGATTCATATTTTGACGCAAGTCAACAACAATTTCTTATTGCTGACGTTTTAATCTTTGTTATTGATCGTCAACAACCCCACAGATATTCTGAAGCACTTAGTTACCTCATTCGGCTGCTTCAAGTAAATAAGGATCTAGGTACTGATCCTGAGGTCTTTATTCTCTTTCATAAATCAGATCCCAGTTTTACGGTTAATCTTGGAAGTTTTGGTGAAAACAGCAAAATTTTTGAAGAATTCGTATTTAAACTGAAAGAGATTCTTCCAGAGCGGCATGAAATTTTCTATACGAGTCTTTATGATAGATCATCGATTTTTAATGCTTTTTCAACTATTATTAAAAGGACTTCTACCTCAGTTCAAGTTATTGATGTAATTCTTGAGGATTTAGCAAACCGAATGAATGCGTCTTCGCTGATGCTTCTTGATAAAGATGGTTTTGTCATTTCAGAATTTGTAGATCCCATTGTTCCTGAGACAAAAGAATTACTTCTAACTGTGTCCTTGAATATTCTTCAACTCTTCCTAAAACTAGAAACTAATCATTCCTCACCTGTTAAATCTTCAGTTTCTTTCCCCTGTACGAAAATAACCCCCGAGAAACATATTGTTGTCGCTCATCTTCCCTATTCTAAAACACAGCCAATATATTGTGCAGCATGTACGATATCTTCCCTTAAAGTCGCCCATTTCTTGGAGTCAATTGCAGAAATAGCCCCTTGGTTACAGGCGTTCTTTGGATGAAAACAGACACATGAGAAGTTATATTAGCTAATATTCTATTTTAAAGGGACAATTTATAAAATAGATTCACCTAATTTAGTATCTTATGTATTTTAATTATAAAACGAAGGCAAATAGGCGTAATTCTTCCAAACCATAACTTTTTGTTGTCAGCAAAAAAGAGCGCAAAACAATAATAATCAGCTAATAGTCACGCCTGAGGTCTCATACATGCATCATCGCAATGCTCTCGTTGCCTTATGTTTGATTCTCGTACTATTTGGAGTTACTAATCTAACATCAGTCAAAGGGTACTCAGAACAATCGAAAAAACCCTTTTCACCTTTGCATCTAAATTCACCACATATATTATTGCAGGAAAATGCCACAATACCTAAGGTACTTCTTTCTAACGTTATTGTTGACGGGAATATCACGTTAGACGAGTACGAGGGATCATTCTTCGAATCGAATACAACTATTATGGTATTCTGGGAGCATGATGGTGCCGAACTAAGCGTAGGGCTCATTTCTCCTGGTGTGGGATGGGTGGCACTAGGCATCGGAGAAGAAATGAACAATTCTAATATAATTATGGGTGGTAGTGCTATCAACCAAAGTTACTGCTATGATCTAGTCGGAGAAGAGGAAACCCATTTCAAAGACACTAATAGGGGGGGAACTGAAGACATATTGGAATATGCCGCTACGGAGAATGAAACCCACACAATTTTAGAGTTCGTTATACCTCTTGACTCAGGAGATGAACTGGATCAACTTCTGTTAGAAAATATGACTTATGGTATGTTTTTCGCCTATCATGATACCGATGATGGTTATACAATCATTACTGCCCGATCTGAAGCCTATACCTTTCTTATCAGCTCGGAAGTCATTCTTCCCCCTGTTGTTGAACCCCTGGAGGTTGATAAGCTCTCCGAATATCCTAGGGACTTAAAGGTAGGAGAGAACATTTCCTACGGCATTAAATGTATTAATCATCATGATGAACCGCTTTACAATCTTAGCTTCATCGAAGATGTAAACAAGCACAAAGAGTACATAAGGATCATCAACGCCAGTAGTACGTTACCTAATGCCGAAGTAAACTATACCGAAACAAAAGTCGATTGTAGCCTTCCTATATTCCCTGCGAATAGTGAATTCTGGATCTGGACTTATGTTTCCCTAATAAAAATAAAAACTGGCACGTTGAATCTTGAGGTCACTAATGTGTCATATGCTTTCGCAAATGGGACTATGTCTTTCAGCCTTTCTAACAAAATTGAATTCACTGTCACAGAACCTTCTGACACTGACACTGCAAGTGCTCTACCAACAGCAGACGTATTAATTCCAATATTAGAAAATTTTGACAATGAATATCTAATTTCAGGGATTGCCCTCATCCTTCCTCTAATCTTTCTGATCTTTACTTCTTTTATTTTGTCTAAAAAACGTAAGTCCTAGAGTTTAACAATTTGCGAAAGATTAGAAGAGAACTTTCCTCTTTCCCCTATTTTATGAAAGAGACAAGAGTGAGAATCTGAGAAAAGGAATAGAGCTGTGATGGAAAAGAGGAAGACCTAGAAGGCACAAATCGAATTTCGCATAGCAAGTATTGTCGCGGCACGGAAAATCTCTTTTACGTTCTCACCATTAGCAGCACATGTTTCAAAGTAAGGTACTCTGTATTCATCAGCCGTTTTTTTGGCTTCTTCTGAAGAAACTTCCCGATTTAAATCTTTTTTATTACCTACTAGAATAAACGGGGTGCCTGGAGACTCTCGTTGCAGTTCACGAATCCAGTTAGATAAATCATAGAAAGATCCTCTATTGGCAAGGCTGAAGACGATGATTGCAACTTTAGTTCCTTTATAAAAGGAATCCCTAACGCACTCAAAGCGATCCTGACCCGCCATATCCCATACCACAAGTTTATTTTGTTTTCCTTCAATTTTAACAGGTAAGCAGGCGATGTCCACGCCAATCGTCATATTATAGCTTCCAGGAATACGTCCTGTTGCAAAAGCACTGCATAGGGATGTTTTTCCGACTCCACCATCACCAGCGATGCTTACTTTAATACCATTTGCTGGAGAGTCGGTGGGGATATAGCTCGTTTGAAATTGGGATAACATATTTTTTCTATCTCCAAAAAACTGATGATAAGTAGGCCAAATTGTCGGGTTGTAAACCAAAAGGTCATATGCTATTACAATATTACCCGCATCCTCCTACTAATTCCATCATCATTTGGGGCTTCTAGTGTGATATTATCCGGTCTAACTGGTTAGTCATCATAATTTTGATTAATAATACGGAAAAAAAGAAACTTATCCTTCGATATGACGGGATTGGTTTTATTTGAGATGTTCAGTTTTGATCCACAAGCCCAAGTGCACTTTACAGGGAAAATTTTTACAGGGGAAATTTTTCGCAATGAAAAAGGCATAAAGATGCTGCTTGGGATTTAATATTGAGTAATAACAACCCTAAACACAATTATAACGGTCTTCCACAACGTGACGTACAGTCAGAGGAACCTATCTTTCCTATTTCAATAAATAAGGTGGGAATCACTAACGTTCAAAAGATCATTCAACGCGAACGTTTAGGCAAAATAAACGTACTTTCCGCTACAATTGATGTCTTTGTAGACTTACCGGCGTCACGGAGGGGAATACATATGTCGCGGGGCACTGAAGTCATTAACGAGGTCATCGAATCAGCTGTAAGGAGAAAAATCACCGATTGTGAAATTCTTTGTGAGCGGATTGCTCGTGAGAGTCTAAAATGTCAAGATAATGCAACTCGAGCTGAGGTCGTCATGAAAGCCGATTATGCGCTTCCACGCGTTACCCCTGCTACAAACAAACCTATTCAGTCAACTTATGATCTTTATGCCTCAGCTATTGCAACAAGGGAAGATTCTGCTATTAAAGTCAAAAGAATGATCGGCGTGGGGGTAGTGGGTCTTACCGCCTGCCCATGTGGCCAACAGCTCTCTATTGATTATGCAGAGGACCTGCTTAAAAAAGAAGGTTTTACCGATGAACAACTCTTTTTTATAACCCAAAATTTACCCTTCTTGACTCATACTCAACGAGGTAGGAGCATCCTCAAAGTCTGGTTACCGTCAAATGATTTACGGGTGGAAGCGGATGAACTAATAGATATAGTTGAAAATGCTGTTTCCTCTCCTATATATGAGCTCCTAAAGAGAGCAGATGAGCAGCATGTGATTCTTTCGGCTAATAAACGGCCGGTGTTTGTTGAAGATGTTGTTAGAAATATGTTACAGGGTTTTTTGAAATTATATAGACATTTGCCTGATGAAACTCTCCTAATAGCTAGACAGGAAAATTATGAGAGCATCCATCCTCACAATGCATTTGCAGAGCAAAAGGTTTTTTTGGGAGTGTTAAAGCAAGAAGCCGAAAAAAATCATGCAACAACCCCGTGAGGTCTGCTAAAAATGCCAACCGTCACTTTAAATTATGATAAAGCATACATAGGCTTTGCAGCAGCCCATTTTCTTTCTGGATTTGGTAAATGTGATCGCCTTCATGGCCATAACTATCGATTTAGTGTTACTCTTCGCGGCGAAATGACCGATGGAGCACTTATTGATTTTCAGGAATTGAAACAGATTTTGTTAGAAGTTTGCTCAATATTTGATCATAAAATCCTCTTAGCTTGTAACTCAAAGAAGTTGACTTATTCGCTGACTTCTTCTACAGTGGAAGTCAAAGTTGGAGGAAAGGAGTACTCTTTTCCTGTGAATGATGTACACTTACTCGACATCGAGTCAACAACTTGTGAACATCTAGCAATCTGCTTGTATAAAGAAGTGAAAAAACACCTTACTCCTCTAGAACTACGCGTCCGTCTTGAAGAAACCCCTGGAAGTGCTTGTGAGTTTGGAGACTTCTAAATAGTTTCAAAAAATCCATATTAACCCGAGCATCTTCAGGATAGCTATATTTTTCCATTCTAAAGAAATTAAGCTTGAGATATAGTCACATTTGATAGGTCTTTTGCCAGTAAACTTTTTTGTATGAATGTGACAAACAACTTCTCCTGCTTCCTTTATAATTAGGTCTCTTAATTCAGACTAATTTCGTGTTTTTACTAGATTAAAGCACCGATGGTCACAAGAACGAGAAACCCCAGAGTCATCCAGAGATGTAAGTCCCTCAGAACCAGAATAATTATTAGATAAGTTATATACAAGTTTTACCATGCAATACAAAAAAGAAAGCTTTCAAAATTTTCATTAAAAGATTTAGGACGTCTAACTCTTGGCAGACATACCCCCTTGGCAAATACTTCCTAGGCAAATATTCCTTAAATTGGAAAAATTTCTGAGAGGTACTGCCTCTCGAAAACGATTGATTGTACTCATTGTTCTTATAGCTGCCTTCCTTATTTGGATACCAAATCCTCCACTTATAGATATAAGGGGTACTTGGGATTTTCGTTTATTCGGAGCCTTAGAAATAAGTGTCCCTCATGTCATGAGCGACTGGAATCTCGCCCAAATATTCATAAATAGTATTTTTGCTGGAAGCACATATGTTCTCCTCGCAGTTGGCCTCACTCTCGTCTATCGAATCCTCAAATTTGCTAATTTCGCTCACGCTGAATTTGTTACCTTCGGAGCGTATATGGCATTTCTTGCTTTCGAAGCTGCTACCTCTATCGGCATAGATATTGGCACAGACCTCTTTTGGGGGGTTATGATTGCATTTTTCCTAACAGGTCTGTTGGGTGTTGCATCAGATAAAACCGTTTTTGGACCTCTAAGGAGACGTAATGCAGAGGGTATGACCATCATGATTTCGTCTATAGGTGTAGGTTTGATTATTAGACACCTAATTCAGGAGGTTTGGACTGCTGAATCAAAATTTTATGAAGCTCGCTTACCAGAATGGATTCCTGAAAAGATAAATTTCTTCAATTTTTTTGAATTTCCACTTCTTCCCGTACAAGAAGGAACATATGATTATCTACTTTTCCAGATTAGCGCAAGAGAGGCAGCTGCGGCTATTGCATATGACTTTAAATTCAATCTGTTTGGTTCCCAACTGTGCACATTCACTACGACTCCAATAAAGCTTTTTGTTATGCTTAGTTCCTTTCTCCTTGTATTAGCATGTCATTTCGTATTTACACGAACTAAACTTGGGAAAGCAATGCGGGCAACATCAGACAATCCTGATTTAGCTCAAGCTGCAGGAATCGACATTAATCGTGTGATTACCCTTGTGTGGTTCCTCGGGGCAGGTTTAGCCGGCGCTGGTGGCATTCTTAGCCTTGTAGCTATCCGTAGAATCAACCCCGATACAGGCTTCAAATTACTCCTCTTTGCCTTTGCTGTGGTGATTTTAGGAGGGATTGGAAGCTTTTATGGTGCTATTTTAGCTGCATTCATAGTGGGATTTGCAGAGAACTATGGAGTGTATTTCCTAATGGGAATGCAAGAGAAGTATCCCATGTTTTCAGATTCACTCTATGAGTCTGAACCTAAGTTGGTTTTTCTTGCCTTACTTCTAATCCATTCTTTATTCTATAGTGTTTTCCTATTGTTCGTAGTTATAAAAGAGAGAGAGATTAAACATATGAAACTCTTAACCATGGGTCAATACATGCTCACCAGCAGTTTAATTCTGATTTTGGATTATCGCTTCATAATTAATATCATTGAGCGAATATTAGATCAAAAATCAAACGTTGTAGAATATATTTATGAGCTATTTAAATCAACCTTTCCTTTCACCATTCTTGTTCTTGTGCTTCCCCTCTTCTATGGGGTTTACCTAGCGCGTGTAGATGTTAGCAAGAGTAATACAAAATACGTGAGATCGTTAACTATTGGACATTTAATAGTCATCACTTGCTTAATCCTCAAGGTTGGTTTTCCCATCAAAATTGCCTCGCTTTACCAGTTCTCATTCTCCGGTGGTTATAAACCTGCAATTGCTTTTGCAATTTTGATCATAACTCTCTTATTCAGACCTCGTGGTCTTATGGGACTGCCTGAAGAAGCAGGTAAGGAGGAATAGAAAATGAAATCGGACTGGATACCACTAATCCGCAAATTAATCATTCTTATTCTTACTGTGTCTTTTGTTTTTCTTCTATTTCTTTGGAATAAAGAATTTACAGTAGACTACTTCATTTATGTAGGGATTTTTGCCATCCTTGCTATAAGTCTGAACCTTGAATCGGGTTATTCCGGCCTAACGAATTTCGGGGTGGTTGCCTTCTTCGCCATAGGTGCATACACTACAGCGCTATTCACTCTTGGATTCCCTGTCTTTGGTCCAAACATTGAATATTTTTGGGGTGACGCTCAGATCCAGAATCCAGGTCTTAAACTTCATTTTTTGCTCAGCTTGGCAATGGGTATTTGTGTTGCAGGCTTTGCCGGTTATTTAATTAGCATTACAACTCTAAGACTTAGAGAAGACTACCTCGCCATCGTTACTATTGCGACTGGCGAAATCTTACGAATCATCTTTCTACACGAGGATTGGATTCATCCCCCCGGTAAAGGGGTGGCAATGGGTGGATTTCGGGGCCTAAGGATAGATAATCCTTTTAGATCAGGATTTGATATAATTCCTGAATTGACTATTCGTATTTTTGGATGGACCATTCACATTCCAAATTTCTTTGTTCGCATTAAAGGAGACTATGAATGGTCTATTCTTGGACGGACGGTTTCCTTTGAAGAAGATTTCTTTGTTCGACTTGCTTTTCTTGGTTTAATTGTGATATTTCTTTGCCTTACGCTTATTTTTGCCCAAACTCTTGTTAATTCTCCTTTTGGGCGAGTCATGAGAGGTCTCAGAGAAGATACAGTAGCAACAGAGGCACTCGGAAAAGATACAATGCGATTCAAGAGCCTCATTTTTATCGTTGGGTCAGGAATTGCAGGTCTTGCGGGTGGTCTCTACGGCTATTACTTCACACTCGTCAACCCTGATTCTTTTATTCCAACTCTGACATTCACTATATGGATAATGATGATAATCGGAGGGAAAGCAAATAATTACTCAGTTATATTAGGTGCAACGCTGATAACCTTCCTCGAACGAAGTGCGCGTATGATGCAAGGCTGGAGAGAGGAGCCACCCTTTGCAATAAAGATTCCCCAGCTTGAAAGACTGTATATATTTAAAACAGATGTAGATGAGGCAACTCTCATTTTACCGCCAGATATTCTTACATTGACTATTATTGGTGGCTTAGTCGTGCTTGGATGCTATACTACAATCCACATTCTCAAAGAAAGAGAGAGGCTAGCTAAAATGAGAAGGAATCTTCTATTAGTGTTAGCATTCGTGACCATTGCCGCCGCATTATTATCTATACTGCTTTTCGCGCAATTGAAAGCGGATTTAGTATTTACTAACCTCGCAGAGCTCACATCGCCGATTTATCTTATTATTTTGTTGTTTCCTACAATTATCCTCGGTATTCTCTATGCGGGTGGTCTACAGCGGATAAGAAAAGCTTATTCTTGGGCGGAAACAGCTTTATATGTTGCCTTCATTATACCAATCCTTCTATACGGCTTCCTTTTTCTTTGGAACATAGAATCAGATATAAAACTAGAATTCCTACGAGAACGTCAACTAGATATTAGCTTCACGATACTGTTCTCAATATTCCCCTTAATCCTTCTACTCGGATTGTACATAGGTGTACAGCGGTCATCACAATTGGTTTTTGAGCAGTTAAGATCTACACTGCTTATCCTTTGTGGATTTGCATCAGTTTGGTTTGTGATCATTATCGCATTAATGTTACCTGTCGACCCTAATAACTTTCGGTTGATCTTAACCGGTATTCTTTTAGTCTTATTTGTTATGTTTCGTCCCCAGGGCATGATTCCCGAAAGACCCCTCTCAATTCCCTATGAGAAAACAGGTGACTTAGCATGAATGAAATTTTCAATGCAGAAAACGTTTCTAAAAGCTTTGGCGGAGTAAAAGCCCTGAATAGTGTCTCCATTCAAGTTCAGAAATCTTCAATCATAGGATTGATTGGCCCCAATGGATCTGGAAAGACGACTTTCTTCAATGTAACCACTGGTTGGTTGTCAAATGAAAATGAAGCTGGATCTGTGTCGTTTGAAAATGAGCGGATAGACGAGTTAAAGCCTCATGAAATTTCATTAAAAGGATTATATAGGACATTTCAAAAAACACGAATTTTTCTGAACTTGACTACACTAGATAATATGCTTCTGTCTGCCCAAAAGCAGAGGGGAGAAAGCTTTCTATCCATCTTCTTTCAGAGAAAGAAATGGAAAAGACAAGAAAAGGAAATCAGAGATCGAGCCATGGAAATTTTGGCGTTCCTTGAGATAGATCGGCTGGCAGATGAACCTGCTCAAAACCTTTCGGGCGGACAACAGAAACTTTTGGCTTTGGGTCGAGTATTGATGGCGACACAGAAAATGGTTCTTTTAGATGAACCTGTTGCTGGTGTAAACCCCACTCTTGCTCTTAAAATCTTTGATCGGATTGTTCAATTGAAAGAGGAACAAAACATCACCTTTTTGATTATAGAACATAATATGGATGTTATTATGGCCTTCTGTGATGAAATTGTTGTATTACACCGAGGAGAAGTACTTACGAAGGGTAAAGCAGCCGAAATTAAAGCAGACAGAAATGTTGTAGAAGCGTACCTTGGTGGGTGAAATCAATTTCCTTGATAGTTGAAGACTTATGTTCGGGCTATGGAAGAACCGAAATAGTCCATAATATCAGCTTATTTGTCGAACCAAGTGAAATAGTCACTGTAATTGGACCCAACGGATCTGGGAAAAGCACATTAGTAAAGACGATTTTTGGGCTCCTGAAAACATTTAGGGGTAAAGTTACCTTTGACGGAAAAGAGATTACGAATTTAAGACCAGACCTCATATTACAGGCAGGTATAGGTTATGTTCCCCAACTAAACAGCGTTTTTCCTACTTTGACTGTTCGGGAAAACCTCGAAATGGGCGCTTTTACACGAACAGACCCATGGGAAGAAGATTTGGACGTAATCCTCGAAATCTTCCCTATTCTCGCTCAGCTCCAAAAAGTGAGGGCTTGTAACTTGAGCGGAGGTGAAAAGCAAATGTTGGCTCTTTCTCGGGCACTTCTGACCCGTCCAAAATTACTACTCCTCGATGAACCCACTGCGGCGCTGGCACCTGTTCTCGTTGATGAAATACTTGAAAGACTTATCGATCTAAGGAAGCAGCAAAAGACTTCTATTTTTTTGATCGAACAGAACGCAAGGAAATCGCTTGCAATCTCTGACCGTGGATACGTTCTTGTAATGGGTAAAAAGGCTCATGAAGGGTCCGCCTCAGAACTTTTGGATGTTGACGAAATCGGACGGCTCTATCTTGGAAAATAGCTTGTTTTGAGCGAATTCAATTAATATCCTCAAACAAAGAATCAAAGTTGATAAAAAATTAAAATAAATCTTTAGGATGCTCTGTTAGTAATACTAAGAGAAAAAAAGTAGAAAAAAGGGGGGTAAGGTGTTATGTTGTCACTTAGTTCTTTAACGTCGTTTCCGTTGCATAATCAAAGTTGCGGCGAATGTAAGAGAAATTAGGATTACGTACATCTCAAACCCAGGGATACCACCGTCTTCTGACGATTCTGCTTCTGACTCTGTTGTTGACTCTGGCATTGTAGTTGTTGTCGTTGTTGTTTCTCCTCCGCATTCACCCATATATGTTGGGTTGGCAACCGTTATGTCGACACCATCTGCGCTAGTCCACATTCCCATTGGAGTGAACTCCCAGCAATCACCACTTGAGTGTTCAGTGACTTCCCAGAGAATGTAACTTCCACCTACGTCTCCATATTGGTCAAAAGTCTTATCACCGGTGGCCCCCATCCAGCCTACGTTGACTGTATCGAGGGCAGTCTTGATTGCAGCCCCGTCATAGGTACCAGCCTCGACGATAGCATCAACCGCGAGCATTACTGCGTCATAGGCGTAATCCCCGTAGATTCCAGGGGTTGCAGTCGCACCGAATTTCTCTTGGAAGTAACCCAGAAACTCCTGATATTCACCTGTGGTGGTATTACTGAAGGGTTTCGTACCAATCATACCCACCATGGCTGAGCCAACACCAGTTGCTACATCAAAGATCGCTGCGTCAGCGATACCTTCTGCACAGACCCAAGGGCTAGTGATTCCCTGAAGCGCAGCCTCAGTGAAGATGACCGCTCCGTCATCTGCATAAGAAACATCCATGATGACATCGATTGTTCCAGCGTCTTCCGCAGCCTTGAGGGCGCTCAATTCCGTGTCAAAACTTGTCGCGGTCTCCACATATGGGAGGTCTAGTTCAATGGTGCCTCCAAGTGCTATAAATGTTTCATTGAAGACTGTGGCAAATCCCAGACCGTAAGAATTGTCCAAATAGATCATCGCAGCATTTCTGTATCCCGATTCATATGCAAGAGCCGCTAAAGCATCTCCTTGCAGCTTGTCCATGGGTACTACCCGGTACGTATAGTCTCCAGCATCTGTTGTTATAGCCGGTGAAGTGCTTGCGTAACTGATGAGAACCACCTGATTAGGATCGGTATATCCATCTGCAGCCAGCGTAACTGAACTACCAGCGGCTCCAATGATGACTTCACAACCAAGATTGGTTATCAAGTCTGTTACTATAGCTACGGCTTTTGTAGGATCGGTTTCAGTGTCTCGTACAACTATGTCAATCGTTTGATTGTCCAGTTTAGCAATCCGATCGGCTTCGCTCCATTTTGTATTAACCACCCATTCAGCTAGTTCTGCGCCTTGTATCATTCCGGGTCCATAGGCTCCTAGGCCGCCTGTAACGGGCACTATGAAGCCTATGTTAATCTCCTCGGTAAATGCAGCTGTGGAAGCTTTTGTTTCCATCGTTTTATTCGAATTGACGAAAAGCATTGCTCCCAAGAGTGCGCAGACCAAAACTAGCTGTTTGGTCCTATATTTTTTCATTATTCTACTAATCCTCCTTTATTTACGGTATTTCATTAGTACCGTTATATTAAAGATACTCGGAATAGTTTTTTCAAAAATGTAATGTTTCGTAGGATTCTCCCAATTATTAGTCTGTAAATTTATTTAACTTTCGCTAACTTAAGATCACAAGATCTTAGTAGTTAAGTTTATTATATGCCCAATCTACTGAGTTTAGCTAGAATAGTCGCACAAGGATCTTACAATCTAAGAAAAAAGCGTTTATAGGCAAATAATCTCAAAACGCACAGTTATATGGCTCAAAGGTGATATAAACGGATAGATTTTTTCTTTCCTCGAAACTCTGTTCCAATTGCCTGTATTATTATCCCAAGCTAACCTTAACGGCTCGTACCTTTGAGGGTTCGTTGTGTGGGTTAACCCTTGATAGAGATCTCAATGCAGCTCGAAATTTAGAAAAATATTAAAAAATCTATCAACCACTAATAGACCCTCAATCCATCGCTGAGAGTTCGGAGGAGACGTTAAACGCCTGTGGTGAACCTATAAGACTTCTCAAAGAGAAGTAAGGCTCAAAGAAGCAGAAAAATTGCACTGTTTTACCTAAGTAATGAAATTTTTGTCTCTAGTTGGGCATAAATGGGTAGGTCAATTAGAACGGTATGAATGAGGTTTCACGTTTGAATGGATGAAATTTAGGCACCTAAAAGACACTTTGTATGTAATTCTAAAATTAAAGATTTTGAATGGTATGGGAGCCATGAATCCAAATTTTCTTAGATTGTAATTTCATCACCTGTTATTTCCACAGATATTTTCTCCTGGGTCCTCGTAATTTTTCCATCCCGTATCCAGGAGATTTTGTCGGCAATGTCGATTAATTTAAGGTCATGAGTTGAATTGATGACTGTTACACCTGTTTCTTGGTTAAGTCTTCGTAGTAATTCAACAATTTGAAATCCCGTTGTTAAATCAAGGTTTGCGGTGGGTTCATCCGCCAAAACTAAACTAGGATCATTTGCAAGAGCCCGTGCAATAGCCACGCGTTGCTGCTGTCCTCCGCTTAGTTGATCAGGTCGATGGTGGAGTCGGTCTTCAAGGTCCACAAGTTTGAGTTTTTCAATAGCTTTCTTCTTTCTATCATTACGGGAATGACCCGCAAAGACCATTGGTACCATAACATTATCTAAAGCAGTTAGGGCAGGAATGAGATTAAAAGTCTGAAAGACAAAGCCGATTTTGAATGTTCTAAAAGACGCCAATTCTTTTTGGTTCATTTTAGAAAGAGGCCTTTCATCAATATAGACCTCACCAGAAGTAGGTCTGTCGAGTGCCCCGATCATGTTTAAAAAGGTAGTTTTTCCAGAGCCCGATGGCCCCATAATTATGATGAACTCTCCTTCTTTAACCTTCATATTAAGGCTATTCAAAGCGTAAATTGTTTCACCAACAAGTTTGTAAATTTTTGTCAAATTTTCAGCTCGAACTGTATGTTGGACATCTGACATAGTGGATCCTCATAATCAATTTGATTCGAGGCGTGCAGCTCATAGGAGACAGATCGCCAAAGTAACCAATGAATATTTCTGTTAGTTCCCTTTTCAGGATAAATATAAAATTAGTGTGAAAAAGAAATTAGTAATGTTTTAGGGACAATTCTTCGTAATTTCCGCAGAATCAAACGAAAATCGTGCGTCATGATTTTTTCTCAATTCTTCGGTACGTTCTGACTCAGATGAAATTTGAACTATTTTATCCTGGTTACCCATCGAATTATCCGGTAAAACTTTCTCTATAACTCGTAAAATCGTTTTATCTTTAGTAAGAATCCTCGGCCAAATTGTATCCCCAAATTTTGCCTTCCAGGCAACAATAGCTGGATCAGCCTTGTCATTTTTATGTCTGTTTGAATCAAAATACTGTTTATATTCTGATTTATTGGAACAAGTCGGTAAAAGAAGGACTTTAGATTCCCGGAGAAGTGGAAATATGGTTTCTTCTAATTTCAGCCGCCCTTTATGTACTCCTCCTATCAACTCAGATAGAACTTCACGGGGGAGCAAGAGCCCTTTTGCTCTTCCATATTCGTCATAAGGGATTCTATTAATATAATTAAGGTTTGAGCGTTTCATATGGAAAAAATTCGTATCTACAAGTGCATATTTTTGTAGGTTGTTATCAATATGTGCTATATAGAACCTCACCATGGCATTTCGGACTAGGTGCGCAGCTTGGATTCGTGTTTTTTGAGAATAGCTCTTAAAATTCGTATAAAGAATGTTTAATGTATCATCAAGAATCCTGTTAGTTATTTTTTTGAATTCGTCCTGAAAATTGTCTCGCTGTTTAATAGCTTCCCTTAGAATCTTGTCATTTTTTTCCGATGTTTCTTCTAATTCTCTCTTTAGTTTATCGAAATGCTCAAAAAGTATGATAATGGCATTGTAAGGTGATTCTTCCTTGGCTAGAAGGTCTTGCAATGATTTTCGAATAGGCTCTTTTTGTTTAAAATAATAATAGGTATAGACTAGATTGACAATAGATAGGGCCCCTGAGTCATGTGCTTTCCTTTCTAGTTGTCTTTTTTCTTCATCAGTTAGAACAAATACTTCTTTTCTGCTCAACAATGCCTTGAAAAGATTGATTAGTCGATTTCGCATGATTTGTCCTCAGTTGAGCGTAGAGACAACCGTCGATGATTTGAGTAGTTGTGGGAAAAAGAAGTAATAAACTCCAAAATTAGTCTGGATTTTTATTGAGAAATAATAATTGATCAGTAAGTTGTTGGTTATTGTTGGTGATTGTTGATTAAGGGGAGTTCAAATGCTTAAATCTTCATATTCTCCAATTTTTTTCATTTTCCGATTTATAGATCTCGAAATTTAAATTTCAAAGATATTAACTCAAACTGAGGAGCTATATATGAGTATTTGAACCTGCATGGTTAGCACCCTCAAGTTCAATTAAGAAAGAGAGCTTCAAATAAGTTTCTAGACTATATCCTCGACCCCCAATTAGACTGTTTTGAGCATAAATTTCTTTAATTTCTTTCTCTCCTTTCCATGGGGAATTTTTTTCTCCTCTTTAGGAAAAAATTAATAGACCCTATTAGTTTATAGGCTACATGACGTTCTTTTTTTATAAAATGAAATGCTAACATAGAAAGTCCTTTGTAAAAAAAAGAAAGAAAGCGACTATATTAAGTACTAGAAAGAAGTTTTTTAAAACTGAAAGAGAAATGGAAAAATAAGTCAAGCTTAATGCTCATAATTAGGAGTCACGTATACAGATGGCTACAGTAATCAAAAGAGACCACGAAGGCGTCCCTACATGTAAGGTAGTCTTTTGGGGACCAACTATGGCTGGCAAAACCACTGCCTTGACGATTTTCAAGGTTCTCAAATCTCTAGAGGATCCTGAGAACGTCTACAAGTTCCTTAAGTTGGAAGACCCCACTGGTAGGACTCTCTTCTTCGATCAGGCCATATGGTAGCGGCAGGAGCGCCGTTGTCAGGTCACATTCGGAGTTGGCAGAGATCCACGAACAGGCCTTCCTTACCTAAAGTACCATATATTTACCGTTCCAGGACAAGACCGCCATGTTGGACAACGTAAAGTGGTCTTACAAGGGGCTCAGGGGTTAGTCGTCGTTGTCGACTCTGAAAAGTCGCGGTGGGAAGAGAATCGGAATTCTTTGATCGAAATCACTAAATTGGCGGGGGATCGCCTATCAAGCGGTCAACTCCCCTTTTATATCGTCGTTAACAAAATGGATTTACCTTCAGAAGACCGTATCACTGCTTTCGATGTTGGTAAACTCCTCGTAGAAGCAGGTGCTAATACAGCCCTCAGAGATGCAGCAGCTAGGATTTATGAAGTGAGTTGTCTTCAAGCCCGTGATGATCTTCGCCAACTCCTTTCTACTCATGCAAAATCAGAGATTATGGATGAGAGTGGGCGTCTCAAGAAAGATCTTCGCCCTCTATCCGTACAACGGGTGATCAAGCCTGTTGAATCATTGGTTCGAGAGATCCTCGTAGCTATGATGCGTGCACGAGCTGCTGCAGGTTCATAGAAACTTTCTCTTCAATTCCTCCCTCAACCGATTCATTTTTCATTATATATGCGATTATCTTAAATAGCGGTTAGATAAGTTAAATCATTGGAGTGGACATTATGAGAGATACTTTTTCGGAGAAATTTGTCTTAATGGATAGATGGACACCACCAGATAATTGGATAAAGATAACAACAATTGATGCTCATACCGAAGCAGAACCTTTACGAATCATTGTTACAGGATTCCCAAAACCTCAAGGTGGCACAATTCTAGAGCAACGTCGTTATGTAAAAGAAAAATATGATCATTTCAGAACTGCGCTTATGTGGGAACCCCGAGGTCATGCTGATATGTATGGTGTCATCATTACTCCTCCCGTTACCTCCGAAGCAGATTTTGGCGTCTTATTTATGCACAATGCGGGCTACAGTACGGGTTGTGGTCACGCTATCATTGGTGTAACAAAAGTTGTTCTTGAAACGGGCATGTTCCCTATAAAAGAACCTATGACAAAAATCAAAATTGACACTCCGGGGGGATTAGTAACCGCTTATGCTAGGATTGAAGAAAATCATGTGAATAGTGTTTTTTTCCATAACGTTCCTTCCTTTGTGTTAACTCTTGATGAAACCGTTGAAGTTTCAGGCTTGGGAAAGATAACTTATGACCTTGCATTTGGTGGAGCATTCTATGCTTTTGTTCATGCTGAAGATATTGGACTCGAAATTATTCCTGAAAATATTCGTGAGTTTATTGAAAAAGGAATGATGATCAAACGGGCGGTAATGAAAAGTCGGTCAATTGAACATCCCTTTGAGAAAGAGTTGAGCTTTTTATATGGGACAATTTTCATCGGACCACCGATAAATGAAGGTGCTGATAGCCGAAACATCTGTATTTTTGCTGAAGGTGAAGTAGACAGATGTCCTACGGGAACAGGAGTGGCTGCTCGAATGGCAATCCATTATGCACGGGATGACATCGATATTGGACAACCGATGGTGATTGAATCCGTTTTAGGAACTCGTTTCACAGGAAGAGTGGTTAAACCTACTAAATATGGTTCATATGATGCAGTCATACCTGCGGTAGAGGGAAACGCCTACATTACAGGTAAAAATGAGTTTTATATTGATCCCGACGACCCCTTACAAAATGGATTCATTCTTCGTTGAAAATTGCTTGAAATGGGAAATTAATATGCCAGTCAAACCAATTAGAATTCTTTCAGCCGCTGATGTGAGAAAAGCCTTACCAATGAAGCAGGCAATCGAAGTGATGAAAGATGCATATGCTCAACTGTCAGCAAATCAAGCAACAGTTCCTCTTCGCACTCATCTAGATATCCCTGAGTACAATGGCGGAACCCTAATTATGCCAGTTTATCTTCCTAAAACTGAGCGAGTCGGGCTTAAATTTATCTCGTTATTTAGTGATAATCCAAAACGCGGGTTACCGTTCATTCAAGCAGTTGTTATTATTCTGAATGCCACAAATGGATGTCCGCTCGCCTTAATGGACGGAAGTTATCTTACTGCCCTTAGAACTGGTGCAGGATCAGGTGCAGCCACGGATTTGTTAGCCCGCAAGGATTCTAAAGTTGCAGCCATCTTTGGGGCTGGGGTTCAAGGTCGGACTCAACTTGAGGCGGTATGTGCAATTCGGTCGATTGAAGAGGCTTATGTGTTTGACGTCATTCCTAAAAATGCAAAAAAATTCGCCGATGAAATGGGCGAGCAGCTTTCCATTTCCGTCTATGTAGCGGAGTCAAATGAGGATCTAAAACATGCTGACATAATTTGCACAGCAACCACTGCCCTTAATCCTGTTTTTTCCGATAATAATCTCAAGGAGGGGGTCCATATCAATGCTATTGGCTCCTACAAGCCTCATGTTCGCGAAATCCCTGAAGAAACAATACTTAAGGCTAAAGTAGTCGTTGACCATAGGGAGTCTTCTCTGTCTGAAGCAGGGGACCTAATAATACCGCTGGAGAAAGGTCTTATTACGGAAAATCATATTTATGCTGAAATAGGGGAAATTATCGCTAATAAAAAAGTAGTCAGAACATCTGAAAGCGAAATTACCGTTTTTAAGTCGGTTGGAAATGCTGTTCAGGATTTAGCAGCCGCTAACCAAGTTCTCATTTCTGCACAAGCACAGAAACTCGGAACTAAGGTCTATTTATAACGGTTCTAAGTATTAGTCAAGAGAGTGAAAGAATGTTAATCAAAGAAAAGGTCAGTCAAGCTAGTGACATTTTAAAGGAATTTAACATTGATTGTTGGATTACTTTCCTCAGAGAAAGTGTAATTAACGGTGATCCTACCTTAGATTTTCTTTTAGGCGCACCTGTTACTTGGCATTCCGCTTTTATTATTACTTCCGCAGGTAATAACTATGCTGTCGTTGGAAAATATGATAAGCAAACAGTTGAAGATACAGAGGCATACACACACGTTTTAAGCTACGTTGAAGGAGCAAAAGAACATTTCATTAACTGTATAAACGAAATTAATCCATCCCAAATCGCGATTAATTATTCAAAGGATAGCGAAGTCTGTGATGGTCTTACTTACGGGATGTACCTCACCCTATATGATTATCTTGCACAGATAGGTTTCGAGGACAGGCTGATATCTGCCGAAAAAATCGTCTCTGCTTTAAGAGAGAGAAAAACCGACACAGAACTTAGCTATATCAAGCAAGCAATTAAATATACCGAGACTGTCTATGGAAAAGTAGCTTCCTATATTAAACCCAATCAGACTGAAAAAGAAATCGCTGAGTATATGTTGAAAGAAACTAAAAAGCTCCACAACGAACTTATCATATCCAAAGATACCTTTCTTAGTGTTTTTACGGGTCCAGATACTGCTGAAGCCCATTACGAACCGACAGATCGGAAGGTGGAAGCTGGTCATCTAGTAAACATGGATTTTGGAGTAAAATATAACGGCTATTGGTCTGACATCCAACGAACATTTTATGTACTTGAAGAAGACGAGATAGCTCCTCCTTCAGAGGTGCAAAGAGGCTGTAGCACCATTGTTAAGGCAATTGAGTTAGCTAGAGAAACATTAAAGCCAGGAGTTAAGGGAATTGAGGTTGATAAGGTAGCACGTGATTATCTGCTCTCACAAGGCTACGCTGAGTTTCCTCACGGGCTTGGACATGGCGTAGGTCGTTTTGCACATGATGGAACTGCTTTGCTAGGTCCTGCATGGGAGAAATATGCCCAAAAGCCATTTCAAGAAATTGAAAAAGGGATGGTGTTTACAATAGAGCCACGTTTGACTGTGCCAAGACACGGGATAATGTCAGTTGAAGAGATGGTTCTTGTCAATGAAAAAGGAGCCGAATTTCTCTCGACGCCCCAGAAGGATCTTATTCTAATAAAAAGCTAGCAGCCGCGTTTTCTTCTTTCTTCCTCCTTTCTTCTTTTTTCATCTCTTTAAAAAGATTTGAAAAGTAAGTTACGATTGACATTCTCCGCTCCCTAACTGGAAGCGGATTCACAGAACTACCCTAACGAGAATAGCTGTGGACGTGCCACCGCCCTGTTCATGACTTCCGCAGGAACATCCTCAGACTGAAGACCTTCTTGGGCAAGCCTCATATTTACTGCACCGACTGAATCTCGATGTGCTTCTAACTTACATTTTTTACATTTAAACAACCGTTTCTTTGTTATAATCTGTTTACTTCGGCATCGTGGACACACAGAAGACGTATTATATTCTTTTACTTCAATCACTTCAATTCCATATTCTTCTGCCTCTAACTTGATCGCCTGAATAATAAACGCATGTGACCAGAAATTATGAAGCATTTTATTGGTTTTCTTTGCTATGTTGTTGTTTTCTCGTATTCCTGTCAGATCCCCGATGTAAATTACAGCTACTTCTTGATTATAGCACTTTTTGATTGTTCGATGAATAATTGTCCGTATAGCACTGCGAAATCGCTTTTTTCTCTTCCTAAAGTGCCATTTGAATAAGTTACTAGAAACTTTCTGATTCAGCTTCATGGTTTTGGATTGAAGTTTTTCTATCTTCTTGGTCAAATACCACCAATCCGAGAGCAACGGTTTTCCTGAATAACCAAAGGTTTGACCTTCGAGTTCGACCATGATCGGTACGATTACGCCTATATCGAAATAGGCGGTTTTAGTCCCTTTAGGCTGTTTTAACTGTTTTTTTACTGTTACAGGCATAAAGACGTTCCATTGGTTCTCTAACCGATCATAATGAATTTCTAACCGTCCTTGCTTGCCTTGCCATTGGAGTTGTCCCTGCCAGGCTATCTTAAGGCGAAATGGAAGACGAATTAGTGTATCTTCAAGGGTATAACAGTCATTACGAACCACAATCAACAAGGGTCTAATTCCTGTCTTGCGGTTCTTCCAATAATACGGCATGGACGGATGTTTCTCAATATGTCCTTTAAAAAAGCGTTCTTTCAATGCAAAATAGGATTTCCACGCCTCACTATTCTTGCGCTCTAATTGTTGCGCCGTAGCTGAATTAATCAACGGTTTATATTTGTCATACAGGTCTTTAAAGTCATAGTCAAGCTGTCCCTTCATAAATGACTGCCTACGTTTATAATTGACCTCATTATAGAAGGACACACAGTTGTTCGCCCACGTCTCAAGCTGTGCCTGTTGGGTTTTGTCAGGATTCAGTTTAAAAGTGTTGGCACGCTTGAACATAGACACTCAATGTATTATATTTCAATTCCTTTTTAAACATCTAAACAACCTAGAAGGTGTCCAATTCATCCCCCACTTGAATAGAGGGGGCTTTCTTGGACTAAATACTGTAAAATTAAGTCACATCTGTAGGACTATACATTTGTTATTTTATTTATCAAGCCAATGTTGTTGGTTCTTATGTCTCCTTGGAAAAAAAAGCCTTGGAAAACTACAAAAAGGCGGAGTTTGATCATAAATCTATTTTTCTTTGGTCTAATGAACTTTTTATGGCTAATATTTCGAACGGGTTCAAAACCCTCAAGAATTACGTATCCTTGTCAACAAGCAGCCGCGAATAACCTTTCAATCTCACTGAATAGTCTAATTCCAGTCCCAATAACAGCAGCTTTTCTAAAAGCTAAAACTTTCGTTTCTAACAATAAGGATATGGTTTTAGCAATTCCCATAATTGTAGTGATAGGTGGTGGGGCATTAAGCGCTGGGTTCTTCTGGAATCAATCCTATAACAGTTATCAGGAAGTCCAATTATCACCTGAATCCAAGAAAGCAACCGTTTTTCCAGCTTCGGACATCTACATTGTGAATGGACAAATAGACGCGCACATCAATAAACTGCTTAAACTAATGAGTTCCCATGGTTTGTTCTTCTATAAATCAGGTGTAGTGGGAGAAAATCAGGGATCTGAAGGTTTAATTGCCTCTAATGATGTGGTCTTATTAAAAATTAATTCACAGTGGAGTGAGCGAGGGGGGACCAACACAGATGTTCTGAAAGAGCTTATCCAAACTATAGTTGACCATCCCGATGGTTTTTTAGGTGAAATAGTAGTAGCAGATAATGGTCAAGGTTTTGGAAGTTTAAACTGGGATTTAAGCAACGCAGAGAAGTCCAAACAATCGACACTTGATGTAGTTAACATGTTTAAGGCGTATAATATTTCTACCTATGATTGGCAACCAATTAGAAGCCGCCAAGTTGCCGAATATGCTGACGGGGACATGACAAGTGGTTATATCCGCTATAACACATCTGATCCTGAAACTGGGATTTATGTTACCTATCCTAAATTTAGAACAGCATTTGGCACCTATATCAGCTTTAAACATGGGATATGGAACGGAACGGGATATGAGAAACGATTAAAAGTAATTAACATGCCCATCCTTAAATCTCACTCTGTTTATGGCGTTACAGCGTCAATAAAGAACTATATGGGTGTACAGTCAGAAGGGAGATTCACTGGTCTAGGTAATGGTCATTCGACTGTCGGAACTGGTGGAATGGGAACGTTACTGGTAGAAACAGGCTTACCGACACTAAATATTCTAGATGCCATCTGGGTAAATGCCATCCCAAAGTCAGGACCATCAACGAGTTATACCCAAGCTACAAGAGTTGACGTGCTTATGGCAGGAGTCGATCCCATAGCTCTCGACTATTGGGCTGCAAAACATATACTAGTCCCAACTGCACAATTAATTGGATACGAGGATACCCATACCTTGGATCCAACCAATGCCGAGAGAAGTGGTTTAGAAGAAGCATTTGGTGTTTATTTAAACCTAACAAAAGATGAAATTGTGAGAGGGGGTTATGATGTTACAAGTAACGAAGATCGTATGAATGTATATGTTTACCAAGAGCCCACGACTCTTACTAATACCACAAGTGTGACAACTTTTTCTAACACTACAGGTACGAGAACTTTTACTAGTACCACAAGTTCCACCTCGGGGTTTGGGGTTGTGTGTGTAGTCTTAGGATTAGTTGTTATGGTTTCTTTGATATTACGAAGGCGAAGAAAAGGGCCTACTTAATAATCAGATGTTAGATAGCTCACATTAAAAATCTAAAATTCAAAACAAGTCATCTAGTAGAATTCTTTTAAAATAGGGCTTGAAAGCGCTCCCTTACGCAATATTTCTAGCTTTTCTCCTGTAAGATCTACTACTGTTGATGAAAGACTAGGTGGAATCCTTCCTCCATCGATGATCAAATCGAATGTATTGAGCGGAATTTGCTTCTGAATTTCACCAATTGAGTATGTGAGTGTTTTCCCCGAGATATTAGCACTAGTAGCAGTCAATGGCACCTGCAAATATTCAATTAATGAAAGAACGGGATTAAAGGCAGGAATTCGAAAACCAATTCGTTTCGGGGAAATCTTATTGAGTTTCTGCGAAAGTCCCCCCTTTTGAAACAGTATCATAGTTAAAGGTCCAGGTAGAAACTTCTTCATCAGTTTTTTTGAGATTATTGTTTCTTCAGCATAATCCGAGAGCATATTCTTCGTTAAGGCTACTGAAATTGGTAGTTCTGAAGATCGTTGTTTGATTCTGTATACCTTTTCAACAGCTGTGTCAGAAAGAGCATTGACTCCTATTCCATAACATGTTTCAGTTGGAAAAATAATTACACCATCATTAGTAATGATTTTGGCAGTTTTTGAAAAGAATTTTGGGTCAGTAACGGAAATTATGTTATTATCAAGCATTAAATCCCACCAAACCTTGGACTCTTGTCTATCTTTAACCTATTGTAGGTTTAGAAGGCTCTTTAGTTAGAACTATCACTTTACCAATTATAAGCGTTGGTAAAAAATAAGATGATGGATATCTTCTTAGTTTCACATGAGTATGCCTTTATGAACTTAGCTTCCAAAACTGCGTCCCATTGGATAGAAAAGTATGATGAACAAGGCAAAAACAATTAAAAACGCACAGGCGATAGTCCACTCAATTAAATGACTACGAATATAGCCTTCTTCGGTTGCATTACTAATTTTAAGTCTAGTTCCAAATGTTACTGCGCTCAATATAGCACAAAGAATGAGAACCGCCAAGTTTTGGACGAATTGATCCAACACAAATAGGTATAGTACACCTGCTGCTAGTGTTAATATCGCAAGGGAGAGTGCCGTAATATCAAGCAATTGGACAGTTTTTGGAGCCAGTGACTGCGTGCTGTTGGTTCTACTCACATCTGTTCACCATTCTACGCATTTCAGGCTTGAAAAGGGAACGCAATAAAAGTTTTAGTGTTGTCATTCAAAGAGAAATTCCTCCTCAATTGTTCTTTAATTCCTGATAAATCTGATGAAGGGCTAAATTCTAATGAAAGTATGGATAGATATCCTCACTCCGAAACAAGCTTGGCTTCTCGGGACACTTGCACAATATTTAATGAAAGAAGATATTCCTATTATGATCACCGCCCGTGATTATGCAGAAACATGCGAGATCTTGAGAATTTTAGGACTTGAATTTTCAGTGATGGGAAAACATGGTGGTGGGTCGCTAGAAGGTAAATTAAAGGCTTCCACTCAACGAATTCTCGAATTAACAGACTTTATTACCGAACAAGAAACATATCCTTCGTGTTTAGTTAGCCATTCTTCGCCATCTGGGGTAAGAACAGCTTTTGGCCTTGGTATCCCTGCTATCTCCTCTTTAGATGCCCCACATGCCACAGCAGTATCCCGTCTCACACTTCCGTTGTCAAGTTGGGTGGTAACACCACAGTGTTTTGACCCAGAACGCTTTATCGCGGTTGGGGCACAGTCATACACAATTGTTCAATATGATGGAATTGATGAAGTTGCATGGATTTCTCAATTAAAACCTAATCCAGCGGTATTAAAAGAGCTAAACCTTTCGGAAGATGATATAATAGTGCTTTTCAGACCCGCAGAGACACAAGCCGCATATTTGAGAGAAATTACCATTCAACCTGTCCAGGAACTATCGGTCATCCAAGCAATACACAAAAAGTTCCCCGAAGCAAAAATAATTGCCTTTCCTCGCTACTTGGAACAAAGGAAAATCTTGGAGAAGAGTGCTGGAGTAATTCTTCCTGAAAAACCCATTGATGCTCCGAGCTTGATGATAAAAGCTAGTTTGGTGATTAGTGGAGGTGGAACAATGATTCGGGAAAGTTCGTTATTGGGTACTCCTTCTATTTCAATGTTTCCGGGTTATTTAATAGAGATTGAACGATTTCTGATCTCTAAAGGGCTTCCTCTCTGGTACCTACCTAACAATAATGAAGCTATCCAGAAATCTCTAGAAATACTAGAAAACCCGATCAAATTCAAGATTAATTCCAAAGAAGCTCTCAGTGCCATGGTAAATCCCGCACAAGTGTTGACAAGACTTGTCAAGGGATTTTGTTAAGAACATCCCCCTATGATTCGCAGGATTTCTCGAATTAAACAGATTTTTTATGCGTGTTAATGAATTCTGTAACTTTTTTGAACTCTAATTCGGTTTTTAGATTAGGAGTATCAATTAAAACTCCTTGTTCTTTTAAATTATTTAAGAATGTCTTTGCAGCTTCATCTAGTGGGTTATTTCGAACCCATAATCGTTCTAATTTTGATAAATTAGAAAAGGATGTAGGAAGTGTCTTCAATTGGTTATTTCTTAGATTTAATCTTTGGAGTGATTTAAGAGAGCCGAATAATTCTGGGAGAGTGGTTAGCCGATTTTGATTAAGGTATAAAATCTGAAGTGACTCCAACCGAATTAATGAATCCGGTAAAGTTATTACCTCATTTTTTACTAAATTTAGAAACTTAAGTGATTTCAAATCACCAAAGGAATCGGGCAGAGTCTTTAACTGATTATGAAACAATCTAATATCTTGTAGTGAGGAGAGATTTCCGATAGAGCTTGGTAGGTCGGTCAGACCCTTCCTAGAAAGCCCTAAACTCACTACCGTTTCATTCTTCGTTCTAAAGCCAAAACTAAAGGTATTTATAAATTCGATTGCTGGAATGGGTTCTCCTATTAACCTTTCTAACTCAATAAGCACCTCTTTTTCTTCAAAAGTTATTATTTGACCATGATAATTCGCTCTTGTTTGCTTCATCATTCGACCCTTTTCATCCCTAATAATAACTCAATAGCAAATCATTGGCAGTTCTCTGTTCTCCTCTCTTTTTTCCCTTCTTCCTAAATACTGGGATTGAAATTAATCAAATGACTGTTATTTTTAGAAATTAAGTCTAAAAAAGGGAAAATGGAAAGAAACTTGTAAAAGAGCCCAATCAACCTATTTATCTCGTTTTCCAGCTATATAGTCTTCCACCCATTGTTTAGCTTGATAATCAGGAACTTGGATGGGTGGGTGCTTGAATGCATAGGAAGACATGGATGTTAAAACACCACCAATACCACGGTCTAATCCTAGTTTGAGAGCCCGAATTACATCAATCATGACACCTGCAGAGTTGGGTGAGTCAACAACCGTTAATTTAGCCTCAACAGTAACTGGTTGATCCCCGAATTTCTTTCCACGGGCCCAAAGATAACATATCTTCGTATCATCCAAGAATGGGACATAATCTGAGGGGCCTATTCGAGTAGGGACATCATAAGGAACTAGAGATGTGACAGCTTCTGTTTTACTGATCCGTTTTGTTTTTAGACGTTCTTCATAGCGCATGTTCTCAAAATCGGTATTTCCGCCAATATTCAGCTGGTAGGTCTCCTCTAATACAACCCCCCGATCTAATGCCAGTTGAGCGATCAACCGATGCAAGATGGTCGCGCCCAGTTGCGACTTGATATCGTCTCCTGCCATTGGAAGCCCTTTGTCCTCAAATTTTTTGGGCCACTCTTCTTTCGGTCCGCTGGCCAGAAATGCTGGGATTCCGTTTGCAAATGCGACCCCTGCATCAAGGGCTGCTTGGGCATAGATTCTGCTACTTTCTTCTGAACCTACTGGCAAGAAATTGACGAGGACTTCTGCTTTCGTCTCACGAAGGACTTCCGCAACATCGACGGCTTCTATCTCCTTTTCATCATAACAGTAAAAAGGCTCCTTCATATGCGGCGCCACTCCATCGGAGATGGGTCCGGGATATACCCTTGCATTGAGATTTGGCACATCTGCAAACTGCGGAGTGCAATTTGAAGGTTCAAGGATGGCTTTCGAGATATCTTTGCCAATTTTTCGGGTATTCACCTCAAACGCGGCGACAAATTCGAGATCTCTCACATGATAATCGCCAAACACGACGTGCATAAGTCCGGGGACTGTTTCTTCTGGTTTAGCATTCATGTAATACTGTACGCCCTGAACTAATGCGGAAGCGCAGTTTCCAAGCCCTGCGATAGCTACACGGATCTTACCCATCATCACAACTCCTTTAGAGGAAGGATAATCTTTCAAGAAGAAAGGTTCTTATCAATTTTTCCAGTAAAAGTTATTGGTAAATTATTCCAAAAAGGCTATGAATACCTTACTTGTTTTAGCATCTAGGATTTACACGTGAGTTAAGTCTTTTAAGAAAAGTAATGGAAGTATTAAAGTTAATAATAACAGGTATACTAAATCGTTGGCTTATAATAAGTAAATGAGTTAAATATATAAGACTAGAGTTAAATGTAGGAAGATATTGTATGTACCTGGTTAGTGGACTCTTCTGAGCCCCCAATCCTCTAAGACAGGCTGTTCACTATATATAAAAGATCTCAGAAAATTTTGGACGTGCGTGTCGAAGAGCGTAGATTAGTGACATTCAAAGCGGTACAAAGATGAAGAAGAATACAAGGTGTGTCTAAATTGGTTCGTACATCCAAAGGTACAATGTTTCGCAGCCGGAAGATTACAAGGAAATCGCCCCGTAAGAAGGGCTTACCACCACCTTCCGTCATACTAAAAGAGTATAATGTTGGAGATAAAGTCGATATTTTAATTGAATCTTCTATACAGAAGGGCCAACCTCATCGTCGTTTTCACGGGCGAACAGCAACCGTTGTAGAAATACGCGGTAAAGCTGTTGTCTTAGAAGTACGTGATGGAAATGCGATGAAGAAAATAATCGCTCGTTGTGAGCATGTTCGCCCCCATAAACATCCTAAATAGTCCGGGAGGCTAAAAAGTCGCCACGTCGTATTATAGAAGAAAAATCGGTTCCTTTATCAAAGGTTAAAGACATCTTATATGACAAAGATAAGATAGAACCCCTTAACTACATTCAACGAGTTACATTAGATCATGCGAAGCGTTATTCGGGTAAACTTCCCGATGAAAATACCGAAGCACTCATTTCCTTCCTTCAGGATACCTATGGGCTTTCAAGAATAGTAACTATTCAGTTAATAAATATCTGGCCTAAGGATGAAGTGGATGTAAGAGTAGTTCTAGGCGATAAGCTAACACAGGATGAAATAGAAGCTATTTTGGCGCGCATAAGTGAGGAAAAATTTGAAGAAGAGGAAGAGTAGTGATTCTTTCAAGTCTTAAAGTAAACATCTGAGGTCATAGTCCCTTCTCAAAAAAGAAAAAAAAGTCTCTTAGAGGGGAAAGGCAAAATGAGTCGTGATAAATCTAATAAAGAGAACCGCCAAGTTTCAAGAGGTGACTCTAGAGATTCATATAGGCCACGAAAAGCCTCTAAGAAACCACCCTATCCCCGATCTCAATCTTCTAACCATCAAGAGAGAAAGGATGGTCGTAGACCTCCCCCTCGAAGAGACACTCGAAGAGACACTCGAAGAGACACTCGAAGAGACACTCGAAGAGACACTCGAAGAGATACTCATGAATCACGCGGGTCCCGTCGTGAGACTAGGCCTGATCATAAATCGCGGGAAAAGAATGCTATTATTCTTGACTATCTAAGTCAGGGTCGTCCTGACGACAGACGACCACCTTACCAGCGCGATCCAATTGCATTTGCAGTCGGCACCACCTATTTTTCATTGTTTGAAATAACCCTACGCCGAGGTGTGGTTACCCGTGTTCAGACAGAATTAAAAATGAATAATCGGGAACTAATACGAAACCTCAAACGAATCCGGTTTCAGGATCTTACATCTCACGCTCAAAGCGAATTAAACTATGCCATTGAAAATCTCATTAACGCAAATGAGAAAAAAATCGTAGAATTCTTTAATAACGCCCGTCCTATAACAACCAGAATGCATCAACTCCGCTTACTTCCTGGTATTGGAAAAACACGTATGTGGAAGGTGCTGGATGCACGAAAAGCCCAGAAATTCGACTCATTTGAGGATTTTACAGAACGAACAGGGATCAGTGAACCACAAAAAATTATTTTCAGGCGTATCCTAACAGAACTCTCAGAAAATGAACGTTACACTATTTTCACAAAACCATTCCCTCGTGATTCGAATGAATGATCTCGAGAGTTTGACAAAAGGGGATTTGTATCGCCAAACAATAGAACTCATTCGGAGCTATGCGATAGATCCACAAAAGAAACTTGGACAACATTTTGTGCTCGACCCCCTTCTCATTAAAACGCTTCTCGAAACAGCCCATCTCTCCAAAGAAGATTCTGTCCTCGAAATAGGTGGAGGATTGGGTTCTTTATCCCGTTTTATCGCCCCTCATGTTAAAGATCTGACAATTATTGAAGTTGACCCTCTTCTGACTCTTATTCTTAACAGAGAAATTGCCTCTCAGTTCAAAAATGTAAAAATAGTGCATGGCGATGCTGTTACATGTGATTTACCGCAATTCAATGTAGTTATTGGCAACTTACCTTACCAAATCTCTACTCCTCTCTCTCTTCGACTTGGTCGCCTCCAAAACCCCGATTTTAGGGTTCTAATAGCAACATACCAAGCAGAATATGCCTCACGAATTGCTGCGCAGCCTAAAACGCAAAATTATGGTCGAATAACAGCCGCGCTTTCCTATTTTTTTGACTTTGATATCATAAAAACCTATCCTCCTAGAACATTCTATCCTAGCCCCAAGGTAGCTGCTTCAGTAGTCCATGGGATTCCGTTAGAGGCGCCACCAGAAACTTTGCTCCCTGAATTTGAAACTTTCTTAAATATTCTATTTAATCGAAAAAACCGTCTCGTACGCAAAGTATTGCGTTTAGCTGTAAAAAAGGGCGCTCCAATTGGCCAATCTGAATTAAAGAAATTAGATGAACATGATCTTAGTTGTGAGAGAGTAGTTAATCTCACAAAAGATCAACTCCTGGAACTCTTTCGGTTATTATTCCAAACTTAGAAAGGAGCAGAGGTGCTTCCTTGCAGTCTTCTGACCTTTACTGGCCGATAAGCACAAAATTTTTTTAAAAAAGATGTTGATTGGAAGTCTTATGAGTAAAATTGCCTTCACGAGAGAAATTAGATTCGGAGGAATCGGTGGCTTTGTAGGTATGTTAGCAATGGACATTGTTATGGTTGTGACGTTTTTAATTGTGGGAGAGGATGCAGATACATACCTATCCACGATCGAAGAGGGGGCGGAGACCCTATTGGATCTGATCGGGATCTCCATGGATGCTGGTGCTCTAATAGTTATTCCACTGCATTATCTAATTGGGTTAGTTACTGGCTTCGCCTTCGGGGTAGGTGTGTTATATTTTGATAGACTTCGCGGCGATATTATGAGACTAGGCACAGTACTCGTTTTTATTGTAGAAGAAATTTTCTGTTACGTGTTTTTTCTTCCACTGATATTTGACATGTCAGTATCCGAGCTAATACTTTTTTTCAGTTCAACCTCACTATTTCACTCAATTTTCGCTGTAGTTCTTGCTTGGTTAGTTAACTACGGAGTGCAAACGAATCAATAATCCGATTGATTAGTTAATATTAGTCCTTGTTTTAGGGAAGTCTAGATCTGTTCATTTTTAGCGATTATTAGATAACACCAGAAGTACTCCATCCAGAATTTGAAACTTCCTTAATTATTCCGTTTAATCGAAAAAATCATCGTACGTAAGGAATTACGTTCAGCCACAAAAAAGAGGAAAAATTAAGAATTCACAATTATAAAAATTAGAAAACCACTCTCTCAGTTTTGAAAGGGTGGTTAATCTCTCAAAGGATCAAATCTTGAAATTGTTTCGTCTTCTATTCCAGACTTAATAGGAACGAAGACGCTTTCTGCGTTTCAAATCATTGTTCAGGCTCCTTAATAACTCTGAGTCCTCGCTTCAGAGGTTGTTAGACAACAATTAACAGAATATTATTTCCCCTGATCATGATTTTGCCTAATCTACGACTACCTGTGTTTGTGTGTTCATGGGCGCCATTCAATGCTAAATTCATTGATGTATCAGTTCTTAGTAATTTTCCAGAATACTGAATCCCCGTCTTAAGGTGGACGGTGATTTTGTGGCCGATTTTTTTGGTTAAATGGCTTAATGGAAGAAGTGTTGCGTTACTCATTGCTATCACCTTTTAGGGCGGAGAAACGTAGACAATGTTGTCACCCCGTAGAATAATATCGCCTAATCTTTTGGAAGACTGAGACTCTTCTACATACTGTTCGGCATTCTCAAGAAAGATGTTCAAATGTGTATCATAAGAACGAAGAGTGCCACGGATTTCAAAATTCTGATATTTTAATCTTATAAGCACGCTGTTTCCTACAGCGCCTTCTAAAATACTCAAAGGCTGTATCAAAACCATCTCCATCAAGATTATCTAAAGGACAAATAATCCCATAGTAAGAAGTAGTTATCAAAGGTGAAAATAAACACCCAGAAAGACTAAAAGAAGTAAGCTCATGGGGGTAATGTGTGCGAACTGTTTGGATGTAAATAAATCCCCCTCAACACCATTATCTGAAAAAAGATGGCTCTTTTCACTCCCCTTAAATCGGCCAAACAAACCCAAAACGTCCTTACTACTAAAATAATCGTTATTGGGGATCAGGGAGTAGGCAAAACGAGTCTTATATCCCGCTATCTTGGAAAAAGATGCCAAAATGCTTATCTACCTACTCTTGGAGTAGATATAGCACTCCATTCCGTGAATTTCGATAATCAAGAACTGAAAATACAAATTTATGACCTTGGGGGAGCTCCCTACTTCCACAAATATCGGCCTCGCTACTACAGGGGGAGTACGGCAGTGATCTTGGTATATGACCGAACTAAACCTTCAAGTCTGCATAATCTACAAACGTGGGTGAAAGAATTGGAACGTGACCATTCATTAGAAACGCTTTGTATTCACGTTATCGGCACTAAATCAGACCTTGAAGTTCAAATTACTCCAGAAGAAGGTGAAAATTTTGTTGAAGAACAGATTGGGGAAGGTATTCCTCATTGTACAACAAATGCAAGAACGATTACGGATATTCGCTTTGTATTTGATACGATAATAAAACAAATTTGGGGTAAGGTGAAAGAAGAGCTCAGTAATAGGGATCTGGAATCTTATGGAGGTTTTTGGAATAAAATGAAAGGAGCACTCAATAGTAGGGATTTGGAAACTTTGGTAGGATAAAGCTCAGATAACTAACAGGTTATGGGGTAACGTTAAAGCATAAATTCCAACAGATCTAGCATACCAACGAATTGCAGCCATTTCTTGTCGGCTAACAATTTTCGTGCGCATTCATCTCCCTTTGGGGTTAAAACCCATCCATGCACAGTTGGGTACGCCAATCCCAAATCCAGCAATGATCGTTTATTCTTACTTCTCCGTAGGTGGCCTCTAACATTACCAATAGATATCCCCAATCTCTTACTTAATTTTCGATAACCCAAATAGGGATGTAAAGACAGCTGAACCAAAATCTTCTTCTTAGTCTCACTAAGCGTGAAAAGAAGGAAATCGATCTCGGGATTACCAGGCAGGGATAACTCATTGACCTGTAAGGGTTGACTTGTCGAGGGAGAGTTCACATTGCATCAATGATCAGTAAAGGTTGATGCAAATAAGCTCCCAAGAGTCAAGACTTTGATACCAGTTTATTCCTGATCTGACAAATTATCGTTGAATTGCGGTTAATTACTGATGATTCTTTGTGAAATGGCTGATTTTCCGATATCTGTCATCATCAGACCTTTTAGAGTTTGTTAAAGAGAAAAACAAGATTAAATTTAGGTGGTAAGCGTTAAGAGTTATCAAATCTTGGCGTACTGTTTGTTTTTCTTCCTAACTTAAAAGAAAAAGAGAGGTTTCTCCGCAGTTTTCTTAAAAATTACTTTCTTCCAAAAAAATTCTTTATTGAAGCTCAATATAACTTAGTTCTGTTAGAAATTATACATCCTAATGACTTATTAATGTGATTTTAAAGGCAATTTCTCATCATTTTCAGTTAAAATTGCATACTGCTCGAAAATCCCTTATCAATGATCACCATCTATGTGTCAGATATTCGTGGAATGTATCTTCATCAACATTGAGTAGGAAGAGGAAAGCAATGGATAGTCATAAACTGAAGAAATTAACAGGAAATATACTTTATATGCCCTCGGGAGAGAATGATAGACCTCTTCTAGCCGCGATCTCGGGAAAAACTCATACATTATTAGTTGATGCTGGAAACTCCCCTGCTCACGCAAAATTATTTCTATCCAAACTGAAGAAGACGCCCATCTCTCCGATAACGTATGTAGTGGTAACTCATTGGCATTGGGATCACATATTTGGCTTATCGGCAATGAATTGTATCAGTATAGCTCATCGAAAGACGAAAGAAAAAATGATAGGACTGAAGAATCTTAAATGGGACGATAAATCATTGGATAGGCGAGTTGAGGAAGGTAAGGAAAATGAATTTGTACAAGCATCGGTGAAAATGGAATTTCCAAATCCAAATAGGACTATTCAAGTCGCAATTCCTAATATTATTTTTTCTGAAAAAATAGAAGTCCATCTCGGAGGTATCACCTGTCTTATAGAACACGTAGGAGGAGATCATTCTTTCGATTCAAGTGTAATTTTCGTCCCAGAAGAAAAGATCGTATTCTTAGGTGATTGCATTTACTCTAATCCTTATAAAAACAGGGCCTATACAGTTAATAAGTTGTTTCCCCTAATTGATAAGCTTCTAAGTTATAGAGCTAATTATTATATAGATTCTCACGATGAACCCACATCACGCGAAGCCTTTGAGGATTTTTGTCAAACCTATAAACTAGTTGGAACCCTCGTTAGTAAATACAGGCATGACACCGACTCTATCAAGAATGAATTAGTACTAAGAGCAGAAGAAATAGGAAAGGAAACCGATGAAGAATGGTATCAAACCATGCAATACTACATAAATGCGTTTTTGGCTGGAATGGAAGCCGAGAAGCACTGACATTTAATAATCAAAAAGGATAATAACCGACGTCCTCAATTAAGAAGTACGTTTTTCTGATTTTAGGGATCTTCTTAATAGAATCTAGCATATTGTTGGTTGTTTTCAATTGGTAAACCAATTGAGAGATATGATTCCGAAAAATTCAGGCGAATTTTCTTTGTTTCTTTTTTCGTTTCCAAATTCCCAAAGAGACTAAGATCAATAGTCCTCCGAGGGATTCATAACTGTTAATCCTCATCCTGTCCAAAACACCTGGTGGTGGAAAAGTAATACCAGGGTCAAGAAGCTTAAGATGGTAGTGTCCTGCTGCCTTACTGCTGGTGGTGGATGTATTGGTTAACTGTAGGGCTATCTCAAAAGGCCAAGACTCGTAATCTCCTCCTTCAATCTCGGTTGTCTGTACATAGGTTTGAGTCCATGTCTCATTGGGGTTGATAAGGAGCGGCTCATGTGGTTCGAAAATAGGGTCTCCTGGGCTAACGAACACCCCGCGAGAAGAATTGGCTTCTACTGCCACCTCTGCCCAAAAACTGGAATTTTTAAACCCTGTCCGATAAGAATACTCTAATTGCCTATATATTTTGTTGCTACTGGAAAGAGAAAATGTCCCTGTAGTTTCCCACTCTTGTGATTGAGCAGCATGAACATGAAAATCGGAGCTCGCATTAACATTACCTAATGACCATACTACAAGAAGTATTATCATCCATTGGGTGCTCATAGAGGTTATTCCATCCTTTCTCATACGTTTATGGGCTTTATACATCTCACTTCCAGCTATCTTTCTATTTTCATAAAGAGAAGACTTTCTCATGAAAAGTTACTAATAGTACAATTCCATTCTTATTAAAAAGAGAATCTTACGCATTATAGTAAAATGTCTTATAACTAAAAATATAGATCTTATGTCTTAAAAATGGCTTTAAGAATCATAAGATTAATTAAATTGCTTTCCTTATGGATTATTCGAGAGTAGATACAAATGCCGAGTTTAGGCGAATCATTACGAACCATTATGCGCCGATTAAGCGGTATCTCCTATATAGATGAAAAGATGGTAAAAGAATTAGTGATTGCTCTTCAAAGAGCTCTTCTTGATGCCGATGTTAATGCCGACCTAGTGTTAACGACAACTGATCAGATTAAGAATCGAGCCCTCAAAGATAAAGTTCCTATGGGGGTCAGTCGAGTTGACTACGTCAAAAGTCTTATTTTTGAAGAACTCGCAGCCCTTCTCGGCACAAAACATCGCCCTTTGCGCTTAAAAACATCAGAAAAAAATGTGTTTATGTTCATCGGGATTCAAGGATCAGGGAAAACTACTACTCTGTCAAAACTAGCCAGATATCTCCAACGTCGGAACCACAACATCGGTGTCATTGCTGGGGACACATTTCGGCCAGGGGCCTATGAACAGCTCCAACAATTATTGGAATCATTAAATGTAGAACTTTTTGGTGAACCTAAAGAAAAAAAGTCAGTGAAAGTAGTAAAAAGCGGTATTAAGTATTTTGAAGAAAAAAAGAAGGTAGATGTAGTTTTAATTGATACTTCGGGTCGTCATAAAGAA
>JAEOTF010000047.1 GCA_016840025.1 Candidatus Hodarchaeota archaeon
AAAATGCAAGAGCTTCATCTGGATTGAATGCATACTCCCATGCTGTGGCAGGAACGTCCAAAGCATGACGAATTAACAGTTCAATGAGTGTAATACCAAGAAGAATAAGAGTGTGTTTGTATTTAGTGTGTACAAGTTCATGAGCAGCAATTCCCCTAATCTCTTCATCTGTATACTCATTGAGATCTTTACTACGTCCAATAAAACAGATTCGTTGGTCAAAAAAAGCTCCATAAGCCATAGCATTAAGAATTGGTGCTCGAACAAGCCCGATGTGACGTAATTTCGTACCTCGACCCAATTTTTGTTGAGCTTCCTCAACTAAAGTGATTACACGAGGATTATCAAGTGTTTCAATTTGTAAAAGGACTCGTAGTAGAGGACCAGAAGCAAAATATAAGAGTGTATTTACTAGAAAAATTGCTACATATCGATACTCCCAATCTAACCGGAGTTGTAGGAGAAGTGCATACGCTACAGCCCAAAGGGCTATATAAACGTAAGCAGGCGATAAAAACCGACTTACAAGAAGATACCGTTTACCGAATAAGAATAAAGAGACAAATAATAATACATAGATAGAAGTACTGTAGCCAAATCCAAAAATTTGGTTTCCTTTAATGGTAAATTGGTCAATTTCAACTCCACTAATGTTATAGGGACCAAAAGTTAGTTCTGAGATTGCTAAAGAGAGGATGTAAGTAAAAAAGACATAACCATACATTATTGTAAAGGATAACATCAATCTAAACCAAATTTCGCCTTCACGTATTTCATACGTCCCAATGATCATCATTATGAATAATGCTACTAAAAACGCTAGAATAACATCAGCAGTGAGTGCAAAAATTCCTAAAAGGAGTGTACCTAGACCCGATAGATCAAGTACCTCGTTATGTGTGTTATAGCGTAAATATTTATACATTTCAAGAAAAAAAAGTAGTGCACAAATTCCTGCTCCAACTCCTGCTAAAATAGTGAGGGGAATGTTATAACCAAGGAGATCAACGTTGTCAAGAGCCATAATAATTCAAAAGAAGCGTTTCTATAGAGGAGTTTCTAACTTTTTTTCTGTGTTATTTTTCTCGAAAATGTTTTTTGACAAATAAACTATTCCTGTTATATTTATATTTAGGGGCAATAATCATGGTAAAAAGGAAGAATGGAGAAAAATATCTAAATCAAGCACTCTTGATGAGGGCTTTGCTGTTTTTTATAATTATTCTAGTCATCCTTATCTCTTTTGTACCAATAAAATCACCAAACTTAGAAATTAGAGAAACTAATAGAGCTTTTGAAATTAGTAAAGAAGAATATTGGAGTTACAATAAAACCGATGTTGATAACTCAATGAGCGTAGCAGCGCCTGAAGAATACAAGAATTATTATGCAGGGGAAGTAAATCTGACTTTTGCTAATGTTCGTAAAACAAGAGAACTGATACCAGTTGAAAATGAATTTTCTGGTGCAGCACAGAACATTGGAGGGTTTGGTACAACAGGAATCTTTGCTATGAGTTTTAATCTTACAAAAATTACGAAAATTTTTGGATTTAGACTTCTATTTTATGGAACGAACACTAATATTGATTATACTGTCTCTTTATACATTTTTAAAGGAAATGAATCAAATGAACTCCTACCTGGGACAATAATGTATAATGAGGACATAGTTATTCCGCAAAGTGATGCATATTTCGGCTTACATCCAATTGAATTAACAAGGGATGGTATTAGTAGTCCACAAACTCTTCCAGCAGGTACATATTATGTAGGATTAGAACAAATAAGCCCGGCTGATGCATCAATTAATCTGGGCTATTATCATGATGAACCCACTTATGAGAATGATCCTAACACAGATAATAACGATGAAGGATGGGCTATGTATTATGATGGGGCAACATGGGAATTAATTGAAACTCATGGACAATATGCAGGCATTCAACAAATTGATGTAACAATTGATTTTGTGCTCTTGCTTGATGCAGAAGAATACATAATCCCTACTTCTTCATTTCTTACTATCAATTCCACGCTTGTTCAAGATTGGGAAAATTATTTGGGGAATCCGATTGAAGGATATGGAGAAATTATCCTAAATGGACCGATCTATTCGAGCACAGATAATTCATTCTATTTTGATCTATCTACACGATTTAGTATCATATTTGATGTACAAATTGACTTTAGTTTCAGGAATGTAGTTATAAAACTTGAATCTATTCCGGAAGACATTCGAGCAAAAGACTCTATCAAAGTAGCTATCGAATGTATGAAATACTCGTCCAATGAAGCTCTATCGAATGTACTAATTTCCATATATCGAAATAATACAAAAATTGACACATTATCAACTGATAATTCTGGAAAATTAGAAACAGAACTTTCTTTCCCTGAGGAAGGAGCTTACTTCATTTCTTTAATTTACGATGGTGATGATATAGGTAACACAAAAGGGCAATTAGACATAGAAGTTATTGTGCGTCCTCCATCAACACCATTTTCACCGATAGCGTATATAGCAGTCCTTATTTCAATAATAGTTACTGTCCTTGTAGGAGCTATACTCTGGCGACTATATTTTGGTGATTGGAAAGCTCCAATGCCCTATCAAATTTATGTGCTTAATGATATGGGACTCTCTATTTTTGATCGGCAGTACAGTAAACAAGAAATCGATGCACAACTTATCTCAGGATTTTTGACCGCTATCTCCTCCTTTATGGCTGCAATCACTGTACAAGAAGAAAAAGGGGATCTTGGAAAGAAAGCACAAAATAATTTGAAGAGTGTAGAAAAAGGGGATCTCACCATGCAATTAGAATGGGGCAAATATACAGCTGTTGCCTGTATGATACCTTTCGAGAGCTATCACATTCGTCGTAAACTTCGTAAATTTCAAACAAGGTTTGAGAATACTTATAAAGATGATTTAGAGTTCTATACTGGTGATGTAGATGTATTTTCATCTGCAAAACCCGTATTGGACAAATTGATCCTTGGAAGTGATCAAGAGGAAGATTCGATAACTTCTAAGGACACTAGCTCAAAAGAAGAAGAAGAATCATAATAGACTTTGTTAGGATCTAACTTAGTTTGATACAAGATGGTTTAGAGATCTAACTTAGTTTGATACAATTTAATTGTAAATGTTTTTTTTGAACAATAGTTCTTTTCTTTTTGAGGGTTAAGGACGTTGTCAAGGAATCCCACAAATCCAAGTAAGTTGATTAGGTTCATTATAATCATTCTTCTGATATCCATTATGCTACTAGCTTCTACTATAATTATGAATTATACTAAAGCAGGAATAATGCAAGATAGAATTGATATTATGTTTGCAGATCCACCTGACATCCCTGCGGATGGTATTTCTAGGACAGTTATTTTTACAAGAGTGATTTATGAAAATAGAACTGGTGCTGACAATATCACGGTCTATTTCACGTTACTTGATGGGGATATGGGAGGAGAATTTTTATCAGACATTGCTGTCACTAATGCGACAGGTTGGGCAATTACCGAGTTAATTGCGAGTGTAAATCCTGGTCCTCAAACAATTAATGCGACTGCGGAAGGATTTGGATGGAAAACAGTAGAAGTCTTTTTCTTTGACACATTAGTATTCGAATTATGGGCGAGTCCACCGAGTATTCCTGCTGATGGAAATTCAATAACAACAATAATCACCACCTTAGCGAATTTTTGGGGACCAATTGATGATGTAACAGTGGATCTAAAAACAAATAATGGTGTATTTCTGCCAGATGAGAGAGAAACAATATCAGTTACAACCAATCAAGATGGTGTAGCCTTTGCGGAATTAAAATCGAATGAAGTGGCAGGTCAAGCCATTGTTAATGCAACTTTTGGACCCCATATACGCGAAACTATTGTCACTTTCTTTCCTTTGCCAGAATATATCAAACTAAAACCTTTTCCGGATCCTACAGAAACAGAAATCCCAGCAAACCCTGATTTTGTATTAATGCTGGAAGCACAGGTTAATGATACAGAAAAAAAACCTATTCCTGGAGTGTTTGTAGATATTTGGAGTGAAAGAGGGTGGATAGAGGAGATAAATTTCATGACCGATGATTTTGGCATTGCAAGAGCAGTTTTACACTCATCTTTCGAGGTAGGGATGTGTATTGTTCATGCGGAAACGTTTAATGGCAAACATGATGCTTTAAACATCGTATTTTTTGGTATGGCAAGGGAGATAGCGATCAAGTTTTCACAACCTAATCCAGCAGATCCATCCCAAGGAATTGTTAATTATGATTCTTCTAGAGGACCCACAGGAATTGAAATTAAAGCTTTACTCTTTGATGATGCGGGACATCGTGTTTTTCAACCTGGTCAAATGGTTAGACTAAATACAACACAACCAGTATTGTTTAATGGGACACATTTAGTGAAAAAGGTTAACGGATTTAGTGATGAGGAAGGAGTGGTTCATTTTTTCGCGAATTTTTCACAGATGAGTGAGCCTGGAAGTCTCTTAATCTCAGCTTCACTATATGTGAATAAAACGACTTTTTGGAAGCACTTCTACATCATCTATAAACAAAGTGATACAATTCCTAGTGTTATTCGTTTTTCAACTAATGAACCTGTTCATAGATTAGGTGGGTTGACAGAAATTTTTGCGGAAGTTCTTGATGATACGTATATTCTTTCAACACATCGTGATGATTCAGTAGTGAAATTCAATTCAAATTTTAATAGCACCTTAACAACAAATTACCCAGGAAGAGTTGGTGATCCAGCCATTTATTCAACGTTTTATTCTCCAAATGTAGAGCTAATTCCTCCTGATCCCTGGTTTTTCGAAGTAGTAAACGCAACATACACTGACAGTTTTGCTGGTGTGTTTGGAGAGTTTATCTTTGAAATAGTAGATTTTGAACGCGCGCATCCATTTGAAGATCTTGCAAGAGTTGAAGGAGAACCTGCAGCAGGAGGAAGTATAGCAGATGCAGATATAGAAGGAGTTACAGTTAGTAACCATGGAGAATTAACCACTGTTATAGGTGAAATTGAAACAGTGATTCCTGAAATGCCATTCTATTGGAATCGAACTGAAAATTTTAATTTTTGGGCTCGTCCAATTCCTCCACCTGGGCTCTATGTTAATATCACACACAAGTTATATGTTCATTGTATTGAAGGAGAAATTGAGGTTATTTATGATAAACCCTATAATATTCCTGGAAATATCGCAATTAATTTCTTTGGGCACTGGAAAATTCTAACACTTGATGGACGATATGCGCGGGGTCCTGGACCTGTTCATATCAATGGTGTTGGAACAATTAGCAATGACACAATTGATGGAAAATTAGTTGTCCATATTGGCAATGGGACTGTTAATATTATTAATGAAGCAGTTCATGACATCGATCCAGATAATTTCAGAGATGAAGAAGTCCAAGAAGCCATAATCCTAGGACAAACCGATAATTTCATGCACCATAATGAATCTCATCAACTTTTACAGTGGGGTAATTTTTCAGGAAATATCGTCAATTATCATGTATATGTTGGTTCAGACATCACACAAATCGATTGGGAGAATCCTAATGCAACTATTGATCCAGATTTACATTATTTATTAACAGAGTATCCCGAGATTCAACCACCTGAAACAGGAATAGATGACAAATATACCGGACAATTCTTCGTGATTTCTGCAATTGATGCTGAAGGTAATAATTATACTACTATTGAAGAGTCATTTCTAAATGGATCGGATCAACAGGGTAGACGCTCCCCTTCAAGCGGTGGTGGAGCAGTTCCTGTAACTATCACAGGCTCCTTGGGTCGTACACTCAAAGCAGGCCAGTGGAATGTAATTTCAATTCCATTTGAAACTGAACATAATGCATCTTCATTAGCTGAAGAGATAGGATTCACTGTTAAATATGTTGTCCAACGTGATCCAAATATCCAAACATTTGAAACATTTCGAGTAGGATTTGATAGTCCTGCGGATGCATTTCCGATTAACTATACAGAGGCATACTATATTTGGGTAACTGCAGATACGAATATTACTTGGTCTGGAAGTATTGATTATAATTTTTATCCTTCTGCGAACGAGTATCAATTACTAGATGATATATATGTCAATTTAAAGCCAACAGATTGGACACTAATCTCCTATCCTAGTTTTATACAAGCATCAATCACTATTGCGTTTAATTCAACCCGTCTTCCTGCAGGTACTATTGTACAAATTGCTATTATGGACAATAGTGAGATTTTTAATTATCATATTAATGATGATAATTTCCCAATGGTTGAAAACTTTGAAGTAGTTGGGGGAGAAGGATACTTTGTGTGGACATCAGAAACAACAGATATCCTCTGGAATCCACGATAAGTAGGATGGTGTTGGGTTTAATCGCTCCGCTAACAGTAAGTCTTCAAAAAAGCTGTTCAACCCAACTTAAATTACTATTTTTTATATCGATGATACTTTTATTAGCTACGATCCCATTTTCTACTAATTCTGAGTCAGATTTCATATTTTCACAATTTGAGAATGTCAAAACAAAAAAGGAAACTTTATCAAAGACACCAGAAAGAGAAATAAGGGCTAATCCGTTCATCGTAAGTGGTTTTGTATTTCTGGAAAGTGGTGCAAATGCTAATATAGGTGTTAACATAACTGGACATATTTTAGAATCAGGAGAAATACAAACAACAACTACACAAGAGAAAGTGGGAGGATTAATCGGATATTTAATATCATTTGGTTATTCATTGGATTGGAATGCTGGAGATACTTTAGTTCTTAACGCAACTGATTATTCACCTAGTCTAGGATCCTATCATGGTACTGAGACTGTTACAATACCTGAAGACGCAATTGAGCTTATAGTTAATATTACAGTATTTTGGGACAGTAAACCTACTATTTCCAGTCCTTTGACCATTAATACGACTAAAGTATTTGAAAATGATTCGGTATCTTTTGAAATAGGAGTTTATGACGATAAATATATTACAGAGGTTCAAATTTTAATTAATAACTCTGAATATAATATGAATTTAAAAACTGGGAATTTAGTGAGTGGAACGTGGGAATATATTTACAGGTTTTCAATATCAGGTGCATATCTTATTTCAGCACTGATTTTTGATTCATTACAAATAAAATCATCGAATCAAATTACTCTAAAAGTACACAAGGATAGTGCTCCTCTACTTGTTTTATCCGCAAACAATACTCAGCCTGCGCTTAATGAATGTGTTAGGTTTTCCATTCGTGTATATGAAGATCGGTTTCTCAAAAATATTACATTATATATCGGTACAGAGACAATGATTCCCGTGTTGGATTCTGGTGATGCATTAAATGGAACTTATATCCATGATTGGACATTCAACAGTTCGGGTATTTTTTATTGTTATGTTGTTGCATATGATTTACTTACATGGGCAGAAAGCAATCAAATTACCATTGCGTCAAACACTACCGTAGTTCCACCTGAAGTACTCAATGTAGAGGCGAATACAACTATTCTGGAAGTAAATGAAGCAGTTCAATTTTCTGCTGAGGTTAGTGATAACAAAAATGTTGTTAATGTATTTTTAGTCAGTAACGTACATAACTTTAGCATGATTCTGGTAATTGGAAATGTTACAGAAGGAACATGGCGATATAATTGGACTACAATACTACCTGGAATATATTATTTCAGAGTTTATGCAGTGGATAATGATGGCATCTTAAGTGGGAATTCTTCGCATATTATTATTGAAGTTCTACCACCGGACCAATTAGCAGAGATTCTTGGAATTACCCCATCAGACCAACTAATTATTGTCAAAAAAGACACTGAAGTCGAATTTTCAATATGGTTAAGGGACGATAGAGGGATCTCATTAGTTTATCTATATGTAGAAGACTTACCACTTAGACTCAACTACTATTCTGGAGGTATTACAAATGGGAGTTGGACTATTAAACGTTATTTCGATATAATAGGGCAATTTGACATTTATTTTGAAATATGGGATTCAGGAAACCAGAACATAACAAGTAATTTACAAACAATAATTGTAGACGATAAACCGCATCTTTTTACCCTCCAGACAAATGTTACGTCTGTTACACAATTACAAGGTGTATATTTCCAAATTATTGCAATAGACGATTTTAACGTAACCTTAGTTAATTTATTCATTAATGAACAAAAATTTTCCCTAGACAAAGTCTCAGGAAATACCACCTACTCTTTATGGGGAAAATCGGTTGCATTACAAGAAGATGGAATAGTTCTTGCTTATGCGATAGCTTATGACAATAATTCGCAGAGTACTAATTCTGAACAAATAAGTTTGACGGTTTTTCCAGATAAACGACCAGAACTTGGTGTTTTGCGATCATCTGGAAATAGAATTGAAACAAATCAGGAAGTAGTATTTACAATCACTGCTTATGATGATATTAAGGTGCAAGACGTCCATATTTTCATTGAAGGGCAGACTTACTCCATGAATGAAATACAGGGCAACAATACTGTAAGTACTTGGACCTATAGAATAAAATTCGTGGAACCTGGAGAATATGTAATCACAGCTTCTGCACATGACAATCTAAGCCAAGCCAGCGATCAGTCGAATACAATTATACTATTTGTAAGTCCTGCGGAATTAACTTCATCACAAACACAAACAACAACTAACACACAGTCTAAGAACTCTCCAATAGGATTTGAGGTAATTCTAACTGTGGGTATAGTATTATTCTATATTAAGAAAAAACAAGGAGGAGAGTCCTAATTGACCGATATTTGCAAATTCCAAAGATTTTTCACATTAATCCTTATAGTAACTAGTTTAGGGATAGTATTAGTAAATATAACAAGTGCTGGAAAAAGTAATCCTTCTCAACAGGAGCCCCGTAATGTCTATGGCATTGTGTATTATAATGGCACCCTCGTTGGCACAGGTGCAAATGTAACCCTTACTAATCTCCGTACAAATGAGAATCTGACTACAATCACTAATGAAAATAGCTCATATGTCTTTGATCTTCAATCTCTTCCATCACCCTATCAAGATGGGGATCCATTGCGAATTGAAGCACGATTTAATGAGTTAATTGGACAAGCTTTTGAAAATATCGATCTTGCTCAACCAGGACTTCAGATCGATGTAAATCTAGAAAAAGTTACCCTTGCATCCTATCGGATTTGGGGATATACATATTTTGAGAATTATACGCTAATCGAAAAGAGTGTTACAATTACTATTACAAATCAACGAACTAAGGAAGAAATTAATATACAAAGCTCAATTATCGGGAAATTTGAATGTGATATTTCCACTATGTCATTAGGTTATAAGAATCTGGACACACTGAAATTGGATTCAGTTTTTAGGGATGAATGGTATAGCTCAGCCAAAGTAACTGTTAATTTGGGTAACACAAACCTGGAGTCAAAAAAAGATTTATTTTATACCCAAAAAGGCGAGGTAACAACATCTTCCTCCTCAACGAGTAGTTCAACATTGTCCATGTCTTCCACAAGCTCATCAAAAGGAAAATCATCCTCCCTAGATATATTATCTCTAGGGATTGCTCTTAGTGTCTTACCTCTCCTAAAAATCCATAGAGCTTACAAGGAAAAAAAAAGATAAAAAAATAGGAATTCGTGATTAAACTGAGTAGAAAGAACTCAAATATTAAAGAATCATTGAAAATAGTCTTATTAGGAAGCCTACTATTATGTCCTATCTTATTTACCGTTTACTTTTCATTTACCGACAATGAACTAACAGTACAAGATGATTATTACAAGAAATTTAAGTTAGAGGACAATTGGGCATTAATAGTGGAAGTTATCCCGTACCCAAATGTACTCTATGAAGAAAAATCTAATTACGTCCCACCTCCACAGAAAATCAATTCTACTCAAATAACTAATAATTCACAGACAGACTCCATCCCAATCTCGTTGGTTTATTCGAGCTGGACAGGAAATAAGACTCATAACCCAATTAGTGAATATCAAAATATTGAACTTAACTGTCCAAGATATGAAATTTTTCAAATCAGGGCACACAATACGGATTTGCAGCTTATTCTCTCTATCATTCTTCATTCAAATAGTGAAAGGCATACTTTGAATACTGAATTTAATTTAGCAGACCTAGGATTAAGCTCCTTTCATTTCGTTTATCTAAAAGTCTACTTTGAAATAAATTCTAAAAAAGATGTAATAACAGAGAATTTGTTAAAAGTACGATTACAGACAGAAGAAGAATACTATAAACTACAATTTGAGCAGAAATCTAACCCGTTTGAAGATAGTCAAGATGATTCACTTAGAAAATCTTCCTCTCGTGCTCCTCGAACACAAGAACCCTATTCAATCTTTGGAATTGTGCGATTTCAAAACTCTTCTATAGTTCCTGGAGCTACAGTCCAAGTAATTAATCGAGATGATGGGGATACCAATGGTACGACAACAACAGATGATAGTGGTCAATATGTCATTGATCTTGCTAGTTTTTCTGAGTATAACACCTCAGACGAGATTTTGGTAAGAGTACAGCTAAATAATCAATGGAGTGGCGGCAACATCGGTTATGTGGATACTACACCAGGAACGTTTATCAATGTCACAGTATGGTGGTTGCAGATAGACGAAATATACTACTATAGCACTGTTTTCCTCCGTAAAGACCAGTATGTAGTGGTTTATAATCCATCTACTTTTGCTCAAAATATCACAGGTATAGTAGTGTCTGATGGGATTGGTTACGCTAGATTCCCCAATTACACTCTAAATGCGGAATCTTATGTTATTGTCGCAAAGACAACAACTGAGTATAATGATACTTTCCCCATCAATAGTCCTGATTTTGATTGGAATCAGGCAACGAAAGGAGCGGATAATCTGATCAATTGCGAAACCGAGTCAGAAGCAACATCAAAACTGGACTTTAACCCCGCTGGTGACGTTGTTTTCCTCTCAGACAATTATCCTTCCGTTATATCGCTTGATTTAGTAGTTTGGGGGAGTTATTCCGAAGCAAATATCCCTGAAAGGTTTTTTGATGGGATTGCAGCTCCAAGTACCTCTTCAGGCAAGACGATTGGCCGAATTGACATAGGGTATGAGGGAGTAGAACCTTGGGAGACTAAAGAAGATTTAAGTACATCATTTCACGAATTTTCACGAACAGCAGATGAACCACCACCCGGTGGATTCTATCCTGAACTTAACATACATTATTCCTACGCTATCCCCTTAGGGATACTTTTCGCTACAATTCTGGCAATTATTGTTTCAAAGCAGAAAAAAAAACAAACTTGAGAAGAATTTGACTGAAATTTAGGATCATTGATAACCAATGAGAAAACCTTCCTTTCACATAATATCAGGTCCGTTGATCCTTTTCGTTGTGATATTGATCCCTGGTATCGTTTATCTTCAAAATGAGATATATTTAACTCCAATGAATCCGTCAGCTAATGATCTGCCAAAAAAACCCAAGTTAAGAGGAATAAGATCCCCTTCATCTGAAATATTTTATTTCTCCTCAGATTTTGAAGGAAGTTCAGCGATTAGTTTTACAAATGGATCAAATTGGAATTGGATTGATGGCATTCCCAGTCCCAGTGGGGATGTACCATCCCAATATTATGGAGAAAGTCCAACACACAGCTTTTTTTATGGAAATCCGACAACAGGAGAAGTTCCGGATGATCCAAATTATGGGGGGGATCCTACTGTTGCTGATCTCTCAACACCAAGTATTGATTTGTCTAGTGCTGTTAATCCACTATTGACATTCCAACATTGGTATCAATGCTTATACGATAGTGGGGGTGATGACTTGTACGACTATGGACAAGTATGGATCAATGATACAAGTGGGATACCCGCATTACTGACACCAACGGGCGGCTATCCTATCACTGATCAGAGTGGGTATAGCGGTTATGCTGTGGACTTCGGACAGAATGGAGTTGGTTGGACCAATGCATCATATGATTTAACACCATATATTGGTACAACTGTGAAAATTATTTTCCGCGTTATTGCAACAGACTTAGGATTCCACGCGGGAGGATGGTATCTGGATGATATTAAGGTGAATGAAACAGCGGATGTAACACCACCCGTTATAACTCCATTAAACACTACTGTTACGATTGATGAGGGATCTACAGATATCTTAAGTTGGAATGTTAGTGATGATGAACCAGATCGCTATAATATCACTCGAGATGGGACTCTAGTCGATAATGGAACTTGGGTTAATGGGTGGATAAATATTAGTCTCGGTTTGCTTCCTGCAGGTGTTTTTGGATATAATCTTACTGTGAATGATACTACAGGGAATGTAGCCTCATCTTCAATAACAGTAACTGTGCATGATATCATTACTCCTTCAATTACTGGTCCAGCAGTAATGGAGATATTAGAAGAGAATACATCAACTACAGTTCTTCAGTGGAATGCATCAGATAATCATCCGCTGTGGTACAATATCACAATGGATGGATCTTTACAGACTGAGAATCCTTGGGATGGATCTGACCTATCTTATCCGTTAACTACATTGACTCCAGGCAATCATACATTTTTAGCGACTGTAGAAGATATTTCAGGTAATACAAATCAATCAACGACCGTCGTTGTGGTTCGAAGTTCTAGACCTTATGTAGAACCAGTATCTGATTTTACTGTTGCTGAAGGTTCTTCAACGAACATCACTTGGTATACTCTAGATGATACTCCATTTTGGTACAATATTACATTAGATGAAGACGTGATAGCGAACAGCACTTGGATACAATCTTATATTTCTATCACATTATCTAATCTCACACTTGGTCAATACAACGTTACTTTATGGCTTTTTGATTCCAATGGATTTAATAATAGTGATTTGGTAATTATTACTGTCGTAGATGAAACAAGCCCCGTCATAGAGGGACCATCTGGTCTAACATATGAAGAAGGGATAGCAAATCATTCTCTTTCTTGGAATGTGACTGACCTCCATCCACAATCGTTTACCATCTCGATTGATGGTGAAATAATCATTCCTTCAGACCAATGGAATTCAACGCAAAATATCACAGTTGATGTAGGTGGATTAGGATACGGACAACACACACTTGTATTAAGTGTAGATGACGTTGGAGGGAATGTGAAAACTCATACAGCAATTATTACGGTCTTAGACAATCAATTGCCAGTTATTAGCCAACTAGAAGACATTATATTTTATGAGGCTGAAAAACAGAGTTTTATATGGCTTGTCTATGATCTTAACCCTTCTAACATTCGTATTTATCGGAATAGCAGTCTGATTTCAAATATGAAATGGGAAAACAGAAATAAATCTATTACTGTTTCAATCGCTCACTTACCAGTTGGAAATTATACATACCGTATTGAAGTGTTAGACTTAGCAGGAAATCAACAAGTAGGTAATATAACAATACAAGTTTTACAAAAAGATCACACGTTGCCTATTATTTCTGGATTAAGTTTGGTTAATTATTCACAAACCCTTTTACCAATTACTCTCACATGGCAAGCAGAGGATCTAAATCCCTCTCATTATCAAATCTACATCAATAACACATTAATTAGGAATGTAATCTGGAATGGTTCTTGGATTCGATTATCTCAAAATTTTAGTATTGGGACATGGAACGTAACAATCCAGGTTACTGATATAGGTAATAATAGTGTTCACTTTACAACAATAGTAATAATACACGAACCTGAGCCACAGAGTACCACAACCCCATTAACGACACAAACAAGCACAACTGTTTCTTCCAGTTCAAGTACATCAGAATCTTCAAAAAATTCCCCAGGTTTTAATATTTTACTTATTTTATTTATTTTATTTACCATTAGTAGAACTTTGAGAAGAAAAAAACAAGATAAGAAATAAGAGGAATCAAATGGAATGGAGTCAGACGAAGGAGAAATACTAAACCAAAAAATTGCTCTTGCTGCCAAGTGGATAGCAAATTCAAAGCATTTAGTTATTTTTACAGGTGCTGGAATTAGTACAGAATCAGGTTTACCAGATTTTAGAGGACCAGAAGGAGTATGGACGCTTCGAGATAAAGGTTTGAAACCTAAGTTACCTAAAAAACCTTGGTCTGAAGTAGAACCAAATGCAGCACATCTAGCCATAGTTGAGCTCCAAAACTTCGGTTTAATGAAGTTTTTAATCTCACAGAATGTTGATAATCTCCATTTGAAGTCAGGAATCAAGCCCGAGTTGATCGCAGAATTACATGGGAATAGTACTTTAGTACGATGTCTCAGCTGTGATCAACAGTTC
>JAEOTF010000326.1 GCA_016840025.1 Candidatus Hodarchaeota archaeon
AATTTCAGACATTCAAATACTCTTCTTTGAAAATTAGTATGTGATCAGTGATGACGGCTCGATCCCAAGAATATATGGCAATCAAAGAGATAGTATCCTCGTTCATGGCATTAGGTGGTTTTCTGGGAATGTGGTTTGCGTGGAATTTGATGATTTTGCTAATCTAATCCATAATTGTTCATTTTGCCATGTCTGACCAATTTCCCCGCTAACGGTTTAATCGAGTGTACATTTTCTTATTGTTCTTGTAAATTGTTTTGAATTCTTTGAAAAGACGATCATAGAGCTTTCGGTGTACGGGATTAGGAATAAAAGTTTGTTTAATTGGAATATGGGTACCAAGCTGGTCAAAATCGTCAACAAAACCAAGACCATAACTCGCAACTAACGCAACTCCTCGTGCCCCCGCGTGTTGGGGATCACTCACTTGACGAATCTGACGATTCGTTATGTCAGCCATGATTTGACACCACACCGAACTCTTGGCTCCACCACCTACAAGATTCACTGTAGGGCATGATGAATATAAATTTTCCACTGTTTCAAGGGCCCAGCGCGAGTTAAAACAGACGCCTTCGAAAATTGCTCGAAGGACATGCTCGCGTTTATGATCTAGACTAAGATTAAACAAACTACCCCGGACATATGGGTCATCCAATGGGGCACGTTCGCCAAAGAGCCACGGCGTAAAGAGGAGATTTTTAGAACCAGGTTCTGCTTGTTCAACCAACCTATCAAAAATTTCATAGACCTCAGCGACGCCTTCCCGTTTCTTGAGTTCCTCATGAAAGTATAGTTGATTCTTGAACCATTCTAAACAAGCCCCTGCAGACTGCTGTTCGGCGATACAAAGATATTTTTCGGGATGAGCACTACCCATACACCCAGTATAGTGAGAAATATCGATTTTACGTTTGGAGACTATTCCAGCTGTCCATCCGCTTGTTCCCAGATATACGTGCCATTGCTGTTCGCCAACAGCGCCTGAACCGATGGTTAAGGCGTTAGCATCACCACAACCGTGGATCACTGGTGTACCTGGATTTATTCCCATCGCTTCTGCAGCTTGTTTAGTCAATCCGTCCCCGATTCGCTCCGTCGATTTTCTGATCTCAGGTAGTTTCTCAATATCGACACCAACCATTTTACAGATCGCAGGCGACCATTTCGGGTTAAATCGATCACGACTATCCATAAACCAAGTAATACTCGCGGAATCTACACTCATTACAAACTGATCAGTACATTTCCACACCAAATAGTCTTTGCAATCAAGGAATTTGTACGTCTGGTCATATATCTCAGGTTCATTCAACTTTAGCCAATATACCTTACCCATCATGTCTTTTCCTGTCTTGCTAGGGGCTCCCCCCGTGATACGAATGAATTTGAGGATGCGACGAACTCCATACCCTGAGATACTAGGGAAACCACCTATGAACTTATCAGTGCATTCCGCTGCCCGTTGATCCTGCCAAATCATACAATTCATTAATGGTGTGCCCGAACGATCTACGGGTAAACAGGCCAACATTTGGGCTGCAAATGTTATTCCCGCTACATCTGAAGGATCTATAGAGTTTTCCTCAATTACTGTTTTGGTGCCATCAGTAATTGCATTCCACCAATCTTCAGGATCTTGCTCCACACAACCTGGCGCAGGATAGTGCACTGTATATTCACGGGTAACTTCAGCAATAAGTTCCCCTTTCACAGTAAAAACGCACGATTTGTTAGCACTTGTCCCCATATCATTGGCTATAATGTATTTCATCCTCGTCGCCTCATCAGATTCATACTGATCTTCATTAACACTTGTTATACCTCTATTCAAATATATTGCGTCAATAATACAATAAGTTTTGAGTACATAATCGGATGGGTAAGTTATCAATAACTTTGATCATACTCTTGGAGTCGCTTTAGTTTGACCACTCCAACTTCTAATCCTAAAATTAGAATGCCTAAGAAATATACAACCGAGATTGGTTTAAATCCGATTCCTTGGTGTGAATGTCAAAGATTAATTTGGCAAAACGTGGAATCTTTAACCGATAAGGGGTTATTAATCGATTGCATTAAATTAAAAATGATTCTAGAAACATTACAAATGGGAAAAAGATTATCTGACGATTATTATTTCATAAAGAATGCTGGAAAGAGTAGTGTGCTTAAAGAACCAGAATTATATTCGGCTCTTATCTTTATGGAGAGAGAATATAATAAAGAAATCCAAAAAAGGTTTGGATTACCTGCGAAACTAATCTTAAATCATAAGGCGTATCTATACCTACAAGATAACAAAAGACGCATTCGTGATTTAACCAATTTCCTAAATACTCCAATGACATGAGTATATGGTTGCTATTAATGGTTATTATGACATTAGAGCAGGTAAGAAAAAAGAACTTATTATAAGAAGAAGCAGCAATTGACTTAATTATCACTGTCTGATTGAATTTAACTTTCCCCCAGTAAAAACTAAGCTTCTTTATATGTGATAATAATGTCGGATCAAGCCAGTAATTCATCATCGGAAGCGATAAAAACCGATAAATTGCCCATTAAGCTCGAAGAAACACCTGCCTACAAATTTATCCTGGAAAAGAAGTCCCGTGAGTTTCTCCGTGAGACTTTGCCTAAAATTCAAGAAAATAACAATTGTGGACCATATAAAGCTGCTTTCATTCTTGCGCGAACATTAGGCTATAAGCAAAATTTACTTCATGATAAAGAGGTAGCCAAACAGCTTGGGAATCTGCTTAAAGAATTAAAGCTGAACTTTCCATCTAAGACACTCCTTAGCAGTTACTTGGCGATTGAAAAGGGGACTGTATTTTCTTTCCGCCACAGTGATCAACGAGATCAGCTTGTTATTGACATACCTGGTTTAACAGGGGTATTAAAAACAAGTAGGTTTGCTAAAGGAGTGAAAATGAGAATGGAGGGAGGTTCTCATGCTTACTATTTTAACCGTGACTCCAAGAAAACAATCAAACTTAATCAAAAGAAAATAAACCATTTTATGGACCAAAAAATTCTAGAAACAAAGGAAAAGGATTGGTATGGCTTTGATAAGATCACATTGATGTATCACATCCCGATTAGCGACATAGGTCATTTTTTACAATCAGTTCTTCCTCAAGTTGAAATTCATTGTCAATATGGAGAAGCTACACTTAATACAAGTAATAAAGAAATACGTGAAGGAAAATTTAAACTTAAAATTAAGAAGGTCAAGGCACCGGCCATTAGAATGCAGTATATTTCAAAAAATGGTCAAAATTTAATTTTTGCAAGGTTTAACACCACATGTGAGAAATTTTTGGAGAAAGTTACCATTATTCATGGTTTTATATCGAAGATTATAGAAGAAATTGTATCTTTGGCGCATGAGACACACCGTCTCGTTCAAGTGGAAATTGAAGAAGGTTCTAGTAAATACAAATTCATTTTCCCATTCACTCTTTACGTTAAACCTTTGTACTATTCAGATTATTATGCTTCCAAGTTTAGCAATGTCAATAATCTCTTCTTTTCGTTTCCCACAGACATCGGTCCTCATGGAGCAATATCAAGTCGAGTCATTCTTGAGGACAAGAGCGATGATAAGATAGGCAATTTAGAGTTTCTTTTCGAACACAATCGAAAATACATTCATGAATGGAGCATTTCTTTGTTAAGAGACTGTATAGAAAAAACACAGATGATTTCAGCAGAACGATTAAGGCAATTTCTAGGAACAGCCACAAATCCCGAAATAGAAACACTGATTAGCCAACTGGAACGTGTTTATGAACAATACAGAAATGAAGTAGAATATTACGAAAAAATAGAGCAGAAAAGGCAGGCCCTAATGCTCAAAAGGTTTTCATATGCTATATCCGCAATTTTGCTGGCGTTTACAATTATCCAAGGATTCCAAGCGATCCTGTGGTTGTTCGAGTTTCTCGGTTGAAAATATCTTGATTACTCTGTGTATAATAAAAATAAAAGGGATTTATTCGAAAGTAGACTTATGTACTTTTTCCTTTCATTGAAGTAAGCTTTCTTCGACTTAAAATTATCCCAAACGCTAAACACCCTGTCACAATGAATAGAATTAGACCAATGTCATATTCTGGAACAACATCAGAAATTTCTAGATAGGGGAGATTAGACTGGTAATAAGCGTGAAACGAATAGAAATTACTTGAAACATTTGCGCTATCTTCCCATAAGTACAAACCATAATTTGGATATGTTGATTCGTTCCAACCCTTGACAAGATTCGTAATATCGACAGAAACCCAGTTATCACCTTCAGAAGTAGTAGTAGTCACAGGAGGAGAGGTAGAACTACTACCGCCAGAAGAAGTACTGCTACCCGAAGACCCAGGAGCCAGAGGAGGAGTGAAGCTTGCAACTATGGTATTATCTTTCGTTGGTTGGTTATTCCATGTTGTATCTGGCGAGGCACCATCAAAACTCCATGTCTGTGTAACCTGATAAATTTCTATAAGAAACGGATCCCCTACCGATTACCCAACATAGAGATTAAGACTCACATGCTGT
>JAEOTF010000327.1 GCA_016840025.1 Candidatus Hodarchaeota archaeon
ATTTTCATTAATAATCCTCTAATTCATCTTAGAAATCTAGAACGAATATTACTAGAAACTATCTAAAATCTTTCTCTCTCTAAAATATAATTTTAGAAGGATATTCAAATAACTCTATTTGATGTTATTTAGGAAAATGGGGAATATTTACCACGATAAATAGTGAAAAAGAAGAAGGTAGAGAGAAATAATTTTTGACGATTTTTTCTTAATTCAATCTTTTTAATTATCTCAGGGAAATTAATAGACCAGAAGGGTTGTTGAGTATTTGTGATTATATAACTCTCTGGATTTTCAAAAATATCTCGAATATGCGAAAGTACGAAATTAAAATCACTACCATAATACATCTGAGGCATACCGTTATAATCTGTGCTTGAAAAATGCCATACTGCTATGGATTGAGCTAATTTTGTTCTTATGTAATATAAAAAACGGAAAACCTGTTGTGATATAAAATCTGCGTCTTTTGTATCATTTACTTGTAAGAAAGTGCTATAAGCATATTTTAACAAGCATTTCTCTCTTCTTCTAAAACCTAGTTCTTGCATTTTCTTTATATCGAATTGTTTCTCTGATTCCGCAATAATTTCTACTAAATAAGGATTCTCAACTTGTGTGGTAATCTCTATCTCAAGGGTAATCCTCTTCTCCAAATTAGGAATATTTGCGATATCTCTCATAAACTGCTCTTTCCTCTCTTCATTCAACTGTTTGAATGGAAGATTAATAACCCATGAAGTCTCAACATCCTCACAATAGAGTTTTCCATTATTAATGGTAAAATGTTCCTTTGTCTCAGCAAAATGTCCACAATGAGTGCAAAATTCCTCAATATCTTCATTAAAATAAGGATAGTTAAGAACAAGTTCATTCATTTTATTCCAGAACTCTTCCGAGTTTACGGTAAAATCGGTTATAGTAATTCTTGGATAATATTTTTTCCGAATTTTATCAATAAGTAGCATATTATTCTTACTCCATTATCATGTCATAAAAGAAGGTTATAAATCCCTAAAACATAATTTGAAGGAAATTACAAAAAATGAAGGAGAATTGAAGGAAGGTCTTGAAAAAGAAAGAGCCTTATCTATTTAGAAAACTCATTATCTCAATATCATATAAATCTTCAATGAATGAAAGTCTAGATAGCTCGATCAATAGATTGAGCCTCTAATAATATCTGTTGGGCAGCCTTTAACGGATCTTCTCGTACCCATTGATTCTTACACTCCCAATGATGAACTTCCTCAGTGATATTTCGGAGTTTGGAAGTAGTATTGACTAACTTCAATTTAGGATTATGCTCCAGTGCTAACGCTTCCATTGTAACAGTTCGCTCCCAAAGCTCAGGATAAAGAATCATAATGGCATAGTAATCCTTGATACTCATAAAAGGACAACAAAAACACCCCGAAGGAAGCATCCCTTGTACTGGGCAATCTTCTTTACAGGTACGCACACATTCTTCATGGGTGATTTTAGCGCTGGTGAGGAGAAAAGCATTCATGGAAAAAACAGTATCATTAGGTACAGGAAGCCCTTGCATGACTCGATCCCGATGATCAATAATATAAACTAAATCTTGCTCTTCTAGCGGTCTTTTGCGGGAATAACTAAGTTCTTTCAATTCATGAAGTGTAAATTCATCGAAAAGATAGCCATTGTTTAAAACTGTCTTTACAAAAGCGCGGTAAGTGGTATGGTAGTAAGTACGGTAGGCTTCGCTAAAATTAATACCAATAAGAAAGATATGGGGGTGTAAAATCCCTTTTCTTACCTTATAACTCCATTTCTGATTGTTTAGATTGAAAAGACGTTGGGTAAAAAGTGAAAGAAAAAAACGCATCGGGATAATCTTATGGCGATGAGTGCAGCCCCTACGCTGTCGAGTAGGAATACCTGCCTTTTTCATTCCTCTAAAATCATAATCAAGTGCCTGATACCTATGATAAGGCGTACCTTTCCTTAGAACGACATAGGGGAAACGATGTTGATTAATATACTCGATTACGTAAGGATGGATGGCGTAAGTATGATAAAACTCGCATCCAGTATCGCTATGCATACCGAATATAAAAGAATGTTCGAGGTATTTCCATAAGTGCTTGGGGAGACTATTTTGAAAGAATTTGGTTAAGGTAGTAAGAGAATCTCTACCAACACCATCACAGAAGACTATAACATGTTGTGGCTTTTGACAAGATAAAAAGAAGGATTGTTCTTCTTCAACTCGGAAATATGTATCAACAAGATCTTCTAATGTTGTAATTGTATCTATATTGTTGTACTGGTTAGAAAATCTATTTAGGAGATTTGAATGAGAAGGTATCATATTAAACGTTCTCTCCCACTAATCCATCTTCTCTACTAAATTTTTACATTTCTCTACTTCTTGACAGTTTGCCAAAATATAATCGATTACTTCTTGGGGATCATCTTTTGGAAGGAGAACCGCTGAAGTTGTAATTCGGTTGAGTGCATCGGATACACAGCGATTAACATATCCACCAATTCGAAGATCTGATAGGATAATAGTGTCATACTGACAATGCTTGGTTAAGGAGTTATAGAGATTACGACATGTTTCTGTTGGTATCTTTGTTAGTGATCTAGAACTATTCTTGGTTTTGAGAGTAATTGTAATTCTTAGTTTTTCGGCATGTTTTCGAATCAAGTCAATATTTGTGTATAAATGAGCTGGAAATTGTAAATCTGCTCTGGCACGGGGAATTAAACCAAATTTAATTGGTATAAAGTGAGGAAATTCTTGGGATAAGTAGGATTCGGCATATTGTAAACATAGTTCAGGGGTCTCTCTGAATTCGTGGTGATATTTTGTCATTGATCGTCCATAGGGGTAGTTGGGATGATTGAGATCGTATTCGTAGATAGTGATCATATACATACCATTTTGATACGTCCAGTGATAGCAGAGTTCGATTTGGAAGGGGTATTGTAATTTATCTCTGTTAGCGATGTAGACTCGAAGACCACGCCATGCTCGATTCTCCAATTCAATAATTGCTTGTTCGTTCAGCCTTTCTGCCTTAGAAGGTATTTTGTTTTGATCTGATGGTTGGGGATTCATTTTTG
>JAEOTF010000328.1 GCA_016840025.1 Candidatus Hodarchaeota archaeon
CGTGAAAAACTTCGTTCTTTGCTGCAACTAAAGCCGGTTAGAAGCCTATCTGGGGTAAATGTCATAGCTGTCATGTCGAAACCTTTTGATTGTCCACACGGTAAATGTACTTACTGTCCTGGTGGAACTAAGTTTGGTGTTCCATCATCGTATACGGGCTTTGAGCCGGCGACAATGCGAGGTATTCAAAATAACTTTGACCCATATCTTCAAGTTAAGAGTAGGATCAATCAACTGAAAGCTATAGGGCATATTGTTAATAAAGTAGAATTAATTGTTATGGGTGGCACCTTTACTTCTACTCCCATCCGATATCAAAAACATTTCATTACGAACTGTTTGAATGCTCTTACCGATAGAAACTCGCCAAGTTTGGAAGATGCGAAGAAATGCGCTGAAAAGAGTTTAATTCGAAATGTTGGCATAACATACGAAACCAGGCCTGACTATGCACAAGAAAAACATATAAATGAAATGCTCAGAATGGGTGCGACGAGAGTCGAAATCGGTGTTCAAACCATATATGACGATCTGTATCAATTAGCTGAAAGAGGCCACAGTGTCAGTGATGTTATCGACGCCACGAGACTGCTAAAAGATGCAGGATTAAAAGTATGCTATCACATCATGCCCAATCTTTCTGGATCAAACTATGACAAAGACATTAAGACTTTTAAAGCGCTTTTCAAAGATACGCAGTTTAAACCGGATGAGTTGAAGATCTATCCAACATTAGTACTTAAAGGAACTAAACTCTATGACATATGGAAAAACGGAGATTACACGCCATTAGCAGATGAAAAACTCATAGAAATGCTTGTTTGTGTTAAAAGTAAATATGTTCCAAAATACGTAAGGATAAAAAGAATTATGCGAGATATTCCCTCTACTATAATTATTGCGGGACCCAAATTAAGTAATCTGAGGGAGCTTGTATGGAAAAGACTTCAAGAACAGGGTAAAAGCTGTTTATGTATACGATGTCGTGAAGTAGGTCATAACGAATCACAACTGGAAGCTGATTTTGCAGATGTAACGCTATCGCAATATGAATATAAAGCATCAGAAGGCACGGAGGTCTTTATTTCATTTGAAGATCTTAAGAGCAATGTATTGATCGGTTTTTTGAGACTACGGATACCTTCAGAAAAGGCGCATAGAGATGAAATCCGAGGAAAACGACTAGCTATCGTTCGGGCACTTCATGTTTATGGCCCTCTGGTCAAAATAGGAGAAAAACCAAGTTATAGAAAATGGCAGCATAGAGGGTTCGGACGGAAATTACTTGCAAAGGCAGAAGAAATTGCACAAGAAAAATATGATGCGACAGAGGTTCTCGTTAGAAGCGGTTTAGGAGCTAAAGAATATTACCAAAAAATTGGCTATACCAATAAAGGACTATACGTGTCAAAAACTTTGTAATTAAATCACTTAGCACGCTATCTTTTACTAGAAAAAACATATTATTTATATTTTAGACTACAATCTAGACCTTTTAATAAAAATAATTGGAGATGGTTAAATGATCATTACGACGCAAAAACCCTTAGACGAGATTCAGCGAATGCTCAAATCCTACAGTAAGCTTTTTGTCATCGGGTGTGGAACATGCAGCACGACCTGCCAAACGGGCGGCGAAGAAGAAGTCAAGGAAATGATTAAGAAACTTGACGACAAAAATATCCTCGGCACCATGGTCGTCGAATCCCCCTGCGACGCACGATTACTAAAACGAGACGCGCGTAAACACAAAAAAGAAATTGCTGATGCCGATGCCGTTCTTTGCTTGGCGTGTGGTGCAGGTGTACAAAACATCGTTGAAAAAATCGAAAAAGTCTGTGTTCCCGCCTTAAATACCAAATTTATCGGCCGAATCGAAAGAATTGGCGAATTCTACGAACGCTGTCGAGCATGCGGTGATTGCATCCTCTTCGATACCGGTGGAATCTGTCCCATTGTGAGATGTCCCAAAGGCATGCTGAACGGCCCCTGCGGCGGCATGTTTGATAGCAACTGCGAAGTGGGAGGATATGAACGGGACTGCGCATGGGTTCTCATCTACGAACGCTTAAAAAACTTAGGCCTGCTGGAGTTTATCGAAGACTATAAAGAGCCACGCGATAATTCTCAATTGAACGTGGAGCCAAGAGAAGTCGTGTGGATCAAGAGGTGAACATAATGACACAACGAATCTTCAGTCAACTAATGTCCGAATTGAAAGCAGGAAAATTTGTCTTCACTGGAGAACTCGAACCCGAAAAAACTACTGACCTATCTCATATCGTGAAAGAAGTAGACGATTTAAAGGGCTACGTTGTCGCAAGCAATGTTACAGATAATCCACAATCCTGTGGATACATCAGTAGTTTAGCCGCGTCATACATTATTCAAAAGGAATCTGGGATGGAAATCATATATCAGCTCCGCTGCGCAGATAGAAATCGATTAGCTCTGACTGCTGACCTCCTTGGTGCGGGAGCATTAGATATTAAAAATATCTTGGCGTTAACCGGTGACCATACGACTCTCGGCGACACTCCCCAAGCGAAACCAGTTTTTGATCTAGATTCGACTCAATTGGTTAAAATGATTCGTCACATGGTTGATAAGGGTGTTGATCTAAATGGTATCGCTATTGAACATCCTCCTAAATTTCATGTTGGAGGTGGCGCTAATCCCAATGCCAACCCTATTGAACCTGAGTTGAATAAACTTGTGAAAAAGGCTAGAGCGGGTGCTGAATTTTTTCAAACGCAAGTTGTCTTCGAAATAGACGTTATAAAAAGCTTCCTTAAACAAATAAGAAGATTAAAAGTACCTACTTTAATCGGCGTTATGCCTCTCAAATCCTTTGGTGTTGCAGATTTTTTTGATAAAAATATTCCAGGAGTAACTGTGCCAAAAGAATTGATGGAAAAAATGGCCGAGGCTAAGAAAGTCGATAAGCCTAAAAGACGAGACGCGTATGACCAAGTAAACATTGACTATTTCGTACCATTAGTGAAAGAGATTAAAAACACGACTTCCGCAGCAGGCGTTCACATCATGTCAGTGGGATATCCAGCAATCATTCCTCATCTAGTCAGTGCCATCAAATAAACTCACCTTTTTTTATATTTTACATATCAATAGTTTTATTTACTCAAGCTAGCTAGCTTGTTAAGCCTCGCTTGGCAAACTATTTAACCTATTAAGAAAAATTGGATTAGTAGCTTCTATAGGATTGGATAACAATGGATGACAATGATCTTCCACTACAAGATAAATTATTATTAATCATGCATAATCTATGTGTAGTAAAACTAGACTTGGCTAAAACCGGAGAAGAAATCTCAAAAATTATCCACATAGCTATTGATGACGTTCTTAAAATTCTCAATTTAAATGAAAACAATGGATATGTACACAGCTATACTGATAAAATGGGACTTAAACGTTTTTACTTGAGTGGTATCGGAATTATCAAAGTATGCTCGTCTTTCACATAAATCGTGATCCATTTGCGAATAATTATTCTTTCCTGGGAGTTCCCACCGAGGATTATTGGGAAATTAGGGCATTATGTTGATAGACTTGCGGCTAATTTGGTGAAAAAAGGTCTAGATGTTTATGTTGTAACCTTCCATAAAGATCGGGCTAGTTTTGAAAATAGATCGGACGGGGTCAAAATATCTAGGATTTCGAACTCTATCAAATCTCATGTTAGTATTTTCACTTGGGATTTAACACTTGGTCCTGAATTGATCAGAGCTGCATCAGATATTTTTTATTCGGTTCATGGTGAAGTTGATTTAATTGATGCACATGAATGGCTTTGTGTTGATGCAGCTACTTCCTTAAAGACGGCGTTTAATCTGCCCTTTATTTATACTATACATAGTTTAGAAGATCACCGTTCCTTCAAGGGGAATGATCCTTTGAATATTTCCATTAAACACTTAGAAAATTTAGGAAGCATTGAGGCGGACAGGGTTCTTGTATCTTCGGATTGGATGAAGCAAGAAGTGAGTAGTCTTCACAGAATTCCTAACGAAAAAATCGCTGTTATACCAACGACGACGACAGAATGGATTAGAGATGTTATTAAAAATTACAAGAAGACTATTGATGCCTTTAAAAGCTAGGTAACAAAAATTGGGTCGCGATATCAAAGTTATTATGCTAAGCTGGGAATTTCCGCCTAGAATAGTGGGCGGTATAGCTCCCCACGTTTATGATTTATCTCTCGCATTAAGTAGATTAGATGTCGAAGTTCATGTAATTACATGTGATTTTCCTGGAGCTGAAGAATACGAGAAAATAGACAGAGTTAAAATATACAGGGCAGACTCGTATAAATTTCCTACTTCAGATTTTGCGTCTTGGACATTCATGATGAATGTTAACATGATTAGAAAAGCAATTGAAATCGTTAAACAAAGTAAAAGGGACATATATATTATTCATGCTCATGATTGGCTTGTTGCCAAAGCAGCTATTAGCCTAAAGCATATTTTCCGGCTTCCGATGGTAGCTACAATACATTCAACTGAGTATGGTCGACGAAATGGATTGTATTCTAACTATCAAAAAATGATCCATCAAACTGAAAAATGGTTTTCACACGAGGCTTGGAGAGTAATCTGTTGTAGTTATTACATGGCTTCTCATATTAGTAGTATCCTTTCAGTCCCTAAAGAAAGAATTGTTACTCTTCCTAACGGCGTGGACATTAACAAGTTTGTAGAACCTTACAATATGGGTAATTTTAGAAATCAATTTGCCGAACCTACTGAGAAGCTAATCCTCTATGTCGGACGGCTTGTTTATGAGAAGGGAGCACACATTCTTATTCGATCTGCTCCAAAGATACTGCAAGAGATTAATGCTAAATTTATTATTGTTGGCGAAGGATATTTGAAAGATAAACTTATGAAAGAGGCTTGGGATCTAGGATTAGGCCAACGTATATATTTCACTGGATTTCTAAGCGATAAGACAGTTAAATATCTCTATAGAACAGCTGATGTATTTGTAGCACCAAGTCTTTACGAACCCTTTGGAATTGTAGCATTAGAAGCTATGGCTGCAAAAACTCCTGTTGTCGTCACTGGAGTTGGCGGCCTTTCAGAGATCGTTGAACATGAAAAAACGGGAGTTGTAGTTTACCCAAACAACCCTGATTCCCTAGCGTGGGGGATCATTAGAATGCTAAAAAATAAAATATATTCCGAAAAAATTCGAGATAATGCGTTTCGAATGATATTAAGCAAGTATCAATGGCCCAGTATCGCAAATAAAACAAAGAATTTTTATCGAAGAATACTTGATGAATATGTAAAAGGACAATGGAAACCGACTTTATAATTTACGAATAATCTATGAAGGGGAGAATAGTTGAATCTCATTTTTCATTATCTTTCTCTTGTTATGGTAAAGGGAAACAATAAAGGAGAGAACTCTATTCCAACTCTAGTATGGCATATTTTTTCATAACTACAGTAAATGGAGGACTATAATGGCAAGAAAGCATCGAAGTAAGAAATCTAAGAAGAAAAAAGTTAAAAGACAGAAAAAAGCTAGGCAGAAACGAAGAGCACGATATAAATAAGATAGTTTAGTGAATTTACAAATCAAGTCAAAAATTGTGACTGCATGCACTAGACAAATGCCGACATAGGATGTGTTAATTGAGGAATTCGTTTTGAGTGGCGAAATGATCAATGAAGGTAGCGATGTACTCCTTTTTTTAGATAGTAAAAGAACATATTTAGTTAAAATAGAAAAAGGACGAGACTTCCACACTCATAAAGGATACATTCATTTTGATGAAGTAATTGGCAAAAAATATGGCCAAAGAGTTTCAAGTAGTCTTGGCTATGAATTTATTTTGTTTAAACCAAATCTCTATGACTACATGAGAAAGATGCTGCATGCGACTCAGATTATCTATCCTAAAGATATTGCATTAATTATGCTCTATTCAAATATTGGTAGTGGAAATAGGATTGTGGAAGCAGGTACCGGTAGCGGTGTTTTGACTAGCGCATTAGCACATTTTGTTAAACCGAGCGGTAAAATATACAGTTATGAGGTTAGAAAGGAATTCTTAGAGACTGCAAAGAAGAATTTAAAAAGAGCAGGAGTTATCGAGTACGTCGAGTTGAAGAATAAAGATATAATTTTAGGAATTGATGAGAACGAGGTCGATAGTGTAATACTCGATTTAGCCACTCCTTGGTTAGTTGTTCCAGTAGCACATGAAGCATTAAAGAGTGGAGGTAAATTAGTTACCTTTAGTCCAACCATAGAGCAAGTTGTTAAAACGGTTAATGCTTTAGAAAGAAAAAATTTCATTGATATAGAAACGGTTGAAAACATTCTTAGGAGAATTAGAGTTAAAGCAGGAAAGACGCGCCCCGAGACTTTAATGATAGGGCATACGGGGTATGTAACCCACGCTCGGAAAACAATAAAATAAATAGTCTCAGTGAATAGTTATCGCGCGCGCCACTATTCACTTATCATACTTTTTGGAGATCTAATTTTTTTCTAATGATAAGATTTGCTAACTTAGGGTCAGCCCTTCCTTTGGTTAATTTCATTAGCTGTCCAACTAGATAATGTAAAGCCTTGTCATCAATTAAAGCGTCTTGAACAGCTTGGGGGTGTTCTTTAAAAACCTTTTCGGTTACTCTCTCAATCTCAGTATAAGAAGATATTCGAATCATGTTCTTTTTTAAGGCGATTTCTTTTGGAGATTGTCCTGTTCGAATCATTTCCGGCAAAATAGATTTTGCAATTTTTCCACTTATCATTCCATCGTCAATCAGTTTAATCATCTCAACAAATCTTTTTGGTGTTATCTTTGACTCATCAATTTCGAGGTTTTCCTCGTGGAGACGCCTCAACAAATCACTCATAATCCAGTTAGCAACTTTCTTTGCATTAACATTGAGTTTCGCGCTTTTCTCAAAAAAATCAGCTAGAGTTTTATCACTGGTTAAGACTTCAGCATCATACTGTGGAATCTTATAATGTTTTACTAATCTTTCTCTTCGTGAATCTGGTAATTCAGACATATTAGTGCGTATCTTTTCTACTAATTCCGCGGAAATGATGATGGGAACAAGATCTGGCTCAGGAAAATATCTATAATCCTTTTCAGATTCTTTAATACGTAACGTGATGGTCAATCTACGAACATCATCCCAGTGTCTAGTTTCCATTTCGACTGCTAGACCCTTTTTAATCATGGATTTTTGACGAACAATTTCAAAGATTAGAGCTCTTTCAACTTCTCTAAAAGAAGATATGTTCTTGATTTCTATTCGGTTTCCCTTGCCCACCGAAATATTGGCATCACATCTCATAGCGCCTTCAAGACCTCCATCAGAAACATCCAGATGTTCAAGAATTGATCGGAGTTTTTGAAGAAAGAGCCTTGCTTCTTTTGGAGATTTCAAGTCAGGCTCAGTAACTATTTCAAGCAATGCAATTCCTGCACGGTTATAATCGACGAGCGTATATGGTGAAGTATCTATTGATCCCAAATGGATAAGCTTAGCAGGGTCTTCTTCGATTTGAATTCTTCGGATTCTAATACTCCTGCTAGTATGATTTACCTGTAATTTTATTAACCCTCCAGATGCTATTGGTATGCCTCCAGCAAAATCGTATTGTGAAATTTGGAAGTTCTTAGACATGTCAGGATAGTAGTAATTTTTTCTGTAAAAGAGGGTTTCCTTAGATATTTTCGATTTTAACGCAAGAGCTACCATCAATGCGGCATGAAAGGCTTTCTTATTAATTGTTGGCAGCGATCCCGGAATTCCAAGACAGATTGGACACGTATATGTATTTGGTGGTTTGCTACGATAATCTGTAGAACATCCACAAAAGAGCTTAGTTTTTAGATTGGTAAGTTGACAATGAACTTCGAGACCAACGTTAATATCTTTAATATTTGTCTCCTTTTTCAAGATCTGTTTTGAAATTTTTTCTTCTTTTTCCATAGTGATATACTTCTGTTTTATTTTAGCGCGCGCGCTCTGTTGTATTTTTCACATTTCGGGTTTTAGCTCTTTGAGATGACTGTTCTGTTCAAAACTGTAAGAAGCTTTCAGGAGCAAATCTTCTTTTAATGGAGGAGAAATCATTTGCATTCCAATCGGTAAATTGTTGACGAAACCACATGGTATAGAGATTGCAGGATAGCCCACGAGGTTTACTGGGACTGTGAGAATATCAGACATGTATAGAGCTAGAGGATCTTCGTTTTTCTCTCCAATTTTGAAAGGAAGTATAGGCATAGTAGGTCCTATTAAGATGTCAAACTGTTTGAATGTTTTTATAAATTCTTTTCGGATTTTAGTTCTAACCTGGAGGCTTTTTATATAATATTTATCGTAATAGCCTGCTGACAATGCATATGTACCTAGTATTATTCGTCTCTTCACTTCTGGCCCAAAGCCCCTTCCTCTATTTCTCGAAACTACGTTGTTCCAATTTTCTAAATGACTGTTTTCTGAGTATCCGTATCTTGATCCATCATATCTCGCGAGATTTGAACTTGCCTCAGACATAGCTATTACATAGTAGGCTGAAAGCGCGTATTTTACCGTAGATAGAGATAGCTCGTCCCATGTTGCATCTAGAGCCTCTAGTTTATTAATTCCCCTCCAGACGGTTTTAGCCACTCTATTATCAACGCCTTCCCCAAAGAATTCCTTTGGTACACCAAATCTAAGGCCTGTGATGTCGTCCACTAAAAACTTTGAATAATCCCTATATGGCATATCAATCGA
>JAEOTF010000329.1 GCA_016840025.1 Candidatus Hodarchaeota archaeon
GAAGAAAATTACAGTAGATATTACTGTTATTAAAAGTCTAAATGCAGCTGAGTCAACGAAAGAAGCCCTAGTATGTAAAAAGGTTTGGTTCATTGGTGAATCTCCATTTTATGATCTTTGAAATTAAATCTTTTAGTCAACAAGATGATGTTGATTGTGTACGAAAGGACATAACAACTAATTTATCTAGTTTCATCTGACAATATTGATGAAAAGGAATGCAAAAAGGAAAAATTAGTTACTTTCAGTTAGGTATCATTTTAATTTGTCTATTCTTACCTCTAACATTTAAGATTTCTTCTTCAGTTGAAGAAACTGGAAAGATCGCTAAATATTGCTCTAAAATGATACCAATGGGAGCAATTTTTTATGAATTGAATTCTAGCTATATTACTCACCGATTTACAATGAATGACTTTTATCCAGAAAATCCTCACATTAGAAGATACAAAATTCATGTTGATGCGTTGATATGGATAGATTCACATAGCAGTACTACGGATGTGTCTGTTAGAAATTTATGGAATGCATGTGAGCCAGAGGTCACTGTAAATCATGAAAGTGGTTTTCATCAGACCATTAGCTACGTTTATAGTAGACCAACTGCATCTGACCCTGACTTCGTGATATCATTAAGACTTGTAGATATCAGAGGTAAAACTAACGGGTGGGTATATATGATGTTTGTCAATGATGGAGAGACAGCTATTCCTCCAGATTTTATAATGCCAGCATCCACATGTAGCGGTGTAGATACAAGTACTATTACAGAGACCACTAATGCAGACACAACAATCACTAGGACAACTAGTGCAAAAAGTTCTGGAATTAAACAAATTACGTTTCCCTTCCTATTTAGTCTAGCTGGATGTCTCACATATTTTATTTATAAGTTCAGAATGAGACAATAGCACGATACATAGGCTGACGTCCTCCCCTGTCTAAAGCACAGTAAGTATCTTAGGTTTTATCACAAATAATTTTTTCTAGCTCCCCTCGAAGTTTTTGTGAACGTTCTTGAAGTTCCCTTCCCTCCTCTGAAGTTGCATTAATCTTGGGTTTCGCCATTCCTGTTAGAATAGGCCAAAGATTCATCGCTATTTCTTGTTCATCTTGTATAAACATGATTGGGGTAATTAATTGTTCAATACATTCATATATTTCCATTGAGACCGAAAATTCAAGCAGCGGACAATGCATGCCATCATGTGTTTGTTGTAACGGCTTGAGGTCTTGTGAATAACATAACGCGTCTTTTCCAAGTTGTAGAACGCATCCTGACTCGAAATTTCTCTTTTGAATACGAAAAGGACAAAACCCCAAGTTTTCTGTGCTCATGGACTAGTAGCCATCCATATTATCCAATTTTATCGCATCTAGCTCGTTTCTACCTATTAGGAAAGGACCACATAAAGAAGGTGATTTATGTTTTATATATTATTCTAGTTAATTCTTTCATTATGAAACTCATAGTTCTTAAAGAGAGAGGGAGAAAGATGTGTCAGAAGAGATTTAAATCCACGAAATAGGTTCCTCCAGTGTATAATACTGCTGCAAAAATGGCAGAAATTGGTACGGTGATAATCCATGAAATTAAGATTTTTTTAACAGCATCAAATTCCACATCCGTTCGTCCTGCCCAACCTACCGCAATAAGCGCGGCTACTAGAATATGGCTCCCTGAAAGCGGTAATCCTGCTGCAGTTCCAACGAACATAATGACAGATACAGATAAACTTGCAGAAAGCGCGCTACTTGGTGATAGACTGACAACCTCATGAGCTAGTGTCTCTACTACTTTCCTTCCTATTAAAATTAGTCCTATTGCCATTCCTATACCCCCAACACTCAGTGCCACCATTGGGTCAAGTGAATTCTCTCCAGAACCTAAAGCCATCAAAGGTGCTACAGCATTAGCCACGTCATTTCCTCCCCTACTAAAGGATGTCCATATAAGAAACACTGCTAATCCATAGGCAGCTATTTGTTCCTGTTTCTCATAATTTGTATAACCTTGAACTATAGAAATACTTCGCATCTTCTGTATAGTGATAAAGATTACCGCTGCTCCCACAAAGCCTATTAAAGGAGAGATAACCCAACCTATGAAAATTTCTGTAGTTGTATCAAAATTTATCTCATTTAATCCCCATTCAATCCATACTACACCAATGATAGCTCCAACTACACATTGGGTCGTGCTAATAGGAATTCCACCATATAATGAAACTAAAATGAGCCATAGTGTCATAGATATAAGTATAGCAATAATCATTAGGTCAGTTAGTGATTCTGTCTTTGTAAGTCCTAGGCCTACTTTTTCACTTACACCTTTTCCCATTATTAATGCCCCAAATATGCTAACTATACCTCCTATTACTACAGCTATCCCTACTGAAAATACACCAGCTCCAACAGCTGGAGCCATGGCCTCATCGTTTGTTCCTATTGCAAAAGCAACAATAAAAGTAAGTAATAACACACCCGCGAGAATGAAAGGGTCCATGGAGTATTATCTCCTATCTAGCTATATTTTACAGCCAAAGCACGAATATGGTCAGCTACATTTTCTCCGGCAAGAGCTACTTCTACTAATTCTTTAGCTAAACGATCAAGATAATATACAGATTCAGGTGAATATCCCTCATTCATCAACCTCGAGAATATTGTATAATATTCATTCCGTGCTTTGTCTCTTGTTTTTTCTATTTTGAAAGAAATTTTTCGAGCTTTCTCATAATCAGTCCACATAAATTTTATGGCATCTTGGAGTTGATCTGTGCACTTCCATGTTATTTCACTAAGAACTTTTAGTTCTTCAGGAATTTTATCTGGAATTTTGTCTTTAGACCGTAGTATAAGAGCACATTCTTCAACTTCCGTGGTAACATGATCCAATAGTTCAACCAGGATATATCTTTCTTCAGTGCTCTGTCTTAAAAACGCTCGTTTTGAGAATATGTTCTGGATAATGTCCTCTTTGACTTCATCTGCTTCTCTTTCTAACTCAATAATGTCCTCTACTAATTCATCTACCTTTTTCTTGTCCTTAGCAATCCACGCTTGAACAGCTTCATTAAGTTTCGCTGAAGACACTTGCATTTGTTTACCTAGCTTATACATTAGTTCAGCTGCTTTTTTCTGTAATTTCCTGCTTCCAAACCCTAAAAATTTTGACAAATTGATCCTCTCTCAAATATCTATTATGAAAAATCACATGATTATCAATACTAGAAAAACTCTTGGTTAGATACTTAAAAAATGCCAAGACAAATCCGTATAATGAATACTCTAAAAAATCCCAAGTAAATGAAGATTTCCGATGTTAACAAAATCTAGATACATTTCTGCAGCTTCTTTCGCCGCTAGTACTTGTTTTTTTGGAGTTCTAGGGAGATCCGCGAAGTTCCAATCACCATGAAAGACTAAAAGACTATAAGGAATTTTAGTGTCAAATTTTGCAATAAATCGAGCAATTTGTCCTACTTCCTTTGCAGTGATAAATCCTGGAACAAGTAGTGTACATCCCATGAGAACTGGCAGTTCTTTCCGTTCAGGGTAATACTGATCGGCTATTAAAGAAAAATTCTCATAACTAGCGTCATTGGGAACCCCACTTAAAACTTCACTTAATGGAGAAGTTTCACTTGGAGGGGCCTTAAGATCAAATTTTATATTCCCCCCTGATTCAAGAGCTAATTGTCCTGCTTTTAGAATTAAATCTTTTCTCCAAAGCCCATTTGTTTCCCAACATAGACGTAGTATTCTGTCTTTTTTATTTTCAAAACATTGCTGGCTTGCTTTTACTGTGAAACTTGCCTGTGGACCACCCCCATCCCCTCCAAACCAGCAAATACAGGAGATTCGCTCATTATTTTGGATAATCTTCTCATAATCGTCAACAGTTACAAATTTGCCTTGTTGTAGGAGTTTATGACTAGCATTTTGACAGCCTAGACAATTCATATTACACCCGTAGAGAAATGATGCCAAATTATAGTACCCTTGCTCAGCTTTGTCTTTATAATTAAATTGAGGGTAACCAGCTCCTGTTCCCGCAGGGCAAAAGAAACATCCACAACAATTTGTAACATGGGGATCGAGATAGGTATACATTAGTCCTTTTTTTCGTCCTGCATGAATAACTAATCGGTTATTTCTATTTTCTCGCAATCCGCAATATCCTTGTTCTCCTTCAGGGATTTGACATTGATGGGCACAGCCAGTACATTTAATACCATTAATATTACGAGGTGGTAATGCAGGAAGACCGTAAGCCGCTCGAGTTTCTGTGTGAACTTGTATAATCCGCGTTTTTAACTCCTCAGTCTCTTTTTTAGAACAATCTGGACATACATTTAGTATTCGAGGAATAAACCGATTCTTACGACCACAGATTAAACAAGACCTTTCCCGCATTTCAAAGCCCCTAACTCATCAGAAGATTATAAAATTATTATTTATAAAATAAACAGAATTTTTTCCATAGTAAAGTTAGAATAATTGCTGTGTTCGTAGCGGTAAGTAATAAATTTGAAATATGACAGTTATTAAGTCTTGAGGAGATAGTTAATCCAGAATTATACTTTTAAATCAAAAAATTTATGTTATCGATAAAATCTGTGTTTGAAATTGATGTCTAATCCTAAAAATGAATCCACCTCTCGTCAAAATTTGGAAAAAATGTTTAAAAAAGGAAAAATTCCTTATGCATTAGATGAATCCAGCTATAAGCGTTTTTCTGAAAGAAATATGATCTTTTCTAGAGTTAGTTGGGATGATTCATATCGAGCGTACCAACGACGAATTTCCGAAAAATCAGCACAAAAGGTGGGAAAGAAAGGATATAGTCGAGTTGGTTATGCAGCACAAGACGCTTCATGGACAGTCTATGATCATTTTCGTGGTGCCTTTGACTGGGAAAGTATTCAAGATTCCAATCAAGCTTCACCTACCCAAATCATTACCAAACTCCCAAAATACGAGTCATTAGATCATAAGGAAAATACAAAGATTATTAAACGCGTAGGTCAAATTTTTGGTGCATGTGATGTGGGAATTTGCGAGCTCGAGTCCGGTAAGGATTTTATTTACACTTCTGACAGAACAGGTAATACAATTGACTTCCCCAATGATATGAAATATGCAATTGTAATGCTAATTGAGATGGATTATCTAGCAATAAGAACATCTCCCAATCTTCCATCTGCTATTACAACAGGTCATGGTTATTCACGTATGGCATTTGCTATTGCTTGTATGGCTGAATTCTTGCGTTATCTAGGCTATAAAGCTGTTCCAGCAGGAAATAATGTTGGAATTTCTGTACCGTTAGCTGTAAAGGCGGGATTAGGACAGTTTGGTAGAAATGGTTTGTTAATACATCCAAAATATGGACAAAGAGTACGTATTTGCAAAGTTTTTACCGATTTCCCATTAATTCCTGATTCTCCTATTGATTTCGGAGTTACTGAATTTTGTAGAGTCTGTAAGAAATGTGCTGAGCATTGTCCCTCTAAAAGCATACCTTATGACCGTGATCCTACATGGGAAAGCCAATGGAATAGTATTTCTAATAATGATGGTGTCTACAAATGGTATGTAAATGTCGACAAGTGTTACGAATATTGGGTTAGAAATACAGCTGACTGTTCAAATTGTATTCGCGTGTGCCCCTTTACTAAACCATTAGGACTTTCACACGATGTGATTCGTTTTTTTATCAAGCATTTTAAATTTTTAAATCGTTTATGGCTCTTTGGTGACAAATTTTTAGGATATGACAAGAAAAAGGATCCTGATAAATTTTGGCACTCTAAAGAATATCTGGGAAAGAAGATTTAAGAAAGAGACGCTATACTCATACAATAAATTATATTAGAGTTTATGTCGGAAAATAAGTCACTATCATAGATAGAAACCTTTTTGAGAGTTTTTATCATAAACAGAAATTACAAATCAAATTATCCATGAATCCTAAACTTAATAAGACTGAAGGTTCGACGTTATGCTTGGAGGTTTGATTTAATAAAGTAAACAACTTTGGTTAATTTATTACTTCTTACCTGCAGACTGCGGGACAATGGATATCATTGGCGGCAATTTAATGACACGTACTGAAGAACGCAAGAAAACTAGGCAAACTCTTCAAGATATTGAATCTCAATACCATCTCCTACAGTCTTTGTTTGAATCTACTAATATTTTTATCCATATTTTAGATAAAAATGGCAGAATTCTGTTTACAAATCCGATTGCTATTAATAGACTGGGTTATACAGAAGATGAGTTATTGAAACAAAACTATGTAGATTTTCTCACCCCATCTTCACAAAAACAATTTAGTGAGCAGTTTGTTAATCTTTTGGAGGAAAAATCCACTCGTCAACAATTGGAAATTATTGGTAATGACAAAAGCGTCATAACTTTGGAAAGTTACTCTTTTGCTATTCAGAACGAGCAAGGTGAGGTTACTGCGTTAGTTTTCTTCCAAAATGTTATTACTGAACATAAAAGGATAGAAGAAGCCTTAAGAGACGCTAAGGGGAAATACCAAATGCTCGTGGAAAAATTACACGAAGGGGTTCTCCTAGAAGACGCAGATGGATTTATTACTTTTGTTAATCCTCGCATGAGTGAAATTCTTGAATATGATGAAGAGGAATTGGTCGGATGGCATTTTAGCACTATTGTGCCAGCTGAAGAGCTAGACAATGTTCAAAAAGAGGCAGAAAAGCGATCTCAAGGTCAAATTAGTAACTTTGAGACTGCTCTTACAGCAAATGATGGAAGTACAATTCCCGTCATTATCAGTTCAACTCCCTTGTTTACAGATACAGCGGAATTTTTAGGTGTTTTATCAGTAGTGACCGATATAACTGCACGTAAACGGGTGTTAGAAACATTAAAAGCGTCAGAGGAGCAATATCGCACTACTATAGATTCCATGAATGATGCTATCCATGTAATTGACTCTGATTTACGGATAATTCTAACTAATATCGCTTTTAAAGAACAACAAAAGAATCGTAGGCTAGATCCCGATGTAATTGGCAAAACTGTGTTTGAAGCTTTTCCATTCTCGCCCGATAAGGTGTTTGAGGAATATCTCCAAGTATATGATAGAGAAAAAACATTGATAACCGAACAGAGTTTCAAAGTTAGTGATAAAGAACACATTTTTGATGTTCGTATGATACCAATTCCAGACTCCTCAGGAGAGATTCACCGCGTTGTTACTGTAGCACGAGACATTACCGAAAGTAGGCAAGCAGAACAAAGATTGAGAGAAAGTGAGCAAAAATTTCGATTACTTGCTGAAGCATCTTTAGTGGGGATTACAATTGCTCAGGAGAATCAGCATAAATATGTAAATGATGCGTTAGCCCAAATCGTTGGCTATTCTAGAGAAGAAATGTTGACCTGGACTACAAGTGAAGTCCCTATGCCTATATACCCTGATGATTTACCATTTGTGAAGGAACAATGGAAAAAGAAAGAATCAGGCGAGGAAGAAGGAGTAATTCCCCGTCATCAGTTCCGAATAGTCACAAAAACGAATGATCTCAAATGGGTAGAAGTTTTTTCACATATAATCCAATTTGATGGAAAACCAGCTCTTCTTGCAGCATACATTGACATTACTGAACAGAAAAGAGTAGAAGAAGAACTCCAATACCAATTGAGGGTCAGTCATTCTTTAAGTGAAATTTCAGCCCGATTTGTTAGTTTTATGTCGCTTGATGAGGCAATAAATATTACTCTAAAGGATATAGGGGAATTATTATTTTCGGATAGGAGTTTTATTTTTCTTTATGAAGATAATTATAGAAAAATATCTAATAAATATGAATGGTGTACCCTTAAAGAACATTCTGTTAAGCATAAGTTAATGGATCTGTCAAACGACGTGCTAGAGAGATGGTTTTATTATTTTCAACGAGGTGAAAGTATTAGTATACAAGATGTGAGTCTGTTATCTTCTGAAAAAGAAAATGAACGGAATTTCCTTGAAAAACTTAAAATCCGCTCTCTGATTGCCTATCCTCTATTTCTAGGTAAGAGAATCTCTGGATTTCTCGGAATCGTTGATATTCAGAAACCTCGAAATTGGATTGAGGAGGATGTACGAATTCTTCGTATCTGCGCTGAAATTATAGGAGGAGCAATGGTACGCGAAAGAGCTGAAGCAGCAAATCTTCGACTCGTACATGAACTGCGGCAGGCTAATGAAGCACTAAAGGACTTTGCTTTTGTTGTTTCTCATGATTTAAGAGCACCACTACGAGGAATTGCTTATTTAACGGATTGGATTGCTCAAGATTATGGGGATAAATTTGATAATGAAGGAAAAGAGCGAATTGATTTACTGTTAGCACGAGTTAAGTGGATGAACGCTTTAATAGATGGAATTCTCCAATATTCTCAAGTAGGTCGAGTTTATGAAAAAAAAACAAATATCGATCTCGAAAAGCTGATCTCAGAGGTAATAGAACTACTAAATCCCCCTGCACATAAATTTGCAATAATTTTTGAATCTAAGTTACCTATATTATATTGTGAAAAAACTCGTATAAGCCAAATTTTCCAAAATTTGATTGATAATGCGATTAAATTTATGGATAAACCTCATGGGGAAATAAGAGTCAGTTGTATTGATAAAGACGACTTTTGGGAGTTGATAGTAGCCGATAACGGACCAGGAATCGAAGAAGGAGATTTTAAGAAGGTTTTTCAGATTTTTCAAAAAGCAGCTTCCCAAAATAAGGCTGAAAGCACTGGAATTGGCTTAGCATTGATAAAAAAGATCATCGAGCAGGAAGGAGGAAGAATCTGGGTAGAATCGATAATAGGGAAAGGATCAAAATTCCACTTTACCATACCCAAGAGAGATAAGGGTTTGAAAGACTAATAGAGAGATAAGGGTTTGAAAGTAAATAAACCGATCCTTCTGATTGAGGATAATAAAGTTGACATTTCTCTAGTTGAATCAGCGTTTGATGAAATCAACATCAATGCACAGTTAATAGTGGCAAGAAATGGTGAGGAAGCATTGAATATACTTCGGGATGAGCACCAAGAACTTCCTTCACTTATCTTATTAGATTTAAGTATGCCAAAGATGAATGGTTATGAGTTTTTACAACTAATTAAGCAAGATGACCAATTAAAATTGATCCCTATTCTTGTGTGGACGACTTCTAGCGATGAACAAGATGTAGTTGAATGCTTTAAGCTTGGTGTAGCCGGCTATATGGTAAAACCGTTCGATTATGACCAACTCATAGAATCTATACGAATAATTAACTCTTATTGGTCATTGAGTCAATTACCAATGAATTAATTTGATTCTTCAATGAAATTTCCGATTATTTGCTATTATAGAGAATTTTTATTGAATCGTTTCAGGTAATTCTATTAACTCACTTTCTAAGGCCCAATTAACCGAATCTCTTAGGGTTTCTTCAGCACTATACATGGGATAATATCCTAATTCTTTTTGGATTTTACTTTGGTCGAAAAGGCGATGGCTAGCGAATTTTCCTATACGATAACGATTTAATGTAGTTGTTTTTCCTCTAATTTTTCCATATACTTCGGATAAATAGCCTATAGTGTATAAAAATCGATAGGGATACCTTTTCAGGGGAGCTTCAATAGAGAGGAGTTCTTGCATAGAGGTAAGATATTCCTTCAAGGAAACTCTGAATGAATATAGGTTATATGCTTGTCCTGCAGAAATATCCCTCTTCTGTGCAGCAAGAGTCATTGCACGAGCAAGGTCTCGCACATCTACGAAAGTTAATAGGTTGTTCCCTTTCCCGATAAGAGGAAACTTGCCTTTTAAAAGGGCTTTAAATGCCTTCAATTGAGTAGAAGTGTCTCTTGGGCCTATTGCAGCTGGAGAACGAAGAATTGTAGCTTTTAATCCCCTTTCTTGGATAAATTCCCAAACCATTCTTTCTGCTAACCATTTTGATCGTTGATATTTGTCAGAAGGCTTTTTTCTATAATCTTCCGTAATTGCTTCTGAAGAGGAAAAATGCCCGTACACTCCTGAAGAGCTTGTGTGAACAAAAAAATCGACTTCTGCAGCCTGACAAGCTTCTAAGAGATTACGAGTACCCTCTACATTGATCTTTATCAATTCATCCTGTGTAGCCCAATCATCTGCTCGAGCTGCTACATGAAATACGATATTAATATCTTTAACCATCTTAGAAAGGGATGAATGGTCTTGTAAGTCTCCTATAACGGTAGTTACTCCTAGTTTATTAAGGTGTTCTGTATTAGAGGTAGATCTCACCAAACATACTACATTTCGAGGTTCTTTAGAAGGAAAGCCATTCTGAATCAGATCATCAAGAAGAAAACTGCCAATAAAACCCGTCCCACCTGTTACTAACACCTTCATGAAATTTCCTCTTATTGTCTCATTTTTTACAATGCAGAATCTCATATTAGCTCTAATTTTAATTTAAAGGCTCATCTTTTCTTTAAAATAAGATATTATGGTTCTTCCAAGGAAGTTAAAGGCTTCTTCAATGTTTTGTCCAGTTTTTGCAGAAGTAGGTAAAAAATGAATGGGAGTATTTCCTGTTTGCAAATGCTCTACAAGCCTTTCCCCTTCTTCCAACGTAATAGAATCAGGAAATTCTTCCATCAGATCTGATTTATTACCTAACAATATAATCGGAATATCACCCATATTACAATGTTTCCAGAGATCTTGAACCCAATGAATGATATTATCATAAGAAGGGCGTCGTGTACAATCATAGACGGCAAGTCCACCCATACATCCCTGATAATATATTTCCCGAACAGCTGAATAGAGGGGCTGACCAGCTAAATCCCAAATTTGAAAACGGAATTCTTTATCATCTATGGTTGTCCTTTTAGTAGCAAAATCTGCTCCGATTGTAGCCTGATAATTGATTAAAAAGCCCTCGCCCATATAGCGTTTACGGATGCAAGTTTTTCCAACTGCTCCATCACCTATGAGGGCAACCCTAATAACAAACATACTGATTGACTTTCCTTTAGCTCTAAGAGGAATTATTGTAAAAGAAAAGAATCCAAATTAAAAAACTATGGCTAGTTTGATAAACGTGACCAAGTCGTTGACTACTTATCCATGATTTCTTTAATTCGTTCTTTCTCTTTTACTTGAAAATTCTGATAAATTTGCTCTATTGAGGCGTATTTCTTCTCAAGTTGCTCTGTAGTCGGACGGAGAAAAGATGGTAACCAGTTTGGTTTTATCTGTTGAATTGTTTCGTGGAAGATTTTTTGAGTTGTTGAAAATGATTGATGAACCCGTGCAACTTCTCTGTCAAAATCTTCTGACCCTACATTCTCAGGAATAGCTGTAATAATTTCTTGCATTTGATTTTTTTGTTGGATTAATTGTTGAACCCCGTTATTCAGTTTTTTTTGGAATTTAGGCAATTGAGTAAGTGCAAAACCCAACCAGGCGAAAATTCCAACAATAAAAAGTCCTAATAGTCCTTGAATAGCTATATTATCCATAACTTTTAGTAAATCACTGAACAAATTACTTTTACTGGTGTTTTTTATGGTGAACGTCCCGTCCGAGATAAATTCCACTTGAATATCTTCGGTGAAAGTATAAACTATTTTTATCATATATTTTGATCCATCTTCAACACTTTTAGTGTCCCAGTCATAATAATTAGCTGATAAATCTGATGAAAGTAATTCCCAAGATCTACCTGCGTCGTTTGAATAATATATAGAATAGAGCGCATCTATTCCAAAAAGATCATTCCCTGTTACCCAGTTAATTGTAATTGTTCCTTTTAATGTTTCACCTGGAAGTGGAGACAAAAGCTTTGGGATAGAAGGAATCACAGGTGACATCAATGGATAATTGTCTTGAGATATGTTTACTAATCCTTCATTAGAATAACCGTAAATAATATATGGTGTATCTACATACCCATCTTCGTTTTCATCCAAAGTTGCCCAATCATCCCAAAAATTGTAAGAATAATTATTCGGAATAGAAAATGGGTTTTCCATAGCACTTATTGGTGTATAATTCTCATAATCACTACTAATGAAATTGTTCCATGTTATAGTGTTGTTTCTGTCCCACATCATGAACCATATGTCACAAAGAATGTTAATAGTAAATGTATTATTTGAAATTATATTGTTATCTGAATTATATACTCTTATTCCCCATCCATTTGAACTCAATCTGTTTTGCACTATATAACATTCCGTAGATTGCATTAATTCAATTCCTGCAGAGTTATTACTAAATTTATTATTCGCAATAGTCAATTGTTGACAATTCAATACTAAGAGTGCTACATAGGTATGTGAAATGTTTTGTCCTGTTACTACTACATCTGTACAATTATTCAATATAATTTGACCAGCATCAGGAGGAACAGCATTTCCAGTAACATTTTCCCAGAATATCAATGGCTTATTATTCACAAGATTATCATTTATCTCGTTATCCATAGAGTATCCTTCTATTATAAGACTAGTATTGAACAATTTATTGTATAAAATTCTATTATTACGACCAAATAGCCCCACAGAACTTAAATAAATACCAGGACCACCATTTGAGATCGTATTACTCAATACTGTGTTATTACGTGAATAATCAAGAGAAATGCCAAAATACGCACATTCTGCGAGTGTATTTTCTTCTACTAAATTCATTTCAGAAAAACTAAAACGTATCCCCGTAGAACAATTATACAATAGATTATTACCTATAGAACTTTTGTTAGACCGACTTAACCAAAGACCCATTCCAGTATTAGTAATATTATTATTAAGAAAACGATTATTACTCGCATTTATTAACTCTATTCCCCTACTTGAATGCGTTATTACATTATCGGTGATTTCAATATCATTAGAATTCCAAAGGCTAATTCCTACCCATGAATTATTCTCAAAAACATTGTTAAATAGAGTAATATTGTATGTGAAATCAAGACGAATTCCAATCTTAATATTTTTTAGAGAATTCTCATGAATAGAGATATTTGAACTATAAGCAACTGATATACACGTTGTAGTATTTGTTATAATTAAATATGAAAGCTCTAAATTACTTGCATTAATTAATATAATCTGCCCTATTTCTCCTGTAATAATCCCACTTCGCACATTCTGCCAATATATAAGTGGTTTTCCATTAATTTTATTATTATCTATCTCTAATTGCAGGAAATCATGAATTTCTTTTCCATGAATAATTAAACCATTATTAGTCATCGTATTATTTGTAATAATATTATCTGGAGAATTATTTAAGACTATTCCTTCACTCTTATTGTTAATTACAGTATTATTAGTCATCGTATTATTCTGTGAAGAATTAACCATAATTCCTATACTACTTTCTGATATATCATTATTATCAATCTTTATTTCCTCAGAATTGAGAAGGTTAATTCCGGTGGAACAATTTTCCACATCATTATTAGAAAATTCGATTTTATAGGAAGATTCGATGATGATACCGGTGATACTATTTGTAATCTTATTAAAAGAAATTTTACCATTGGTTACATTATCGAGGTAAATAGCTGCATTAGCTCCTCTACTTAAATTGCAGTTCCTTATAATAAAATGCACATCTGTATTGATAATCAGAATAGATGCTTTTAGAATTGTCGCTAGTTGATAATTTTCAATAACATAAGGATTTATTTCTGATCCATTCCCATTCCAGCCTTCTATCCCAGCATATGATGCAAATATACCATTACTAGTAATCGTTAGGTAATTAACATCCTTTAAGGCTCGTTGAGAAGAATTTTCTTCTATGTTTTCTTGTTTTGAAAGATTTTCTTGATAATTTATGGATTTTATAATTGTAGGTGTTTCTGTACGTTGAAAACTAATATTATTACTCACTAAATGAGATGCAGCTAACACACTTAACCCCATTAATAGGATGATGGTAATATATTTGTTGTAGTACTTCTTCATTGGCTTACACCTCAATTTATTTTTTCAAAACGATTTTAGTCGCTACTTATAATTTATCTATTTATAAAATCATTTAAAACGAGTAAAACTGCATACTGATCGACTTAATGACTTTACTCTATAATATGATAATTATTCTACTTTTTGCACACATAAATCACAAAAGCTCTGGTTTAATGTTATGTTGTGGTTTCATATATTTTAATGGTTTACTCGCATTGTTGGATAGATATTCATTTACTAAATAGGAATTAATGCTAAAAATTTAACTTATCAGTGATTTAACAATGAAAAAGAAAGCGTAAGGAATTTTTTGCTTTTAATTGCTTATTCCTTCTTTTTTGATGGTATTTCAATCTCTTTCAAGCTATAACTGCATTTTCCTAAACCCATCTTCTCTGCCTGTGTTAATTGAGTTATATGCCCTGTGCTAAGCTTTATATTTCCATCCTTATCCTTTTTGGCATGAGCATAGGCTAGTTTATCATCGCCTTCCTTTATATTTTCCAAGGGGGTATTAGGACCAGCTGCATTAGGAGCTCTATTAATCATATCAACACAAGCCTGATCAATAGCTACAGGATCATCCGAGGCAAGAAGTCCTATGTCTTGGGTCATACGATAGGGGGTGTGGTTCACACAGTCACACATTGGACTCGTATCGATAAGAACGTTAATATAATACAATCTCTCAGCTCCTAATCCTTTTACAACACCAGCTGCGTTTTCTGCAAAACGTCGAGCTTGTTCATCATTATCTGTAATCCAACCCAAACTGACTGCATTTTTTTTAGCGACTTGTCGACATACGGAAACACAATGACTACAAAGGACACAATCATCGGGTTTAACTACTGTAGCAACATTATTACGAATTCCGAGGCATTGGGTAGGACATTTCTTAAAACAAGCCTGGCACTCTTCTCCAAGACATTTCTCGGGGTCAATTTTCGGAATTTGGGTCCCAAAATGAGCCATTCCCTTGGAGTATTTACCTACCATACCAATTCCTAAGTTCTTGATTGCACCTCCAATTCCTCCGATGGGATGTCCCTTGGCATGACTAAAGATAATAATCTGGTCAAAATGGATAGCACCACGAGCAACCGCAACCTTTTTGATGCTATCTCCATCTATTTCCACAGGAAACGTATCTACTCCTAGTTCTCCATCTAGAATACCGATTGGAGCGCCCATAGTGCCCATAGTGAATCCCTGAGAAGCAGCCATGCGAAGATAATCAGTAGCTGTTCCTCGCCCTCCATATCTCCCTAAAATTCCATATCCCAGTCCTGTAGTCTCCGCTAAAACAGGATAAGCTCCTTTATCTCGTACTAAATCTACTAATTTCCGCATAATTGAAGGACGAAAGGTAGCCATGTTTCCCCATTGGCCAAAATGAGTTTTTAACAGCACTCTATCATCTTTCTTGATTAGATCACCCAGATATTCATTAAAAAGGTGTTCTAGTTTGTCTAAAAGAGTAACTTCCCAACCAGTTTCTGCATTAATGTACAAAACTTCTGGTTTATCGCTCATTGGTCTTCACAACACATATTTGAGTTTTTATATCGGGAAGGAGTCATTATCAAAGATAGCAAAAAAATTTCTTGTAAACACTACTTAGATCCTGTTAAGTTCCTGTAGATTTTGTAATTCAATAAAGTATGATATCCTATGTAATATAAATTACACAAAGAATGAATGATTACTTCTGTCGAATACTAAAGAACTTGAGAATAATCATGAAAAAAGGATAAAATATATTTGAAATGAAAAGAAAAAAAGGATAAATGAGCGATTTACCACATCTATTTTATTCCAATATACTGAAAATAATTATAAATTCTATTAATATTCTCTATTAGCTGTAATATTGTTAAAATTGTTTATTAGGAGTATAAGAATTTCATGAGTCAATCTGATTTAGAAAATAAGCTTCTTGGTATGCTTTATGGCGGTGCATTGGGAGATGCGCTCGGTTGTCCAATAGAATTCTCGTCTCTTAAAAGTATCCAAGCTGCTTATGGGGAAAAGGGTCTTACTGAACTGTTGGTAGACTCTCCTTGGACTGATGACACACAAATGGCTATTGCTGTAATTAAAGGGGTCTGTCCAGATCCTTTGGGAGATCTAGATACAATTATGACAAATATTGTTAAGGAATTCATTAATTGGTTGGATAATCCTGGTATTGCACCTGGAAACACTTGTTTGAAAGGAGTACGGGCTTTAGCTCAAGGAAGACATTGGTCAACTTCAGGAATACTGATGTCCAAGGGATGTGGTTCCGTTATGCGTTCACCCGCCCTTGGTTTCATCTACCAAAACAATAGTGACAAATTAACTCAAATTGCGCGATCACAGGGGATTGCGACACATGGTCATCCTGCTGCGATTATTGCTTCTGTTGCAGCTCCTTATACAGTGAAACTTATCTTAGATGGGATTCCTGAGGAAAAAATACTTCCCCGCGTTGATAATATGTTTCGGGGGCATAATCAAGATTTTGATAAATGTTTGGAAAGAATAAATGCTCTTAGATTTGGTAGTAATGAGATAGATGAAATGTCATCCCTTGGTAGAGGATGGGTAGGGGATGAAGCGTATGTTATGTCATTATATGCATTTTTACGGCATCCTGAGGATGTTAAGAAATGTCTTCGACTTGCAGTAAATCATTCTGGCGATTCAGATTCCATAGGTTGTATTGCTGGTAATTTTATAGGTGTAAAAAAGGGGTTTGGTCATCTTCCAAAGGAATGGTTAAAACACTTAAGAAACCGAGACCATTTGGACGCATTGGTTCCTCTAATGTTAGCTGCTCGGAAAATCGTAGATGCGGGAGAATAAAATGTTAATCTCAAATATCGCTAATTATGTCTCAATTATCGCTAATTATGATCCTAACTCTAAGCAGATTCCTAATTATCGTCCTGTCATAACAATGTCAATAATACTATCTACAGACTTAGTACAATAATCACTAGCCTGTTCTATACCAAGGAGTAGATCTAGTTGAGTGATTAATGCCGCTGGGGATAATTCTACACTTAAAAGTTCTCGACGAGCCTCAAAAAAGAGTTCATCCACTTTAGATTCAATAGATTCAATTTCTTTACAAATGTCTAGTGCCTTCTCGGCATCTTCTGCTAACATTTCAATTGCTTCTCTAACTTTAATGATACTTTGCTCAGTTAGCTGAAGCATCGTTTCTTCGATCTTCAACGTATTTAAAGGAAGAGAGAATCCTAAATCAAGTGCTAATTGGAGATTTTTTGATGCTGCGTGGTGCCAATTTGCAATAGAATCATTAGATCTAACAAGGCGGTACATGATATGACGCGTTGGAAGAAAAAGTGCTCCGCTGATAAGTTCAGATAAATCAAGTAGAATAGAATCACCAGCTTTCTCATTGAGATGAACTGCCTCAATAGATGCAAAAACTTTCTCTTTATCCACGGGAGTAACTAAACTAGTTCGAATAGCTTCGATAAGACCATGATTCGTATCAAGAACTTTAATTAAATGATCTTTCATTAGTCTTACTATTGCTCGGGAACGTCGGTCTCTAAACCAATCTAGTAGTGTTTTCATTTCCTTATTTCCGCCTGTATTAATTTAGTTTTCTCTATTCTAACTTTAATTCTTCACTTAATCCTAAAGAAGGACGTTGATAACATAGAGTTCGTAAAGGGTCTAGTCTAATTCCAACCTCCTCACCTACTTGGGGTACATTGTTTTTCAATGTAGTTATCGGTACATCACATTCAACTAATTCAAGTGTATCTAAAAGAATCTGAGCTCGATAATGCGTGCCAATAAATTGAAGGTTTTCTAAGATTCCTGTTAAACTCCCTTTTTCACCGATTATCAACTCAATTGTATTAGGACGAAACGTTACAACTACAGAATCTCCGCGTCGGGGGGTATAAACTGCTGCTGATTGACAGCGTATTGCTAAATCGTTTCTTAGCTTAACAAATAGTGGATTCTTTTGTTCTACAGTACCTTCTAGAGAATTTGATTCACCTAGGAAGTTTGCTGTGAAAAGGCGTTGTGGCATTTCATATAATTCTTCTGGTGAACCTATCTCAACAATTTCACCTGCACGCATGATAATAAGTTGATCTGCAACTGAAAGAGCCTCATCCTGATCATGAGTGACATGTAAAACTGTTAATCCTAATTCTTTTGCAATATTTCGTAGATCATATCGCAATTCAGCCCTAACATGAGCATCTAGTGCAGATAGTGGTTCATCAAGGAAAAGAAGTTTCGATTCGGTTGCTAATGCTCGGGCAAGTGCTACTTTTTGTGTATCTCCCCCTGATAATTCCTTAGGACGCCGTTCTACACTATCAGACAGTTTTGTTTGTTCATGAGCTTGCTTTGAAATCTCCTCAATCTTAACACTTTCAAGTCCTTCAATCCACGGAGAATAAGAAATATTCTCCCATACAGTCATATGGGGGAACAGCGCATAATGTTGAAATACAAATCCTAATTTTCCTCTCTTTTCAATCGGGATATTAGTAACATCTTTCCCATTTATCAAAACTCTTCCTTTTGTTGGAAAGAGTAGTCCTGAAATCGCTCGTAGGAGAGTTGTTTTTCCACATCCACTGGGTCCAAGAAGCACAGTGTAAGATCCATCTTCTAGATGGAGATTAACATCGGTTAGTGCTTTAATTTTACCATCAAAGACCATTGAGACATCTTCAACATTAATATCTAACAATTTTAACTTACACCTTTTATCAATGGAAATACATGTACCTTATGTGGATCAACTTCAATCGAAATAGGCGTATTAGGACGAAGATTCCATTCTTTTACCTTCTTAGATTCTATCTTACACTTGATCTCGGTTTTTTCTGTTGCTTGACAATTAATCACAGCCCATTTACCCGTGAAATGATAGGATTTAAAATGGGTTTGAACTTTGAAGCTTGATGAATTTCCTTTCTTGCCTGAGACTAAAGGGTGGCAGTTCTCTGTTTTGATATATGCTGATACTTGACCTTTAACGTTGTTTTTAATAAATTCTATATTTAGTCCATCTTTCGTAATAATTATGTTTTTAGATGAATTAGAAGCAGATTCTCTTACTTGTCCCTCAAAATAATTAGCTTCTCCTAGAAAACTAGCAACAAAAGGTGTTAGAGGATTATTATAAAGATTCTCGGAGTATCCCACTTGATGAAGTTTACCTGCTTGGAGTACAGCGAGTCGATCAGCTACACTCATGGCCTCAACTTGATCATGTGTTACCCAAATTACTGTTTTATTCAAATTTCTTGAAAGTTGGTACAATTCCTCGCGTAGCTCAATACGGAGCCGTGCATCTAATGCTCTGAGAGGTTCATCTAGTAAAAGAATATCAAAATCTGTTGCTAGGGCTCTTGAAAGTGCTAATCGTTGTTGCATGCCACCTGAAAGTTCAGAAGGAAATGAAAATCGCCTTAAACGTAATCCTACCATTGTTAAAATTTCATTACCTAATTCTTCCCATTCCATTCTTGGCCGTTGACGAACTTTAGGACTAAACACTGTATTCTCCCAAACTGAAAGTTGAGGAAACAAGGAGTAAGTCTGAGGAAGATATGCTATCCCCCGTTTTTCAGGCTGGAGACGAGTGATGTCTTTTCCATCAATAAATATTTTTCCTGTATCTGGTTTTAGAAGACCACAAATTACTCGAAGTAACGTGGTTTTGCCTGCACCACTAGGACCAAGAAGCCCTAAAATTTCCCCATCAGCCACATTTAAGGAAAGATCTTGAAGTGCCCAGATATTCTTCCCAAAACGCTTTGAAATGTTTTTAATGGCAATTTCTGGCATCTTCTCAGCTCCTAGTCTTTTGTAGCAATCTAGCTGTGAAGATTGCAATTGATGTAAAAACAATTAGCAGAACTGTGGCCAAGGCAGCATAATAATAATCATTTGTTGAAATTAGATCGACTATTAGTTTTGGAGCGGTTGTTGTATCTGGAGATACCGCGATTGTTGCTCCTGTCTCTCCTATACTCCGTGTAAAAGCCATAATCGCTCCTGCTAAAATCGCAGGCCATAATACAGGAAAAGTAATACGCGAGAATGCTTGTATTGGGCGCGCACCCAGAGTTCTTGCTGTTTCTTCTAGAGCTGGATCTATAGCTTGTAGCCCTCCGATCGTATTTCTAACAATAAAAGGAAACGTCATACTAGTATGGGCTAAAATGACCAGTATTATTGTTGGAATGAAGGTTGTATCTCTCCAAAATAATGAAATACTGAAACCAAGTGCTGCTGATGGAACAACATAAGGAATATCTGCGATTTGATCCATAATTCTCCCAATTAGTTGATTTTGTCTTTTATGAATCCAAATAGCAAAAGGTATACCTATAATTAGATTTAAGAGCGTAGCGCATGTAGCAATGAAAATGCTAAGCCCCAGGGCTCCTAATAATCTTCCCCAGTCAATACTCGCGGGTGCTTTAGTAGTAAGAACATAGGAAAAAATGAAAAAAGAAGGGATAAGAATAATGAGAATGAAAAAACCGAACGCAATACCAATCCTAATGTGATTCATCTGAGGAGAGCTAATTTTATTTTCCCAGTGCGGCCATACTTTACGTGTGTTAATTTTTGTTTTTAGAAACAGGATTTTACTGAGGATTAAGAAAAACAACGCAATTAGGATCATAAAAGCACTAATAAGCGCAAGTTCTGCTAAAAGAATTTCCTTAAGAATTGAATCAGTTGCAGCCTTGTATTCACCTTTTTTCGCTCCAATTAGCGCTGTTCCATTCTTTTGAGCTGTACCTAATGCTGCAAGTACTGCAACTACTCCTCCAGTATCACTAAATGATTTTGCCAAGCATAATACTGCAGCAGTTGCAAATCCTGGTCTCGTCATAGGAAGTGTAACCGTACGAACTGCAGAAAAGCGGGATGCTCCACAAACTACTGCAGCAGTTTCATACTCAGGGTCGATTGTTTCTAAAATCGCCGAAAGTGCCCGAACAGCGTACGAAAAAGTTGTAGTAAAGTGAAATAGAACTAACATAATGTATACATTTGAAAAAGCTCCTATCGCTCCTAATGGTTTGGATATACCCGGTGTAATCCCCCAAAAAAGTGCTACAGAGAACCCAAGTCCAGCAGTAGGTACTGCTAATGGGGATTCAATTATAGCATTAACCAGATTTTTGCCTGGGAATCGGGACCGTACCAATGTCCAAGCTAGAGGAAAAGCTATTATTATATCGATTATTGTTACAGTGATTGATACACCGACCGAGAGACTTATCGCTTCCAGTATAGCAGACATTTGATCTTCATTCTGAAGGACATCATTCCATATCACTCCTACTTTCTCAGCGACATAAACAAATACATAGATAGTAGGGAACAATACTAAAAAAAGAAAAAAAGCGATTATAAAACCATTGAATACGTATACTGTTATTGGATGTTCAATTTTATCCCACAATGAAGATTGCTCGCGCTCAGTCTGGTTTTTGAATTTTTGATCTTGAATAGTCACTGTTTATGCCTCTAAGCTAGTTCATTGAATGTGGATGACTCAAATTCAAACTAACCGTGGTATAATCAGGTTCCAATATGGTATTAAATATTATTTTCAGTGAATTTTATATGACTATAGTAATATTTTACCATCAATAGTTAGTTGAACATTATTACGCCAATAGACCTTTATCGGATCTTTTTGTATCACTAATTAATTTTATTCTTCTATAGACTATAGAACCTATACTCACTCAAATTTATTACTAGCTGGTTTTTACTGAAAAGTAATTGATAACCCTAGGAACGGAACAAAATTGTGTTTGAGTTCAATATATAACTATAGTTATTGATAATCATTGTATGGATTCATGTTCATATGTATTAGATTGTTTTTAATGTTAAGGTTACTAAACATGTCTTCACATGTAGTCACATGCATAATACTCGAATTGGTACTACATCTTATAGTGTTTGTAAATAGCACTTAACTATCCATCTCCTTTCCTATAATTGTTCATCTTACTCTCTTAACTCTTTTACTTCCTACATTTTTTTCGATCCTGTAAGAAATTACAGATCTTAATGCAAAGCTTTACATATAAGTTCAATATTAATACCTAATTTACTGATTGATCATTGGGTTGGATTTCTAAATTTTAGAAACTCCACAACAGAATTTAGTAGGCGAGGTAGTATCATGAAGTCTAAATTCAGAAGAAAGGGAATAGGGAACACATAGGGAAGAGGAATTTGAAAATTAAGGCCAGAAATATTGATAGAGGGGAAAAAGAGTTTAAAGAAATGGAGCTAGATGAGTTTATCTGGATATATGATATACAAGTTCCCGTACCACAAAATTCTCCAATAATCTTATCATCTATTTGCTGCAGTGAATCTAATGAATCTTATGAAATTGATCGAGAAGACTATATTAAAGGATTAAACCAAATTAAAGAATGCATTGAAAAGCAATTAAGGGAATTAGAACATATATAAGTAACCTGCGCTAATATTAGTTATAAAATCTATGAAATCTAACTAAATTCTATTAATTTGAGAGATTTCAATCGGGGGAGACTGAAATAAAGGTTTATTCTTTAAGTATTATCCCATAAAACAACATGACTAGAGTGAGTTTATCGCTGTTTACAGGTCTCCTGATCAAGAAAAACATCCACATAGGTAAATTCATCCGCCCCGTCCAAATTTCGCTCTTATCAGGACATTTCCGAGTTTTGTAGCGCTCTCTACCCTCTTGAATTCTTTTAAAGATAGAAAAAAGAAAAAAGGAAGGGGGGTGCGAAAACAATGTTCTAGCGTTTACGCTTCCGTTGTAGGATAGCAAGGACTAAGAAGGATCCAAGACTGAGCAATAACATCTCGACTACTGTGAATCCCGCGCCGCCATCCCCGGTAGTGGTGGTTTCGGTGGTTGTTGTAGTGGTGGTTTCGGTGGTTGTTGTAGTGGTGGTTTCGGTGGTTGTAGTTATCTCTGGTACCCAACCGGTTTCACGGACTCCATCACCATCGGTGTCTAGATAGCCCGCATCTTCAAGAATTGCGTAAGCTCTTGCAGGATTGTAGTCGTAGACGTCAGATGCAGGGTTATGCCAGGCACCGTAGTAGCTTTCGGGTAGATAATTATTGTAAAGTGCAATTGCATTACCGCCTTCGGACGCTTCCACAATAGCGTCATAATCGATGGCATAGGCAATAGCCTGACGAACTCGTTTGTCGCTGAGTGGGAAGATGTTGTTGTTGATGTGGATCAACTTCCGCCAAATACTGGGGGCTGAAACAAAGTCAATCTGATCGGGGTATTCTTGTGCTGCGGTGGTAATTTCTGCCCACATATACCGGGTTACGTCAGCGGAACCATCTCGAATAGCTGCAACTGTGGCGTCAGTGCCTGTAATCACACGGACAGTGAATCGATCCATACGTGGATAGTATGGAATACTACCACCTGCTGCTACTGTTGGTTCAAGACTGGTCATAAGGTTGGTGTGATCGCCTGTGAACCAATAATCCTCGTTACGGACGAATTGCCACCACGTGGGCGGGGATTGAGGATCCACTTTTTCGAACTTAAAGGCACCTGAACCGATTTTGGTGGTCATATTGGTCAGATCGTGCCAGGTTGGATCGTTGTATGGTACCGTCTCAAAGATGTGTTTGGGGAAGATTTTCAACTCAGTCCATATATAGGAGATTGCCCAGCTGTCTAATTCGGACATCACAAACTGGATCGTGCCATCGGCAAGTACTGTACAGCTTTCTACGTCTGTCACAGGACTATAAAGCGCTGTACCTTCCGCATTCTTGATGTAGTCGTACGAGAATTTAACGTCTTCAGGTGTGACATATTTACCTTCAGTTGCAAAATCATGCCATTTGATACCATCACGCAAGGTGAAGTTGAACGTTAACCCATCGGTGGAGATCGAGTAGGATTCAGCAAGCCATGGAACATATTGACCGGTTTCATTCGTTATTACCATCGGTTCCCACATCAACCCATCGACGTACGCTGTGCGTCCGGTAGTAATCTCATAATACAGCATCCCATCGGGATTACCGTCACGGACGAATTTGAAATACCGCATGACGAACTCCTTACCATCACGAGCAGCAGGCATATTAGATGTATTGTGGAAGTTTAGGGTGGTCATTGGATTATCCCAGGAGATTAACCCATTTGGAGAATAGATTAACCCATCTATTCCCTTACGGACGGGCATAACGTCTTTCTGATACAGAACGTGGACATAGGGAACTTCTTCCGATGCAATCTCTTGTTGCTTGTTGATGTAGAAAGGTACTATATCCATAGTACTATTGGCTGAAAGGTCAATCGCATCGTCCATGGTTGTATTGTGGAAGCCCATGTCATTATCACCGCCCGGATAGTCATTTCCAGAGTGACACAGAGAATACATATCAGTGGGGGTGGTTGGTGAACTGCTCAACGCCATATAAATCAAGTCGTAGGGACGAATGGTGTCCATAGGGTCAGCACCGAGATCATAAGCAGTCGCGTTCTCGTAGTATCCCCATGTTTCCTGTATTTTCGGGTACATCACCGCACTTTCTTGGTGGATGTGGGTAACTTTTATTCCTATTGCAGCTAGATAGGATTTCATTAAACTACCTGCAATAAACCCGGCACCATCACCAACGAGAGTCAACAGTTCGAATTCCATCTTTTCTCGATAGATATCCCAACCGCTGACTTCTGCTGGTTGAGTTACCATGGGACTTATAGACAACCCCCATAATAAGAGGGCTACTAGAAATAATTTATTTTTTTTACTTAAAAACACAGTTTTTTTCTCCATAGAAATTTAGGCATATTTTAGGCCATTTTAGGTATATATCACTTCCAAGTATCGCTTTTGAGGTGAGGGAATGCATGCTACAAGTTAGTTAGGATCTACCGTGATGAGAGACATTGATTTGCTCTACTTCCACTCTATCTTGTAGCATTTTTGGAAGATTTGTAGTATTTAACATTCCCTTGGAGGTATTTAAGCCGTGATTGGCTTAGTTACACTCTTATTATTTTTTGATATTATTAATATATCTCATGTAACCTATTACATTTATTATATAAAATATGATAAAACTATAGCTAATAACTGTAATAATCTACTATCAATTAATTATATCATAAATATAATTATGTATTATGATAAATATGTATTATATTGCACTATAATAGCAGAATCATTGAATTACTCCCTTGACCATGTCTAAGACCTGATCTATTAACTAATAATGGCAGGTTATTGTTTTTTTTCTAAAATATGTTTTTACTTAATTATTAAATATGATAACACTAATATTTATCTTTTTTGAGAAGTTTCTTGGGATTATAGGCATTTATAAGTCACAATCTTCCCTCAAATTATTATTGTGTTAATTTGTTTGAATCGTTACCCGTTATATTTATATGCCCTACCTTTTGTATAGTAGCTTAGATATAAAATACTAAATATAGACTATACATGTTAAGTGATATTTTATGGATCCGCATAGTATTTCACAGGATTACTCATGGCGTCGGCTGGGTTTTCTTCAATTATCTATAATTACGTTACTTTGGAAAAGGGAAATGTACGGATTAGAGTTATCAAATAATCTTAAGATGAATGGCTATCCAATTGGTGCTGGACAGCTTTATCCTACTCTTAATCGGTTAAAAAAGAATGATTTGATCTCGGTACGAGAAGAAATAAGAAAAGGTGCCAATAGAAAATTTTTCAAGACAACAAATTCTGGTAGAAAGCTTGTAAGAACCTATTTGGCTAATTTTATGAATTTATTCCCGGAACTGATTGCTGAATATTATACTTTTGTGAAAGATGATTTATATAATTTAACAGAATTATCTCCTGGGATGGTAATTGCAGATTTATCATTCCGGCGAACTGATTCTATCTGGCATCCAGAAACAGATTTGTGTCAGCACATAGGACCAACTGGTCGTATGTTTCTAACAGCCTCAAGCAAAGAGAACCTTTCTGCGATAAATGATAGAATAGAATATCAAAAACTTCAGGATATTATTACTATTGTTGAAGTTGATCAAGGAAAGACTCACCTTCCGGATAACTCGGTTGATTTAGTGCTTTGTGCGTTTACACTTAAAAAAAATGGTTCTGAATGGCTTATACCCGAAATGTGTCGTATTTTAAAACCGAATGGGAAAGGAATCATCATAGATACGCTAAAATTCGAAAAAAAGGCTGATGTAAGATATGTATATACGGATTTATTTGTAGAACTGTCACAAAATGATTCAGACACAGGAATAAACCTTGAAGCAGTAGAAAGTTTACTTAATAAGAATGGGTTGATTATCAAAAATAAAATGGAAAATAAGGGAGTAAAATATTTAGAAGTAATGAAGGAAAATTAACTTAAACAAGATTCCAGTTTGTCACTAAGATAATTAGAAAAACTCATCTCCCTAAAATTTTATGATATTCTTACGCACCGAGCTCATTTAATCGTTGGATTACCTCTTTTAATACTTTATGGTGTCTTTTCTCATCTTCAAGAATTTGCTTAAGTATCATCTTTATTCCTGGGTCATCTATCTTTTTAATTGCTTCTTCAGTGCTTTTGATCATATCCTGCTCAAGTTCAACATGTTTTTGCAGTGATTTCTCAGTAGCTACTTGTCCCACGTATTTATCGATTCGGTAGTCCCATAAGTATTTAGGTTCCCCCGCTTTCACTGTTTCTATTAATGTCTTTAGCATTTCAGCATGTTTTTGACTATCCATGCGAATTTGTTTTAACATAAGCTTAGCTCCAGCACTTTTAAGCTGTTCTTCCTTCTCCTGAGATATCTTAACATTAGTCAATTCCATCTCTAAGTGTTTTTCCAACATAGCTAACAGTTCATTTTGTTCCATGATAATCAACCCTATTTTCAACTTTTGTAAGAAATCGCTTAAAAGTTCTTATTAAATTAATGATCATTTTTACAGAATATTATGCAAGACAGCCCATTGCTTTCGATGTGGGATGACGGGTGTATGTGCCTCTCTTGTTCTTGATCTCAGGAGTGAAAAGTAGAATTAGACGGAAAAGAGAACGAAAGTAGTTATAAGCATGAAAATGACGAGGGCTTCACTTTTATCAAAGAAAGTGCAAGAAACCCCAGTCATTACTCGCCATGCTTTAATGAAAAGGTAATTTTGCAGTATTAAAGATAACATAAAAGAAAACTAATTCGTATCTAAAATATTAAAGAATTAAAGAAAAAAGAAAAAAAGAAGGAGAGAGTGTACCTGTTGCTCTAACGCTTACGTTTCCGTGGTAGGATCGTAAGAACTAGGAAGGATCCTAGACAGAGCAATAACATCTCTGCTAATCCGAATCCTGCACCGCCGTCTTCGGATGATTCTGGCTCAGAAGTTTCTGGCTCAGTGGTGGTTTCTGGTTCGGTGGTGGTTTCTGGTTCGGTGGTAGTCGTGATGGGTTCTGTATATCCTGTCTCACGGATTCCGTCACCATCAGTGTCTAGATACCCAGCCGCTTCAAGAATTGCATAAGCTCTTGCCGGATTATAGGCGTAGATGTCGGATGCAGAGTTGTGCCATGTACCGTAGTAACTTTCGGGGAGATATTGGTTGTAGATCGCTATAGCATTGCCGCCTTCGGACGCTTCCACAATCGCGTCGTAATCGATCGCATAATCTATCGCTTGACGGACCCGCTTGTCACTGAGTGGGAAGATGTTAGTGTTAATCCACATCATTTTACGCCAAATTGAGGGAGCGCTGACCATTTTAATATCACCGGGATATTCCTGCGCTGCAGTGGTAATCTCGGACCACATGTATCGGAGCATGTCCACATCACC
>JAEOTF010000048.1 GCA_016840025.1 Candidatus Hodarchaeota archaeon
AAAACGTATATCATCCTTACCTATTGTGTCATAAGGATTTTCTAGGTCATCCTGAATTTTATCAAGGCTAACTAACACGATACTAAATAAAATTGCTATGGCATAGCCAAAGATATCATTATTGAATCGATTTGCGAGATAAGCAAAATAAGGCGCAAATAATAACGGAGAAGCATTTAGAAAAAATCGGCTATAAGCTCTTAGAGTGAGAGGTGTTCTGTATATAAGGATATTTTTCATTCGCTCAAAATTTGAAATAATTTCTTGTAAATATAGGTTAATTCTGGCCATTTCTGGTGGTTGAACGCCATCTTTACGCAGTTTCTCATTTGAATCCGAAATTTGAGAAAAAATAGCATAAAGATTAGAAACTTGTTTGAGATTTGCTGCTTTTCCAGTAAAAAAATCCTTAAATCCCATGAAAAGACCAGATAGCAAATTTTTTATACGTTTAGTGTGTTCCATGTCACGATTTTTAACCCAATCTCTGTGAGCATAAAAAATAGCTGCAGAATAAGCCATAATCGCAGCAAAATAGGATAAAGCCTCTTCTCTCCGTCTATAGGCCGAGTTGATTGAAAAAACTATTGGAAAAATAATCGCAATTCCAATAAAAGAAGTAGGAATATCCGCATAGAATTCAAACTCGATTGAAAGGTAAGTGAGGGACACTGATATAATAGCTATGAGAATAGATTGCTTATTGATTATTATCATAAAATTCTGTAAAATATAATTGCCAATATGGGTAGTCCCGACAGTTGAATGCATTAAAGATTGATCACTTGTAGAATCAATAAGTGAGTTATCATCTTTCAAATCATTCTTTTTCATGTATATTTCACATATTTCACTTTTTTCCTTTAACAACTCTACAGATTAGCTAATCTTTTTGTTTTTCTAATACAGCGTTTCCAATTGCCTCAAAAGCCGTATTTACCATTGTGCCCTCGAGCGCAGATGTCTCAAAATGGTCAATGAGCTTATTTTGTTCACAGAGCTTTATTGCTGCCTCTGCTGGCACCTCTCGCATTTCCATTAGGTCAATCTTATTACCCAACAGAACACAAGGGGTATCGGGTCCTGTATTAGTGTAGAAATCGTTAAACCATTGAGATAATCTTTCCAAACTTACCATACGAGTGATATCATATACCGCAATTCCTCCTACTGCCCCTTGAAAGAATTGACGCCTTACAAAACGGAATCGGTCTTGTCCTGCCATATCCCACAGTAAGAGTTCTGAGATCTCACCATCCATTAATATAATTTCTTTAATACAAAATTGAACACCTATTGTCGGTAAATAATCAGTTTGAAAAGTGGCATCGGTATAACGCTTAATAAGGGAAGTTTTACCTACTGCTCCTTCCCCAAAGACCACTACTTTAAATCTTTTCACCAAATCTAATACCCCTTGGGGACAAACAATAAATCTAAGTAACCAATCGAAATATATTTTTCACGAAGATATGTTTTGTCATCTATTAAATCCCAAGAATGACTTGGAAATTAAGATTCCTTTTTTTATAATTCTTACGTCATAAATCTCGGATTTCTATCTATTTTTTTATTATGCAACACAACATAAAGGACCTAAATGTAGTGTTTGAATAATTTCAATTGGACAGTTGCTCTGAAGGGAGAATCTACTATAATAGATAGTCAGAGTTACTCTTTTAATCTTTCTTTTACTATTCGGATCAGAACTGTAACAGTTTTCTGACAGTAAACTTTCGCATCTAGTCTTTTATTTTTGATAAATAGCCTCATATCACCTACATAACTCAAAAATGTTAATTATGGTACATTTTGGATGATATTAATATACAAAAGGTGTCCAGTAACTATCCTTTCCTAGGAAGATAAGACATATGATTGAGGGTTTTTGGATTGTCTCCCAGGGGGGTTTATGTATATATAGTTTTGAGACAGATTCAGTTTCCAATATAGATTCTACCCTTTTTGGCGGGATTATCACTGCTATTAATGATTTTTCAAAAGAAGTAAGTGGAGCGGGATTAGAAGCAACAAAGATGGGGGACTTACAAATTCTTTATACGACTCGATCAAAGATGCTGTTCGTTATTGGAGTTTCTCAATCTGCTCCCCTACAAAAAGCAAAAAAAATTCTCGATCAATTAGCAATGAATTTTTTTACACGATTTGAAGAGATTGTTTGGACCAGTTATACAGATCGAGGAGTAAACACGGAAATTTTTACACCTTTCGCTGAAGAAGTCCAATCAGTCTTAAAGGAAAAGAGAATAGGCCGTGTTAAGAATAAAGAAGATCTTTCAGACAAAATTAAAAGACTCATAACCGAGTGACGCCTTCCTCTAGCTAAAGCAAGAGGCTTCCAACTTTTCTTCGAGCTACTCTTGTCACCAAGGAGCACTTTGTTGGAAACTTATGAGATTATCAACGTTGTTCTGCTACCAGCTTGCCTTTTTTCTAGAGAATTTATTGCACAGTTGGATGGCGCGTCATGTGCGGATATTAAGCCCTGCTATATAGTGACTAGTACGATAATTATTCCATTCGGGCGCATTTCAATGCATATTACACCCAGTTCTAAAGCTATGTATTCATAATTCATTCTCCGCTTGAAGGAAGGGCATTTCTAGCATGATTAGATAAAACTGATCTATTAATTGAATAATTAAAGAAACGCTAGTTCATTAATCTAAGATATAATTAGATAAAAATAAGTAATTTATTTATGGTCTATTGGTGGTTCAATAAAATCTTAATGGGGGTTGTTTAATCCCGTGGGCGTCCAACTGGCGAAAATTATTGTCAAAGAGGAAACCAATCTCGAAGCATTAAGGAATAAAACGTTTGCTGTAGATGGAAATAACTCACTTTATCAGTTTTTAGCGCTGATTCGAACAAAAGATGGAACACCGCTTAAGGATAGACAGGGCAATGTAACATCTCATCTTGTAGGCCTTTCAATGAGAATGACCAAGCTCATATCGGATTATGCTATGAAGTTAGTTTATGTTTTTGATGGACCACCCCCTCGATTCAAAGCTAAGGAGATAGAACAACGTCGTGCAATAAGAGAAAGAGCAACCCAAGAATGGCAGAAAGCAGTCGCTGAAGGTGATCTCGAAACTGCACGGAAGAAAGCGACAGCATCAAGCCGCCTAAGTAGAAATATGGTTGATGATGCAAAATTACTCTTAGATCATTTAGGGATCCCTTGGATTCAAGCTCCTTCGGAAGGAGAAGCCCAAGCAGCTTATTTAACACGGAAAAAAGAAGTTTGGGCGATCAATAGTCGCGACTTCGATTCATTACTCTTTGGTGCCCCTCGTTTGGCTAGATATCTTACAATCTCAGGGCGATCAAGACGGGGAAAGTTAATTCCTGAAATTATTGATCTTGAGAAAGTTTTGCAGCATAATGAAATTACACGTGAGCAACTTATTGATGCTGCTATTTTGATTGGAACTGATTTCAATGATGGAGTCAAGGGTATAGGTCCAATCAAGGCCCTTCAGACTATTAAGAAATATAAAACACTAGATAAAATACCAGAAAAGATAAAAACAGAACTTCCTACCTATGTTGAAGGGATCCGCGAATTTTTCTTGAATCCCCCCGTAATAGACAATTATAGCATAATAGGTGGTCAGTTAAATGAAGAAGGACTCCGTGAATTTCTTTGTGAGGAACATGACTTTTCTCCAAATAAGGTAGATCAGTTAATTAAACGGATGACTGCAAAACCTCCTAAAAAGGTAAAAATTCGTTCTTTAGATTCATTTTTCCAAAAATAATCTATATTTTTGAAATATTGGGAATATTATGAGTAATAATTTGATTACACAACTCTATCTCGCATCTAAATCTCCTCGTAGGGCTACTCTGCTTTCTCAGCACAGTTTTATTTTTAAAACTATAATACCAGAAGCTCAAGAAACTTTAGATCCCGACCCTATCATAAGAACAACTAAAAATGCCCAATTGAAGGCTTTAAGTGTTATCAAGCAGATTTCAAGCAAAGGAGTAGCACTAGGTGTAGATACAGTAGTAGTAGTTGATAATCTAATCTATGGAAAACCCCATACGGGTAAAGAGAATTATGTTATGCTTCAAAAAATGGCAGGTAGAGAACATCAAGTTATTACTAGCTTAGCTCTGGTAAACTACAACTCTTCAATTATTAGAACTCATTACGAAATTACTACTGTTTACATGAGAAAAGTCACAGATAAGGAGCTTCGTGCCTATATTAAAACAGAAGAAGGTATCGACAAAGCTGGGGGCTATGGCATACAAGGAAAAGGAGTTTTTCTCATTGAACGAATCAACGGGTGTTACAATAATGTTGTTGGAATGCCTGTAACTAGACTAATGTCTCTGCTTCAAACCATTCCCGAAATAAAGATAGGATCAATTCTTCCATGGTTAGATCCATCCAAGCATTAAAGAAAGTGAAGAAAGAAATAGTCCATTGTAGAATCCTAACTTATGAGATCAAGAGCACGAGATTTAGGATTAATTATAGGTTCATTACCTGTTGGGTCGAAAAACAGTATTACTGATATTTCTGGAGTATCTGTAGGACATTCAACAATCATTAAAGGAGATGGGAAGTTAAAACCAGGATTAGGTCCTGTTCGAACAGGAGTCACCGCGATTCTTCCGCATAATGGACATCTCTTTAAAAAAAAAGTCCTAGCAAGTACAATAGTGATCAACGGGTTTGGGAAAACGATAGGTCTTCCTCAAATAGAAGAGCTTGGACAAATTGAAACTCCTATTCTTCTTACAAATACTTTGAGTGTCCCACGAGTTGCTGATGCTTTAATTGATTACATGATTGAACGAAATCCTAAGATTGGAATTGAAACAAGTACAGTAAATCCTGTTGTAGCCGAATGCAATGATAGTTTCTTGAACGACATTCAAGGGCGTCATGTTAAGAAAGAACATGTGTTTGAAGCCATTTCAAAGGCTAGTGACTATGTAGTTGCTGAAGGGAATGTTGGAGCAGGAACAGGAATGAGTTGTTTTGAATTTAAAGGAGGAATCGGAACTTCTTCGCGTCTAGTAGGTGATTATACATTAGGAAGTTTAGTTTTAAGTAATTTCGGGAAGAGAGAAGATTTATCGATATTGGGTATTCTGATAGGGAAATATTTACCACAACTCCCGAACCAAGTCAATTTTAATAATAAAGGGTCTATTATCGTCATTCTCGCAACAGACGCCCCATTTGACAATTTAAAACTCAGTCGTTTGGGAAAACGCGTTCCATACGGACTTGCACGGGTTGGGTCTCATTGTTCAAATGGAAGCGGAGATTTTGTTGTTTCTTTTACTACATCCCGAGAGTCAACCCCCTATTCTATTGAAAATAGTTTAATGGATCTCTTCTTTAGGGCTACCATTGAAGTGGTTGAGGAAGCGGTTCTAAATTCTCTCTTTATGGCAGAAACCATGGTTGGAAGGGATAATCATAAACGGGAAGCTTTTCCAGTCGAAAAATGCCTTGCTATACTTAAAGAACGAACATAAGAAAAAGAAAGCTTTCTTGACCTATGTAAGTAGAAAAAAATAAGATTTTGGGTTTTTAAATTTTCAATCCTAAATTCCAAGAATTCGATAACCCGAATCTTTGATTTTATATCGTTTATTAATCCCAATAGCGAATGCAGTTAGCATCTCACAATAACGTGCATATTTTGTACCTCCCGCATTCACTGGTCGGAGATTCGGAATCTTTTTCGCGATTTCGAAAACTGGTTTCTTGGGTTCTTTAGGTCCACAGATAAACACATCATATTCTAAAGTGGGATATGTTACTGTATCATTTAATTTTTCTGCACTGAGTGTTTTAAAAGCACCAACAACTGGAATATCCTCAGGAATTACTTTTTTCCTTAGAACTTCGGTTGCAGAAGGTTCGGATAACGTGTGTAATCCAACAAAACCTTTTTCAAACACTAAGGGAACTGTAACATCTACAAAAATAGCACTTGATTTTAAATGGTCAGTAAGACTGCTCACAAATTCAATTAACCATTTTTCAGCATTTTGAGGATCTTTTGAAATCGGAATTGTAAGCAGTACTATGTCTGATTCAGTAACAGCTTGTGAATTTTCCATCCCCACCATCAAGTCTTTACCGATTTTTTCATTGATTTCAGTTGCGATCCTAAGCCCTTTCTCTTCTTGCCGGCTTCCTAAGTTTATTTTTTCACCTGCAAGACCAAATCGAAGTGCAATACCCTGTCCTTGAGGTCCTGTGCCACCAATTAAACCAATTTTAGCTGACATTTGAGTTCACCCTATGAATTACATGTCAATTACATGAATTGAACTAAATTACATTTATAAACTGTTAATCCAATTCAAAAAAAAATCTATCCACTACAAAAATCCCCTACAAAAAAAAAAATGGTCGTGAGAGTATGGATCCCTACATAGAATCCGTTTATAACAAAGTAATAGAACGTGATCCTGATCAGAAAATCTTTCATCAAGCTGTGTTAGAAGTTTTGGAAACTCTAGCGCCGGCAATTAAGAAATATCCTAAATTTAAGGATGCTTCAATTCTAGAAAGAATTGTTGAGCCCGAGCGTATGATTGTTTTTCGTGTTCCTTGGGTAGACAAAGATGGTAAACTTCAGGTAAATCGTGGTATGCGAGTCCAATTCAACTCAGCAATTGGACCATACAAAGGCGGTTTACGCTTCCATCCCACAGTAAACCTTGGCATGATTAAATTCCTTGGATTTGAACAGGTATTCAAGAACAGTCTTACTACTCTCCCTATGGGCGGCGGTAAAGGTGGCTCTGATTTTGATCCAAAAGGCAAAACTGACGCGGAAGTCATGAGTTTTTGCTATTCATTTATGAATGAGCTATATCGGCATATTGGTCAATTCACGGATGTACCTGCAGGTGATATCGGAGTAGGTGCTCGTGAGATAGGCTTTTTGTACGGAGCCTTCCGAAAACTCACTAATGACCATGGCACCTGTGTTTTAACTGGTAAAGGTCCAGTATATGGCGGTTCATTAATTCGACCTGAAGCTACTGGTTATGGCTGTGTTTACTTTGTTCAAGAAATGCTAAAAACTCGAAACATGGACATGAAGGACAAAATAGCTCTTGTTTCAGGTTCAGGAAATGTTGCACAATTTACTACTGAAAAATTAATCGACCTTGGTGCTAAAGTAGTTACATTAAGTGATTCAGGCGGAGCGATTTATGATCCTGACGGTGTTGATAGAGCGAAATTAGATTGGGTTTTGGATCTGAAAAACGTTCAACGTGGTCGTATCAAAGAATATCATGAGCACTTCGGTGGAAATACAGAATATCATCCAGGTAAACGACCTTGGGAGCTTATTAAAGCTGATTTAGCATTTCCAAGTGCGACTCAAAATGAAATTAACGGTACTGAAGCCAAAACAATGGTAGATAATGGTGTAATAGCTATTGGTGAAGGTGCTAATATGCCTACTGAACCTCCTGGTATTGAAGTTTTCCAAGAAAACAAGATACTTTATGGTCTTGGAAAAGCTGCAAATGCAGGTGGAGTCTCTGTATCTGGTCTTGAAATGTCACAGAACAGTCTACGTATCTCTTGGACAAGGGAAGAAGTAGATCAAAGACTGCACGGGATCATGGTCGCCATCCATAAAACTTGTCATGAGACTGCAAAGAAATTCGGAGAACCTGGCAATTACGTGTTAGGTGCAAACATCGGTGGTTTCCTAAAAGTCGCTGAAGCTATGATGGCTCAAGGTTATATCTATTAGAATTAATCTTAAACGTGATTTCTTTTTTTTCTTTTTTCTATTTTCTCTATAATTATCAGTCTATTTTCTCGATAATTTAATTTATTTGCAATATTATAGTTTTTAAAACTACAAATTGTAACTTGGAATGATTACTTTGTCATGGTTTAAGAAGAAAGATCCAGATAAAAAGGAACCAAAAGTTTCTAGCTTCCAAAAAATGAAAGAAACCTTAACTAAATCGTTTGATGAGGTAAAGGAAGAGTTTACAGAAAAATCTGTGGAGAGTAGGGTCAAACAGACATCTCGACCAGAAGAGTTTGTTTATTCGATTTATGGGTGGTTTTGGGGGTTGCTCTTATGGATTACTATTGTATTTATTGGAATCATATTTGCATTATCCAATCCCAAATTATGGCTTGTAGCTATCCTTCTCATAATTGCTTTACCTTTTGGGGTCTATTATTGTCTCACTCATATGATTCCTAGCATTAAAATCTTTGGTTTTACAATTTTCGATCGCAATAAACTATCAATGAAACAACAAATGAATTTTTCGACAGCTGTAGCTAGAATGATAACTAGAGAATTTATTAGAGAGAATCCATTAGCTGCTTACTCGGTTTTATTATTCTTTGGTCTTCTATTGATAGCTTTCCTAAGTGCTTACTGGTGAAGAGAAAAAAGTAGTAAAGAGGAATACTTTCGAATTTAACCTGATTATTCTTTCTCTTCCTCTCGTAACTCTCGTCTAAGCACTTTTCCTACTTGGGTCATCGGTAAAGTTTCTCGAATCTCAATATATTCCTCACTGTGAGGTTGTTTGTATTTAACCAATTTGTCCTTACAATAATTTAGGACTTCTTCTTTACTTAGTTCTTCATCTGGTTTGATAACAACAAAGATCTTTACAGTTTCCCCTACTTTAGGATGTGGAACCCCAATCACAGCTGCGTTAGAGATTTTCGGGTGAGCAATCAACACTTCTTCAATCTCTCGTGGATAAGCTTTGAATCCGCCTACATCGATCATGTCTTTCTTCCGATCAGTTATATAGAAGTAGAAATCCTCGTCATATTTACCGATGTCCCCGGTTAGGAAAAATCGCTTGCCATCTATCGTTTTCATGACATTTTCTGTCTCAGCTGGTTTATTGTAGTAGCCTAACATAACCTGTGGTCCAGAAATAGCAATCTCTCCTTCCTCATTGGGTCCAAGAGGTTTTATTCCGGTTTCAAGATCAACAATTATCGCTTCAGTATCTGGAAAAGGTAATCCAATGCTTCCTTCTTTTTTCAAAGGTTTACCTACGCCTGGTGTAGGCGCCATGGGGTTCCCATGTGTTATAGGGGATGTTTCTGTTAACCCATAGCCTTCACACATGTTAGCTTCTGTCACTCGTTCATATTCTTGCAACATTGCCAGTGGTACAGGTGCTGCTCCTGCAACAGACACTCGAATGGACTTTAAATCATATTCAGAAATCTTAGGATGTTGTAATATCGCTATATAAAGTGTGGGAACGGCACAAAAAACCTCTACCTTATATTTCTGGAGAAGCTCAAGAATCTTGATAAATTTTCCCTCGCGTGGATCCACCATCAGCACACAGAGGCCTCCAAACCTTATTGATGCATTCATAGCCGTAGTAGCACCAAAACTATGATAAAAAGGCAATGATCCCATAAAAACTGTTTTTCCATGTTCCAGTGGTGGATTAAACCAATTTTCACCCATAATTGTATTATTTAGGAGATTACGGTGAGATAACATTGCCCCTTTGGGTGTACCAGTTGTTCCTCCAGTAAACATGATGACAGCAACATCATTCTGCTTTCGTTCAACTTTCGGACGATTTTCTGCTGAATATTGAGTTAAGATTTCATGCATGAAGAAATCTCGAGGATCTTTCTTACTAATTTTACCAACTAATGAGCCCAGAAATCCTTTCACTTTCGATAAAAGAGGTTTAATACTTGCAACAACGATAAATTCTAGATTTGTTTTTCCCGAGTCTCTTACCTTCTTACATGTCTCATACGGTTGAGCTGCAGGGGTGATCATATCCGCACATACAATTCCCTTAGCTTCACTTTGAATCAATTGTTCCGTTAGCTCTGCAACAGGATATTGAAAGTTTAATGAAACAACAGTAGCTCCAGCTTTGAGGACTCCATAATAAGCAATCACGAATTCAAGCAGGTTGGGAAGGAATACAGCAATTTTGTCGTCAGGTTTGATACCTTTATCCACCAGAAAGGCAGCAAATTTATCTGTGGCTTCCCCCAATTC
>JAEOTF010000330.1 GCA_016840025.1 Candidatus Hodarchaeota archaeon
AAGCTATGGGACAAATAGATCTGGCGATAAATTTCTACATTAAATCCCACCAAACAGTTCGAGGATTAGAGGTTCCAAAAGATTTTGGTACAAATTTACTCTATCTAATAGTGTTATTAATAGAGACTGAAAAAATAAATGAGGCACAATTCTATTTTGACCATTTAAAACGAGTTGCTGTAGAAAAACCCGACTATGCAACTGGCGTCATTTCCTATAGGCTTGCTCACGCATTCATGTTAAAATCAAGTAGACAGTTAAAAGATCATGTTGAAGCACAAGCAAAATTTGAAGAAATTCTAAAAGAGGAGAATCTAAAAGCCTATTTTGCGGTTATGGCGACTGTTCAAATCTGTGAACTTCTATTAATAGAATTACAAGTATATAATCGTCCAAATCTCTTGAAAAAAATCCATGAACTGGTAACAAGACTTCTAGCTGTTGCAGAGAAACAAAATTCATATATTATTCTAGTTCAGACTCATTTGTTGCAGTCCCAACTCTCCCTGATAAATTACGAATTTTGGAAGGCCAAAGAACTTTTAATCAAAGCACAAGATATAGCTGAAGCGAAAGGCTTAAGAAAACTGGCTATACAAGTATCTGAATATCACGATCGTTTATTAGTACAAATAGCCAAGGTTGAAGGGTTAGTTCAAGATAAAACCAGCATAATAAGCCGAGTTAACAGTTCTCAACTGTTATCCATCTTAGAACAAATGATGCAGAATAAACAACTTGATTATAGTGATTTATTACCCGAAAATTCGGAATTAATCATAATTCTAACGAATACATACTTGCCCAAGTACATTTTTAGCTTTATACACGATGAATTATCCAAAGACTCCCAAATAAAGCAGGTTATTACTCAGGTCAAATCAATGAAATCTAGAAGTGATCCATTATCACACGTAGATATGGAGAGATTCAGAATAAATAAATCTACGGCATTATTATGCTCTAAAAAATCACTTATCTTTTGTTACACGTATACTGGGCAATCTTACACGGCATTAATAAAGTTAGAAACATTAATAGAAATATTGAACTCTTTTCAGAATATTTTGGAACGATTAGCAGATAATGAAACTGACTTGACTACTTCACAACTTGGTTTTATTGATAAAATTATTGAGGAGCTATATGTAAAATCAGTATATGACAAAACTGATGATGAGTTCTCTGAATTTAGGGAACCTGCCACCATAATTGAACCCTCATTTGATTTTTCCTCGTTTGAACTGCCCAAAGAGTTGCTCAAATATAAGATAATATTAAATCCTATCAGGTTGGCTCTTGTAAAGGTCTTAAATCAGTATAATAAAATGCCAGCTGCAGAACTTAGACAGTTGGTAGGAATTGGATGGGGAGCTTTTCATAATCATACTAAAACCTTAGAAAAAGCGGGAATAATTGAATCTAGAAGAGAGTTCCTTAATGCATCTCCCCGCGTAATAATATCTATTAGATCAGAAGGTAGTATCCAATATTTAAAGTTGAAACAGACATTAAAAGCGATATAACGGAGATCCCTAGATGTCCCTCTCTTCAGAGAGAGATAAAATCTTCATTTCCAGTCCTAGAAGAGCGTTTTTTTGCTCACTGCTGAGATAGACGACTAATTAAATATTGTGTGCTCTTAAGAGCATTATAGAGCAGATATGTATTGCAACCAATCTCAACCAGATTTCTTGTTTAATAACAAGCAATTAGTTTGGATTTATCTCTCCTCTCTCAATTTGAGAGTCTATCTATATCTTATAAGATCGCTAAGTAATTAGTAAATATTCCTTGGATGACATATCTATGAGAAAAAAAGTAATAATGGGTCTTGTTTCAGTAAGATTTAATGCTTGTACTAATGCTTCAGCTTCAAATACGTGGAATATACCTCAGGTATATAAGATTGCAGCAGAAAATACAGCAGACTTAAAAAGTCTTGAATTGAACAAGATTTCAAATCTAATTCTTGGATGGTAAGACTATGAGATGGTTTCGATATATGACTTTTGTATTATTGGTTACAGCGTTTTGCATTCCTTTCACAATGCAAGCCGCTGGTTATGTAGACCCTTCTGACTATTTTGAAATTACTACAGAAACTGCCGCAGCAACGATAGATGGCACTCGTGATACTGCTGCAGGTACCTACTCAACTAGTGCAACAGAAAGTGGGACATATTTACATATTTGGGCATATCATTATAGTAACGACATTTACATGTATATTGAAGTCCTAAATGATGATACACTAGAAGCTTTCGATACTATAAATCTATACTTTGAGAAAGACCATGATAATGTTCTTGAAGTGCATGATGAAGCTATATCAGTCATTGTACAATCGGTGGGTCCGACTACGTTTCAACAATTTTATGGCAATCATACTGGAAGTGATTGGGAGTGGTACGGAACCCCAACATTTGATTTTGCTCGTATGGCAGACGATCAAGGTTCAAGAATTTCTTGGGAGTTCAGATTAGATGTTTTTGATTGTGGGTTTGAATCTAATGATGATTTTGGATTTCTTATAGAAACGAAAGATGCTAACACCAATTTTGAACATTGGCCAGATGCTACAGGTACAATTGACGTTGGAAATATATCCCTTTATGGAGAAGTCGCTAGTAGCCCGTTCCCCGAATTTCCTGCAAAAAACTTGGTATTTTTTGTTCTGCCACTAATGTCCGCCATTGTGCTTAAAGTTGGGTATACTCAACTAAGGCGTAAGTAGCGTTTGCTACTTTTTTCTACTTTTTTCTATGGACTATTATTGACATTTGTTATCCTACTTAGAAGCCATGGTATACAGAAGAAAAATCATGGAAAATAAGAAAGTAGGATTAAAATTGGCATTAACTACTTTTTTCTGCTTTGAGGACTTTTTCTCTCATCTGCGCTATTTTATCATAAAGTTCCTCTTCTGTCATAGGCGGTACATGTTGTTTGCTTTTTTTATGCAATATTATTGTATCAGAAGGACAAATTAACAGACAGTTTCCACAACCAATGCATCTTTTTCTGTTAATGATGGAATAGTCATCTTCTAATGATATTGCGTCCATTTGACAAACGTTAATACAAGTTTCACAAGCTGTACAAGAATCAGGGTCAATCTCAGCAAAGTAATTACTGGTTGTCAAGTCTGCAGGGGCGGGATGCTGTTTTAAATGTATTAAGCCGAGACAGCAACAAGTACAGCAGCTACAGACGAAACCAGGTTTTTGAGCATTTCCAGGTCGGAAAATTAGCCCATCTTCCTCGTTCTTCTTCAGGATTTCAAGAGCTTCTCCCCTATTAATCTGCCGTCCCCAGCCTAAGTCGATGTACATTTGAGCAAAAGGTCCAAATCCCATACAAACTTCTCTCCGAGAAGTGACTTTGCAGGGGTCCTCCATTAGATCTTTATCCTGCCTGCATACGCAATTGACGCTTACAAACGGTTCTTCTACTTTTTCAATGATTTCTTTGATATCATCAAAATTCGCAATGATTGTTTCTTGTTTAACCTTTATACCAACTGGGATGGTCCGAAGCTGCGAGATGGGGACTTTTGCGTTTTCCATTCCCCAAGCCTCTTCAAGGTACTGGCTCATATCATTACTGAAACCCTTAGTGAGTTTATTAACCTGATATTCGTACATGCCTAGGATAAGCATAGCATTTCCGTATTTCTTTATCCCATCTTCTTTCCGATACATTATTGCGCCTTTCTTTACCATGTTATCCAAATGGTGCTCTAATTCCTCAAGGGAATGCCCCAAGTCTTTCACGCGCTTGTATATTGTTTCCAGAGGTTCTAGTCTTGACCACGAGAATTTTAACCTCTTAGCAATATTAGCTTCCTCGGAGGTGAACAATCGTTTTAATAAACGGATTTCAACGCCTGATTCGGTTGGTGGAAAGCCTGTAGGCAATTGGTTTAGATGTTCCTGCAATTGCCTGTATACATCTTCAGCCATTTTTATCAAGAGCGAAAACCTACTTATCTTTCAAATAAATGTTTTCCTGAATAAGTAAACTAATATAACCCAAAGGAGAGAATTAAGTAGATGTCAGTCATCTGAAATTATGATAGACGTCAACGACCCACCGACACATGCCACCAATAAAGTATGAAATTTTGGTAAAAGCTCAAGCTTGAACAAGGACGACTGTCCTATCTTTTTAATCTACCTACTTTAGCCCCCGAACGACAAATATACTACGCGTTATGGTTCACCAGAGCATAATGATAGTTGTGTTATGGTTTGTGGTTGTTGGAAAAACGCTAATCTTCACTAAAAACCAGAATAACTCAAATAAGCAACCCAAAAACCAGAAAATTGACAATGAATCAGAGTCAATTATCAAATAGAAGGTTCACTTAAATTTCGCTATTTATTTTGGAATTTAGGTTTATTTTAGTATTAATTGGCATATTTAATTAAGACAATGTTAATTAACGATTGTTAAGTTATAGTATCATTAATACTAAGATCAATTTTAATAGGTTTAAGAGGTGTGATATTGTGAAGAATAAAATAGTTTACCTAATAATTGGTTTATTTCTGTTGACACCTGTTATGGCAAGCGGAGCAAGTAGTTTTGCTACAGGAGATGAGACGGGAGTTTGGGGTTATGATGGTTACAGCAGCCTGAATGGTCTCTTTCAAGGCCAGTCCTTTCAACAAGGGCAATCCAATATAGATAAAATAGAAATTTATATGTATAGTAATGTTAATATTTTTTTAACATTATTTCTAGCCAATACTTTCGATGGGGATGCCCCTTTGGCTAGTGGTCCTGATGAAATCGAGGCCAAAGTAACGGATTATGTACCCGTGGACAGTAATCACTGGGTCACTTTTACTTTACCGACAACTGTTTCTATCGGACCTACGACGACTTATTGGATTGTTTTAAACTCTAGTTGGGATAGTAATTGGGGTAGGAGCACGGGTGATGATCCTTATGGAGATGGGAACGCTTATGGTTTGGTCAACGACGATTTTGGATTTCGCACCTTCTATGATGACGCTTTCCCCGAATTTGACACACCTTTGTTACTTATGCTCATATTAAGTGTATTTTTGGGTGGAATATTTCTGATAATCAAACGTAAGCGATAATAGAAAAAGAATTCAAAATCAAAACTAATCTGAATCCATTAAAAACCTTTTTTCTTTTTTTTTAATGACTGACAAGGAAGGAGACTTAGATAGAGAGAGAAAACAAAAAGTAAATCGATTTCTAAAAGAGAATAAATTAGGGAAGCTCTTCAATTAGAGTTTTCCTTGAAAAATTTTTCATAGAAATCTAAGGATTCTGGATTCGTCAAATGTTTACATCGAGAAGTCATTCGTTGGAGCCGATCTAGTTTAAAATAACGTACGAGTGGTGATAAAAAGGAAAAACAAACAAAAATCAAACATCTGCATAATTTATTTAGTAATCCATAATTTAAGAAGACCAATGAAAGAAGCATTCCGCTATGGTGATTAGAAATATGAAACGATTTTATGCCTTTATTTTACTTTTAATGCTAATTATGGTCAGTGCGGGATCAGCAAGTCCCTCTGCACCTGTATTGCTGAATGGTGACTTTTCGAGTGGTCTAACGAATTGGACTGACTCTTCAGTAGAGGGGAGTTTTACTACCGATTCTACTTCTGGCGTTGGTGGTTCAGCCTGTGTAAAATGGTCCTATGGCGGCAGTGTACCTTCAGGTGAAGGAGGCATATTATCCCAAAACATTACTGATCTAAGTAATGATCAACAAGCTACATTCTCAGTTTATGCTACTGAAATGTATGATCTTTCAATTGTAGTCTTCATCAAGTGGTATGCCGCCGATGGCAGTCTACTTGCTGAAAATAGCAGTCATACAGATATTGTTAGCCCCTATAAGGAATATAGCATTTCGCACTCTTATTCATCGAATGATGCGGCTATAATTGAAGTAGGTGTTCAAATTAAAGGTCCTTTGGGTGCAAGATCTCCAAGAAATGGTATTCCTACTGTTTTTATAGATGATGCAACGGTTAGTGGCAATGCTTTTGCCGAATTCTCGACTAAACTTGCTATTGTGGTCAGTATAATAGTGACAGGCTTTTTTATTGTAATGGTAGTTGTTCTAAAAAAGAAAAAGTGAATCATAAGTCAATTCTATTATAATGATAGCAGAAATTCCTTATTTTCCGAAGCCCAAATCATCCATTTTATTTATTAGTTAATCTCTATCCTTATCTTAAGTGATTTCCTTTAGGTATTTCCACAAGCCAAGTTTTCCATGTCGTCTTACATCATGAATTGTTAAACTCACGCCAAAACGTGCTGCAGCTCGAAGTAACTCATTCACATAATGAACCCGATCAATTTTACCTGCATAATCTGGATGTCTTGCTCGTGTATAAAGTGGTCCATTGCCAGGAATAATTACATAAGGAAACCGATCATATTCCTCCCAAGTGACTTCGGGATCCTGTCCAATCATTTCAGAATAATGGAGAAAGGCCCCAACTGCGGGTGTTGGAGATTTATACTTTGAAGGTTGCTTAATTGATGATTTTATGGTGATAAAGTCCTTAACTTCCTTTGCAGGAGCTTTTAATAAATTCACACCTTTCTCAAGAACAATTCTTTCCGCTTTATTTTGACCTTCCTCCATAACCTTTTCGCGTAGAATCGTATTCAAGACGTCCCTCTGAATATCCTGGGCCATCTTGGACCAATCACTTCGGACGGCCTCGAAACCTCTAATATGTAGTTCGGAGGTTGAAGCACTTACATAACTGTAGGCCTTCTTCCGCCCTGGGACGAACGCAATTCTGTACGCGATGTCCTCTAGCTCTAACTCCATAGGAGGTCGAAGTTTGGAATTTACATAATCTATAATTTGAGTAGAGATGTCCATTACATTATTGAAAGAAGTCTCTTCTTTGCTCTCAAAAAGGTAGGCTATAGGCTTTGGATCTAGAAGTTGAATGAAAGCACTATCTGTATCGCCGTATACTACTTTTGAAGGGATGGAAGAATATGCTGCAATCCATTCTTGAATTTGCTCTAAAAATGATCGCCCCATCGCGGTGATGGCACCTCCTACCTTCAACGAGAAGAATCTGGACCGAATAAAAACGAAAGCTCCTATCAAAGAATTAGCTAGCAATTTGTATGCTCGTTGACGTTTCATGAGAAGTTCTTTTTCTAACTCATCGGAAGAAGCACGAATTTTCGCTAATACAGCCCACCGAGCATCAAGCGCTTTTCTAAGCATACGAGCCAAACAAGTCTCGGGTTTAGGTTCAAACATCTTGAATGGATCTTTTTCTTTAAAATTTAGAGTTTCACCACCGATATTATAAGCAATCACAATCGAGGGATAAAGGGATCTAAAATCAGTGATAATGACGCCCTCAACGATGGACACATCAGGGTCCAAAACAAGACCAGCCTCGTGGGGATTATCACGGCGTTCTTTGCGTCTGCTTTTTTCCACATCGGCATCAGGATGAGGAGGGATTAGCACATCGGCATGAATACATTCCCTCATAAGTTCAAATTCGCCACACACTCTTTCAGTAGCGGTAACACCATCAGGTGGGTGAAAACCAGTTAATCGAATAACCTCCAACCACTCACTCACACCAAGACTCCAGTAAAGACGATATGTGAGCTCACTGTCCCGTGCAACATAAGATCGAAATAATTCAAACCTAGAGGTACTTTTTAATCCTTTGCGCCATAAAACGCCTAAAGGAACATCATATGCGACTTTTCCGACTCCTAGAAGATATTCTGCTACACTCCCAAGGTCTTTTTTTCCAATTATATGAATTCTCCACGTTTTCGGCATGAGGTCAACAACAAGTCGCCCTAGACAACGATAAGCCCGAATCTGCTTATGAAGGTAAGCAGAGTCTTCTTTCGTAACTGAGAATAGTGTAGGGCTTATTCCGAGTTTTTTCATTCGTTTAAGCATATATGGAAAATCGAAAAAATTACCGTTGAATGTTACAAGAACAGCGGGATTTAATTCCTCTATTGACCTAAAAAAATCTAGAATAAGGTTTTTTTCAGCCCTATCGGAATCTTCTTCTAAAATTAAAGGTCTGGTCTCATATTTTTTATCAGATTGACCCCACGTTATACTGATTGCAGTTATTCGCTTTCCAGCTTCGTCAAGAAGTTGCTGCACACTCTCTTCTTCATGATCAACTTCAATATCAAAACTTAATACAGAAGGTCTCCACTCAACCTCCGTTTCTTCATCGACGGGAGTAATGTCCATATAAAGCGCATCAACAATCACAATAGGGGCAGCTTGTCGAATTATTCCTCGAACTTTTACTTTTCGAAGTCCTCTAATCTTAGTGCCTAACAAATATCTTTTAACAAAAGGAATGTCTGCTTCAAAAACGTCATAATTATGCTTTGATAATATTCTTCGAAGTTCTGGCACTTCCCACGGTCTTTTTCCTATAATTTTTGTGAGGTTGAGAGGTTTTCCCCCATGATAAACACGTTTGGAAGTTATTTCAGTATTAATTACCCAATCATGAAAAAAAGGATCTTTAATCTTAGAGAGATCCAGTTCGGTTGCTGAAGTATAAAAATAAGGGAAAAAGTCGGAAATACGAACGATAATGTTTCTTCTGTCTGTTAACTGTCCAAATAGCCGTAATAAAGGGCGTTTATCATTAATGGAACCCACTCTAAGGTAATCAAGGTCGAGAAGAACAAATTCAAGTTCTCTTTTTTCTGGTTCCATCAGAATTAGGTAGAGGGAAAGTGTTATTTTTATGATATGGGGAGAACTAAAAGTGAAACTTTCTTCTTTTGAATTATAGATAAACTTACAATGCTTTTAATGTGAACAAGTGGGTTGTTGTTAAAGAATTCCCAATTGACGGCAGATCTCAAATAAATTAGGATAATTTTCTCGGGATCTTATCCAGTCTGATTTTAAAAAGAAATCCTTCAAAACATTTGACTTGATAACTCCATCCGTAAATTTTTTCTCCTCAAAATGGTTGTTTAATCGAAATAAGAAGATTGACTCAGCAATATTGGCAGGATCAATGATCCAGTACTCATCAGTCCCTAAATGTTCATATTCAGCCCGTTTCTGGATTTTGTCTCTATAATGAGAGTCAGGAGAAAGAACTTCAATAATAAGGTTGGGAGCACCATCAAAATAATTCTTTTTTAGTTTAGCCAATCGATCAGTGGAAACAAAGGTCAAATCAGGTTCTCGACTTTGTCGTTGTGCTAATTTTAGCGGGAAGTTTTCTCCCAATATTTTTCCAAGCTTTTTTTCTTGAACATAGAGCCGTAGAATTGTTTCTAGAAAACCTCTTAGCTCATCATGATCCAAACTAACAGGTGTATGATGAATTGGTGTTCCATCAATTTAATCACATTTTTTCTCGGATAATTCTGATAACAACTCTTCAAATGATTTTTGGGGAATGTCGCCTGATTCTTCCATACTTGCACATCTTGTAGTTTATTCCATTGAGAGTGTTTCGATATCATACTAAAGAGTATTCATTTAATAGAATCTAATAATAAGTATCCGATGCCTGATTTATGCTATTGGAGGAACACCAATAAAAAGACAAGATACCAGAAATAACTTAAGTGTATAATTCTTCATATTCAATCACCCTATAAACAAAATTAATATTGATGCTAGATTGCATCAACAACTTACTAGTAAACTTATTCCTTAAAAGTCTTGTTTTCGTACGAAATGGTGCTGAGAGCTTAATGGCGTTCATCAACTTAAATTTAAAATCCGTATCTAAATTTATTAATTCTTTGACCTTTTTTCTATTGTTGCAGCTTATAATTAGTTTTATCTTTGTAATTTTCATTTATCTCCTTTATCCTGAAGGGGTTGATAAGTTAAGTGATGAAATTGCAATTATTGGGAGTATTGGAGTAATTTTTCTAGTGATTAGGGGGGGATATAGCGTTTTTGCGGGATGGAAATGGCGTAGTGAGAATCAAAGACCATTTTTACTTCAGGACTGGCTTGAGCCATTAACAATCTTCGGGGGGGTCTTATTCCTTTGTATATTTACAATTTGGATCTTAATTCCTTCAATCGATGAGGTCTTATTTTGGCCAACAAGTGGGGTTCTATTAGTTGGAATAGACGTCTTTTGCGTGGCTTACTTACTGCTCTCTCTTACTGAACCGATGGGTGAGGCGGTATTTATGCTGGTCATATTATTTATGCTAGTTAGCATGGTTACCATCCCTTTCTTTCATTTTCTCTGCTTTTTCATTGGATATACTACAAAAAAACTATTTTCTGATAGATATGTACAAGGTGATAGAGCTGAGACCTTTCCTAGAGCAGTAATGACTGAAAAAGAGGTACGATACATAACAATACTTCTTGGGTATTTCGGAGTGTTATTTGCTTTTTTATTTAGGGACTCTGATAGAATGACGGTACTAGGCACCGAGATAGAGCTGCAACCGCCCTTAATCATGATATTAATGGATGTAACAGGAATTACGGCGTTAATAACCCTGTATGTTATTTTAAGAAATACTATCAAGAAAAAATAAGCCATATAGGGAAAAAAACCCGCTATATGGTCTTACGTCGGCGTATTAGTATAAAAAGGAAGATTATTGTAAGAAAAGTCACAATAATTCCTGCAGATGATGTTTTAGCGGGGGGAGATGCAGAAGTATCCCTAGTATCAGTATCTTGAATGCTAGAGGAAGTTGAAGAACTTGTAGAGGGGCTTGTAGAAGGACTTGTAGAAGCAACATTGACTATACTGAAGGTTGTGCCAATAATTGCTGTTTGATACAAGGAAGCATTCACCGTACAAGTAGCCCCTACTTGAATGAGATAGTTCTCGCCATCGGTAACAGTTGTTGTGTCCCACATATAACTAGTTGCGGTTAATCCTGCGGCAAGTTTTATCCAGGATGTTCCGCTATCATCGGAATACCAAATGGTATACGTTACCTCATGTTCCCAAGAGTCATTGATTAGTGTCCATTCCAGCATAACGTTACCTGTAAGTGTTTCCCCACCAGTAGGAAAGATAATAGTAGGTATTGATACATTATGGGGTGTACTTTGGATACTAAAGACCCCATTTGAAGTGTCATTCATCGTTAGTCCCTCTGGGCAGGTAGCAATGACATTAATGAGGTAATTATGTCCTTCAGCGACAGTAGTCGTGTCCCAGACATAACTGGTTGTGTTTAAGTCGTTTACCAGTTCTGTCCAAGTAGTTCCATTATTGGAAGAATATAATAGAGTGTAATTTATGGAGTGACCTCGTGAATCAAAGGCAGGTATCCATGTGACCGTGATATTGCCGTAAATGGTAACCCCTTCGTTAGGATAGGTGATTTGTAACTGTGAGAGACTATGGTCTCCATATAGATAGACACTTTGATAACCTCCCGTATTCCAATCAGCAGAACTGCTAATATCCCAAGCATAAGCTCTAATGCTTATCTCATAAGCGGATAAAAACTCCCGTAGAGGTAATTTAAAGATGACATTGTTTCCTAGAGTATAGTGAACACTTTGAGCAGTCCAATCATCTGCAGTTCTCATCCAAAAGGATTCAAGATAAGTATAAGACCAGTAGGCTTCCCAATCAGAAGAATCATCCGTATCGAGATCAACTTGAAACAAGTACATATGATTGGGATCTAATGATGGAGGTGCTTCTAATCCTAATTTTACAAAGAAAAAATCATCTGTTATATGAGTTGAAATATTTAGCAATTCAACGGTTGGATCCCAGCCTTCATCTGGATCACTAAGCCAATTTACCCAATAATAAGGCGAATCTAAGACACTGAAGGATGTTGAATCGATAGTACCGCCTTCATTCCCCTTTACCGCAAACAAGCGACAGATATATTCTCCAAAAGGTAAGGATTCAATATCAAGATTCAAGCCTTCCCACGAGCTTGTTTGATCGTTATAGGTCAGCTCATACGCTAATCGGGCAGGATTTCCAGTATCATCAATCACTTCAAAACCCACTAAATCGGCTGCATTCCAGGATGTCGTTTGATCGGAAACCGTCAAATTGGTCACGCTAAGCTTATGTGTGACCTCATCAACTGTTACAGTTGCATCAGCTAAGGTAACTGTAGTTGAATCAAGTGTCACTGTAAGACTATACGATGAGCTTGTGATCCCTTCTTGGTCTTCCCACTCACCGCCCAATGAATTGTCCCCTTTCACATTGGTGACAAAAAGAACCGCAGTATCATACATTGGAAGAGTTAAGCTTCCATCTTCTTGGCTATTTAATGGCATATATGAGACCGTATTCTGTACGTGATTATAATGAGCAATAGAAACGTTATAGTCGCCATTATTAACCCCATTAAATGAGATAGAAATCGTTCCACTAAAATCCTTTAATAGATAGCTGTCTGCGGCCCAATAATCAACAGCATCGGAAACCGTAACAGATGAATTAGTGTCACTCAGCACAATTGTATCACTGTGCTTAGTGTGCACATCTAAGCTCGAGTATCCGAAGTTTCCGAAAGAGGGGTCATCAAAATAGTTAGCCATAACCCAATCAATAAAAACTTCCTCAAAGGTTTTACCATAAGGTTTGAGAACTATCTCCTCAATTGCCAGAATCCCTTGAAAGATGCCATCTTGGACTAAAGCCGAGATTGCTGCTGACCCTCCATAATTTTCGCTTAAATAGGTGATAAAGAGATAGCTCATGGCATAATTGATGTTAACATCATGGTCAACGCTGTCGTAATCCCAGAAGATCAAACTAGTGTCGGGATCATCTTCAAAATCAGGAATAGTCCAATCGGTATTGGCGAGTAGAAAGGAATTCAACGACTCCGCAAACACGGCACACCCTTCATCAATCCATGAATATTCGCCAATATCCCAAAAGCCATGAATCATGTGTTGGAACTCATGAGCCATCGTACTATCATAAAAAATATCATCTGGACCAGCATCATTATCAAGGAAGAAGATTTCAAAACCATTTTCCGTCTCCGCATAGCTCCAATAATAGCCTGCAGTCCCATAGTCGGAGAGCTCGAGTAATAAGATAGACACATTGTAAACCCCATCTCCATCAACATCTGCAGGATAACCAAAATACTCTACATTTGTGGGGAACACATGATTGTCAAAGACATCTACGAGATGATCGACATCTTCTTGTGTGACGGGATTACCCCAATCATTATTATCAACCCAGATTAAGCAATGTTCACCCGCAGCCCGAAGTGTGGCTGGGACATCCATTGTGAGAGGATCGCCGCCACCTGGGTCATTGTACGCTATAATGGTTAATGTATCACCGATTGAATAATCATTACTCCCTTTAGTCGTGGTTATGGCTCTCTGGCTCAATTTATCCTCAGATACTAGATTATCTGTAATTTCTTTCAAAAAATGTGTCTTGGAACTTAGGGATAATTCATCTTCAAAAGGACTTACTTCTTCACTGTCAAAATTCATATTTTCAGTGTTTTCAAGTATTTTTACGCCGTCTGAGGACGATGATAATTTTTCAATTGCATTAGTAGGGTAAATTTCGAATGTTGGAGGAATTCCGAGAATTCCAGTACTTAATAATAAAATAACAATTAAATAGAAAAGGAAATTCACTTTCATTATTTGACATCCTTCTTTTTTGAATTATTTACGTGAGAAATCTACATCATTTGCTCCCCACCCCTTTATTTTTCAACATTCTTGAATAAAATTAGTCTCTAAGTTAGCTTAACATGCTAAAAAAATATTGAAAAAAGGGAACTTAAGCCCTAATACCCGAAATATCTAGATAAAATACCTTAATTGGTAATAGCTATTGCTTCGATCTCAATTAGGCAATCTTTGGGTAAACGGGCAACTTCTACCGCTGCACGGGCAGGGGGATCGGCGGTAAAGTATTTAGCATACTCTTCATTCATCTCTCCAAAGTCATTCATGTCTTTAAGAAATACTGTAACCTTGGTAACAGAGTCGAGAGAACTGCCAGCACTCTCTAAAACTGCCTTTAAGTTTTCTAAGCACCGACAAGTCGCGTCTGTGATTGAGCTGACTACTAATTCGCCTGTTTTAGGATCAATAGGGATTTGACCAGAACAAAATATCAAATTCCCCGCTTGAATTGCTTGAGAATAAGGTCCAATAGCTTTTGGGGCGTTATCCGTATGGATTACTTTTCTTTCCATTCTTTTTATCTCCATCAGAACAGTAACTGAATTCAATCCTTTCATACCAAGTGTGGTAAAAATCATTCTATGGGTCATATCCATTTAATCTATTAGCTTTTTAGTGACTGTTTTGATCTCTTTTGTACATTTATTATTGGTTTTCTCCCATTAGAACATTTAATGCGCTGTAAACCATTTTTATTATCATAAACATTGTGTAAAGTTGTAAAACACATGAATTAATATAATTTTTAGCTTTTCAGCGTTCTTCATCTAAATAAAACCTCTTTCGATCCGTCAACAACAAAAAAAATATTTGAGTACGTAGTTTTCGTAAGGTTTAAATATGCGTGTGGTACGTAGTTTTCATAAGTTATATATGAATGAAAAAACAACATAAAAAGTGATGAAAAATGTCTGACGACTTTGAAGATTTGGATTTGGAAATGGAAGAAGAAAAGCCTATCAAGTCAAAAACTCCTACTCAAGCAAAAACTCCAGTAATTGGTGGGTCTGGTGCTCGTAGAAATGTCTTTTTCAAAAGTACAATTGGACCTGAAAGAACAGAAAAGCTTGCTATAGGTGAAAATACCCCAGTAGAGGATGTTAAGGATACTCTCGCGAATATCTTCGCTCTAAGTCCTGATGATTTCCACCTTAGTCATGCTGGTCGTACAATGGATGAAGGCGCCAAAATCGGCGATTATGGCGTTGGTAACGGCGACGAAATCTTAATGATTCCCCATTCGACAGCTGGTTAGTTTTCAACCTTTTTTCTTTTTCTCTCTTTTCACGAGTTGTCTTAAATTGGAAAATACCTAATAAAACAACTTGTGACAACTCTTTATTCACTCATAAAGGAAGGACCAGATTCATGACTAGTAGACTACAAAAAAAGAGAATGGGTTTAGTAAGCGTTATAGTAGTCATTCTGTTTCTTACAACTTTTTGGAATGTGAATGGACTGGCTATTGCCGAACCTAACCTTAAGGACAACGATACTTCAATTATTGATACTAATTACAGAACCCAATCAAGACAAATCAATGATCACCCGTATATAGGCGTCCCTCATTTAAATGCCCAGAGTTTTCAAAGTAATGACACTGCTTTAGTAGCAGCGCCTATTACTGATGCTGACGGGATTAAAAACGCAACTTTATTCTGGAGATATGAAACAATAAATGATACACTTTATAACACAACGATGACTGGATTTCATCATGCGTTTATTGATGAAGAAGTACCTACAATTACCAATTGGTTAGATGAAAATGGAGAAATATCAGGAACAGAAACAGATTGGAGATCAGGTAATTACACTTATGAAGCTGCAGAAAATGAAGTAATCACAGAAATTGATGTTACAATTAATGCTGAAGGTCCACACTATCAGCTAGTGTATGTATTGCTTGAAACTAAGAATGTCACATCAAATGCTTGGGAAATTATTTTCGAGGATGGTGAAATCAATAGCACTGTTGATTTAGGAATAGTCAATTATGTAGACACAAATCCAAGTAATGGCTATCGAATATTTGCAGTAGCTTATAGCGACTCTAAAGAAACAACTCCTCCAATAATCACTTTAACTTTGTATCGAGACGAATATTCGGGAACCATTCCCGGACCAGGACAATCTACATGGGTGAATTATTACATACAAGCATTTGATAATACCGAAAACTACACAACCAGTTCTACTTATACTTTTCTTATGGACTGGAGTCCTACAATTGTTATAACTGACTTGCCTGCAGCATTAACCACTGATCAAGATTTTATAGTGAATGTTACAGTTACTGATGAAGATGGGGTTGGTACTATTGATGATAGCAGTGTAGTCATATATTACCGATTACAGGAAGATACAGAATGGAATTCAATTGTGTTATCACATATAATGGATATAAGTTCGACAGCTGCAGCTTATAGAGGAACTATACCTGCTTCTACATTTAGTGGTTTAGAAACTACTTTACTTTTGATGGTTAATGCGTCGGATAGTCTTGGCGGACAACCTGGTTATGAAGTAACTACGGGTATTATTCCAGTGATTATAGATGACTTAGCCCCAAGACTAACAGAGATATTCATAGAAGGCGGAGCTTCAGGACTGGGATTAGAAAATATTACTACAATTACCTCAGAGGTTAATATCACAGCAACTTTCACTGATCTTTCAGGAATTAATTCTGTTTACATTTATTATGCTATTCCTAATGGTTCAGACCTAGTAAAATTAGAAATGACGAATATAACAGCTACAACTTATATGGCAACACTTCCTCCAGCGGAAAACGATTCAATTGTCGAATATCTTTTTGAACCAACTGATACCTACGGGAATAAAGTAAACACATCCAGTAATTACTACTACGCGGATGGTATTGGACCAACATTAGACACAACAATTACCTATCCTTCAATAATATCAAATGCCACAAATGGAATAATTCTATTCAATGCGTCCGATAATTCAGGCTTACAACAATCTGTAGTATGGTATTCCTTGGATAATAACAGTTGGAGTAACACCTTAGCTGACCCAATCGATTATAATGCTCTGATACTCTATCAAAAAACGCTTAGTGCACTAGATCTCCCATTCTTTATACCTGCCGCTACCACCGCTTATGTGTCATTAGAGGTTTCTCGACTTAGTAAAATAGATGCCGCTATTCTTAACATAGAATTTAAGCATGAACAAGGTACCGATGTACGTATATGGCTAGCATTAGATGATGGAAGAACATTTCTTATTTTTGACAGAGAAGCGGGTCAAGGACTATTTACACTTAATGTCGATTTGTTTAACTTAGGGCTTAATCAGAATGATTTTGATAAAGGAAACATTACTCTTAAAATCCAAGACTACTCAGAATTATACTTCGGTTCCATTGATAAATTTGAAATCAAGCTGATTCAATATTCTATCCCTCCTAACTATCAATATATAGCATTAGTTCCGCCCACAGGCAACGATACTGCGGTTTATTACTATATTGCCTTGACAGACGGACTAAACAACGTCCAAAATTCTTCTCTCTATTCCTACTACTCTGATGGTCTTCCACCTAACATTACTCTATCCACGATTTCTTCACCTTTGGATATGCAAGGACATAGCTACCTAAATATAGAGGCACAAGTGACTGACACAGGCAATTTATCCGATGTAGAAATATATTATAGGTATTCAAACACTTCTGAATGGATCATTGAATCGATGACTTATGACCCTGACAGCGGACAATACATCTTTGATATCCCAATGCAATCAGAAGAAGGAATAGTATATTATAAGATAAGGGCATACGATCAAGTGGGATATAGTACAGAATCAGAAATTTATACAGTTGAATTTACAAATGCAGAAATTGCGGGTTCTGATGATGGTTTAGGAGGATTACTTCTTATTCTTGGTTTGGGCATAGGTTTGTTAGTTATAGGCGGCGCAGTTGGAGTGTATTTAGTCAAAAATAAGGGACTTGCAGAAAAAATTATGCGAAAAAGACCAGCGGACTAAAACAGCCCCCTATATTCTCTTTTTTATTGTAAAAACGCATTATTTGGCTAGACAGCAAATAGAATGTTTAGTATAACAAAAACAACTAAGCCAGCCAAATATACCACCCCTGTGTTCTTAGATAGTTTAGCTCGTATTAGATTAAATGTAAGAAATCCTAATAAGCCGATAAAAAGTAAGGAGCTTAGTCCCATAATCAATTGATATTTATAAGAAACAAGCAACAATCCACAGATCCCATAAATGAGTGTTAGATTCCATAGAATTTTACCGATTTCTGCACTAATTCCCAGTTCTATCTGACCTTTTTTAATGGAATTCGCTATTAACCAAAATTCCTCAACGTTTGTTACGAAAGCCATGACGATTAAACCGAAAAATGTTTCTTCTAAACCAGTAGAAGCCATTATCTCTTCAGCACTGATTATAAGTAATTCTCCCCCAATAAAAATGATAATTAGACCTATTATGATTTTAGGAATTAGAAAACGTATGTCCTCGTCACCATCTTCATCTTCATCTTCATCTTCCGTTTCTTCTTCCTCAATATTTGGTATTTCAGAAATATTCTTGTTTCTATAGTTTTTATGAACTTTTATGCTGTAAATTGTGTATGTTCCAAATAAGATAAGATTAATATATGCAAATATCACTAAAAATTCAGGAAAGAATACCGAAATTGTAACAGACAAACCACAAAGGAATAAGAGCCAATAGTAGATTGTAGGAATTGGTTTGAGATCAAAGCTATATAAAAAGACTGGAAGACCAAAAGAAATTGCAATTGCAATGACCGTATTACCAACTAAATTGCCAATTGAGATATATGGTAAGTCATTGGTGGCAGCCACTACAGACACAATACTCTCCTCCAAATCTACCCCTAAGATAAACAACCCGACAATTATTGGTGAGACGTTATAATCCTCGCTAAAATCTTCGAGGAGATCAATTACATAATCCGCAAAAAAGTATACTAATATATAACCCGTTAGAAACACAGAAATCCAAAGGACTAAATCTAACATTATTCAATCGACACCTAACTAAATTACTATAAATATTAGACTCATTAGATTACTATAATTACTAAACCAATGATAATAAACATTAAAGCACTTAAAATATCAATTTTAGATCTGGGAATTTTGGTAGCCACTTGTTCCCCTGCAAAGACTCCAATTGCATTGACTATAGCCAGCGCCATTAGAGCACCAAAAAAAACCCCCACAGGATCAAACTGGGTGGCTAATCCCGCTCCCATCAACATCGTTTTATCGCCTAATTCAGCTAAAAACATAAGAGTAACTGAATTAAAAAATGCTCCTTTTTGAGTAACTTCTTTTAGATAAATAGCACAATTTTCACGCTCGAAACAATTTTCTCGAGGTTTTTCACATAATTCCAGTCTAACGGGACATATATGGATAGATTTGTCGTTTTCAGATCGATAATGATTGACTAAAACTATTATCCCTCCAAGAATGAAAAGAATTCCTATAATGGGTTTTAAAAATTCAATCTCTATCGTATCCTTCACAAAAATTCCGATTACTACTGCAATCATTGTAACCCCTGATAACCCGGTGATAACCCCAAGAAATACCTTAATAGGGCTCCGATACCTCAAGCTTAAAGCAAACGCAGTTAATTGAGTTTTATCACCCAATTCCATAAGAAATACAGCAGATAACGCAATTCCGAATGCTTGAAACAAATCAATAAGTGCCATAATCATATTTTTTCCTAATAATACTATTTTGATGATTATTTATTTGAGTTTAAAATTTGAAGTAGAAGTGACTAATAGTAGAAGTGGCTATTAAGAAAATTAAGACCTCAGTATTTCTGAATTTGTTGAGTATTCAAACGATTAAAAAAGATTCTTTTGAAAAATAAGGAAAGAATAATTCGTTGAGTGTGAATTTAAGTGAAAAAACAGCGTATGAGCGACTTAACCTCATTGAAATCAGGCAGTTCGGTTGAAGTGGCAGGATATATTGCTACTCTTCGTTTAAAAGCAAAAATAGCATTTATTATACTTGCCGACGAAACAGGTGATGTTCAGATTACTGTAAAGAGCGACAAGGAAAATCTTTTCTCAGTCGTAAACCAATTAAAACCTCAAAGCTTTATTCAAGTTAAAGGAGAAGTCGTGGAGACCAAACTCTCTAAGCGAGGTTATGAACTAATTCCGAATTCGATTAATGTACTTTCCAAACCCATTGTGGACAAATTACCTATTGAAGTCAAAGATGATACGACCACTCTCTTACCAACACGTCTTGATTATCGCCCTCTTGATCTCCGTGCTCCACGTAATCAAGCAATTTTTCATGTCCAAAGTCATTTCATTGCTGGCGCTCTGGAGTACCTCTTTCAAGAAGGATACACTGTAACTAACACTCCTTGCCTTGTTGCTCAAGCTTCAGAAAGTGGTGCTGAAACGTTTGAAATTAAATATTACGATCGAAAAGGCTATCTTCGCCAAGATCCCCAACTTCATCGCCAACTCACCATTCTAGGTGGGTTTGAAAAAATCGTTGATTATGGACCCAGTTGGCGTGCGGAAGTGAGTCATACAACACGCCATCTCAGTGAGCATCGCGGTTTCGCAGTCGAACTAGCGTATATTGATAGTGAACAGGATGTCATGAGACTACAGGAAAATCTTGTAATACCCGTCTTCAAACGAATTAATGAATACTGTTTACGGGATTTAAAAATACTCGGATTCGAAGAATTAACAGTACCCAAAGTACCATTCCCCGAACTTCGCTATCCAGGAATTTATGAAATATTACGGGGTTTAGGAGAAGATATTGAAGATGGTGAGGACCACTCGTGGCAGGCAGAAGAGAAATTAGGGAAATATGTCAAAGAAGAATATGATAATGACTTCTTCTTTGTTAATCGATTTCCCTTTGCGAAAAAACCATTCTATGTGATGCGAGTTGATGAAGAACCACAATGGGCACGAAGTGTAGACCTCATCTATCGGGGGTTAGAACAGAGTTCAGGGGGACAACGTGAGCATAGATATGAACAATTAATTGTTAATGCGGAAGAGAAGCAAATGACTGGAATTGACTGGTTTACAGAGCACTTTAAGTATGGAGCCCCGCCTCATGGTGGGTTTTGTATTGGTGTCGAACGAATGACGCAGTCTTTGCTGGATATCCACAATATTCGTGAAACGGCGCTCTTTCCACGGGATCCTGAAAGACTAGAGCCATAAACAACTATTATTAGGAAAATGGGTTTTTTCTCATCTTTCTTCCTAAAAACTTAATAGAGGATTTCCATATCGTGGTAATATCTGTAATCTCTGAAGTTATATGTATGCGGAAATGTGAGATAGAGAGAGATGACGTCTCCCAAAGAGGCAGAAACCTATCAAGAATTAATTGAGATTGTTGGAATGCGACACCTTCTTATTTCTACAAAAGGTGGCGTTAATATCTATTCAGAAACCTTTTTTGAACAAGTTACGTCGGTTACTGCTTCCATGCTTAAGGATCTCATTGCTAACTTAGATAATTATGTACTAAAATTTAACAAGGAAAAAACGGAGTTTTCTCAGTTCATGAGACCTGATTTCTATATTATCGCCCGAAAGGGTGATTACACACAAATCACGCTCATTTCTGAAGCCACTACCACTGAAGTCACAAAAAAGCGATTACGTACAGCTCAAAATGCGCTGGAAGCGAACTTTGAGAATGTTCTGGAGTTGTCTTTTGTAGACCTTACAAAAATCCCAGTAGAAGAAGTACGTACCATTTGTCAACATTCTCTGCATACAAATTTACTATATGGTTTAACTATAAATGAAAAACTGATGGATGAAAGATGGAATAAATTAAATAAGCTTGAACGTAAGACCATGGAAGCTGCTCGCTGTGCGATCCAGCTAACTGAACATAAAACCTTATATCTTAACTCTTGGGTTTCTGAAATGCGATTACAAAAAATTTCTGAGCCCAATATCCTTAAGGGCATTTATGCAGTAACTAATCAAGAACTAGTGGAGATAAAACAGTGGAAGGAATGATTCCACGAGTTAAGTCGCTAGAGTTACATTGATCCAGCTTTTTTGATTTCCCGATGTATTGTTTTAATGTAAAAAGACTTATTTCTTAGTTTCTTTAGCTTCCTCTTCTGATGTGCCTAGTCCTTTAAATAAGGTAGATCAAATTCTTTAAAATCTAAATAAAAATCTCTTACATAACTTTATTAGGGATTTGAGTTCATTAGATATAAGCCATATATGAAACTACTAAGGTAAAAGGTATGAAAAGTAATAGCCACCGACCTCACCAAATAGATCTCAGGAAATCCCCATCTACAGAAAAGAAAGCACACACGACTAAAGATATGGTATTATCAAAAATAATTATGTTAGGAGACGCTGCTGTTGGTAAAACTTCATTAGTAAATCGCTTTGTCCACAGACATTTTAAAGGGTCTTATAGAGCTACATTAGGGTTAGACTTGATGTTTCGGGATGTTAGAATTCATGAAAAAGCCACGGTTCGGCTTCAGCTCTGGGATGTTGCAGGACAAGCTCAATTTAGATCTATGAGAAAACGATTTTATACTGGCACTGCTGGAGCAGTACTTGTATTCGACGTAACTCGTCCTAATACTTTTCAAAACCTTGACTCATGGGTAAAGGAGCTCAAAGAGAATGTTGGCGATATTCCAATTGCAATGGTGGGAAATAAAGCGGATTTGACAAATATGATCGCAACAGATGAAGGAGAGGAACGTTCTTGGGCTAAAAAAAACCAGGCAGTGATTTATTTGCGCACTTCTGCAAAAACAGGTGAGAATGTTGATCTTGTCTTTGATGTTCTCGCACATAAGGTTCTACAAACTCTAGAAAGATTGACCCATTCTGCTCCTAAATAGAAAAATATCGTAAATATAATGCTTTTTGGTTTTTAGAAAGCAAATTTCAGATTATACTTTCATTAAACACTTTGAAAATAAATAATAAAATTGTAGATAAAAAAATTCTTAAAAATAATAGCTCTCTCTTTCTGATTTAAAAAATGTAGAACATGTATAAAATATTCGTGAGACAGCGCTTTTTCCACGAGGCCCTGAAAGACTAGAACGTGAACTCTCCCCCTTAAGAGAGAGGGATTTTTGATATATTCACTTAAAACTTTTAAAATAATTTATTTCCTCCTTATATTGTCAATTAACATACTTACCCCACCAATAATAGATCATTCTGAATTCAACTACCTATAAATGACTAAAGAACTGGTTACCTAATATAACTCCCCTTCAAAAATGTCAAGTAACTATATTCTGTAAAGGATAATAATATATGAAATACACTTGTAAGGCATAGTACGCCTTACATTTGGGAAATATCATGGAGGATCAGGCTTGTCGGTGCCTTTATCTCAGAAAACGCAAATCAGGAAACCAAGGAAAGCAATCGAGTGTTTTTTCTTCATTAGCATTATCGTATTAAGTTTATTACTTCAAATTAACTCTTTATATCTGAGGACTGATCCTTATGTAAATAATGAGCTGAAAAATGAGGAAGGGCAAAAAATATTTGAGAAAAATGAGGAAGGGGTAAATTCACTAAAAAATAACTTGCTTTTAGAGAAACAGACGCTTGAAAACAATCCTATCATAACTTACCAAAATAACTATACTAATGACTCAACATTTTATGATAAACCTCAACGTTCTCCAGCTTCAAGTAAAGGTGTTTCACAGACAAGCTTTGATATCCGAGAGTATGTAACCGCCAAAAGCACACGTATAAACGAATCCACAGCAAATTCATGGGGAAGCCTGACAGCTCAACAGAATCTCACAAATATAGGTGCTTATGACCTTGAGACCCCAACTAACAAATCTGGTACCGCTCTTCAGTTTATTCCAGGCGAAGCAAGTTTGAATATCACAGATGTTAAGGCATACAAAGAGTTGACTACCATAGAAAATGAAACATCAGGTTACGTGGTGGAACAGTCGGATAAAACCTTTGGGGCTATCGCTCAGAACTTCACGCTTCCATCAAGAACAAGACTTGATTCTGTTTGGATCTTCTTAAGAGCACAAGCTGTAGGCGGATTTAGCCCAGATATGAATATATCAGTTTGTCAGGATGACGCTGGGAATCCTGGCGTTGCCCTTGCTTTCACACATTTTACTGATATCACAACACTGGAAATTAATTGGTTCCAAGTTAATTTCTCTTCTCCTCCTATCCTTGTGGAAGATACCAAATATTGGATAGTGATAAACCAAACTGATGCTGAAGGGAAACTTCATTACGCGTTTCTAGATGTTATAACCATTTCCTATTATAGTGGCATGCTATTATATAGGATTGGAACTGGTTGGGAGGAACGCAATCCTGGCAGCATGCCTTTGCTTGTTCAAATGGTTCTAGTAAATGGAACTGATCATCCTTTAAGCTACGATGATCCCGCTAGCTGCGAAATGATTTATAATGGTTATAGCCTTACAAATTTCACCAATATACCGATGAATACCACTGAGGGAACAAATGATCAGATCTTTCAAACTAATGTTTCTGTCATTTTTAATGTCACTTGGCAAGCAAAATTTCAATCTCAGGATACCCATGAAACCCTTTCGCTTGAGTACTCGGCTTCTGACATGTCTGAAACTGCAAATTGGAACATCTCTTTTGGTTGCATCGGGGTGAACTCCACGTATGCCCTTAGTAACTATAATCTGACGTGGACGCTTGTTCCCACAGATTGGAATCCTAACGACATGTACCATGGAACAACTGACGTCACCAGCGATTTAACACCAACTAAAAGCGGACGAACTTGGAGCATTGTTAACAGTTCAGTTATTTCGGGGATATCAAACTTCACCACCCTCACTTATCGACTTGAAGCTACCTCACCTAATTATGTTATAGAAGTAACCACATCTCACACTGCTCGAAACCTAACAGACTCAATCACAGTAACTACTGACTTCAAAAATGAAATTCTGAGCAATGGAGTTTCCAAGTTTAATATCTCTATTCTCTTCCCCAATAGTACAGAAGTAGTTGTTAATGCATCAATGACTCAAACTACAAACCCTCAAAACACAATCGTTCCTTTGCTCGCTAATTATCCTAATGGAACTTATCGGTTTATTACTACTTATTGGAATGGCACTGAAGTAGGTTTTAATGTTTCAACAATCGTAATAGTTTATACTCTTACAAATCTGACAGTTGAAGTATTAGAAAGCTCGCCCCTAATTATTGGAGAACAGTTCAACTTAACAGTATTTTTTAATGATACAGTTAAGAATCAGGGTGTTAGCGGAGCTTCTGAAGCAAGTTATCAGACAGACAGTAATTGGGGAGAATCTGGTAATTTTAATGATGATGGTAATGGGAATTATACTGTTTCTCTCTCTACTTCGAATAAACAACGAGGTACGCATTGGCTTCAGGTCACCTTAGAATATCCATTTCATATTAATCAGACTCTGAATCTTACCGTTTTGTTCGTCGCCCCAACACTCCTTAGTTCCCCCGATTATTATCCTGATCCCATCTACTATACAGATACCATTCGAATCTGGACTACCTTCAATGAATCCGATGGAACCACTCCCGTAGAAGATGCTGATGTCGTTATGACCTCCTTGAGTATGGGAATAGAGAATGTACCTTTAACAGATGCCAATAATGGCTCGGGTATTTATTACGTCGATATTCAGACAACGGGAAACGATACAATAAATCATAACTTCAATATCACTGCCAACAAGACTAATTACCAAACCCAAACTCAGTTATTCAGTCTGGATATTCTTGAGAACCCCACCAGTTTAGTAGCTACAGATACTTCGGGTATTCTTACTAATAAGAGTATAGTTGCTCCATTGTATTTTAATGCGAGTTATACTGTGGAATTTCAATATACTGACGCCCAGCATATCCTCCCTATTGATGAGTCCCCCTCTGTGCAATTCAGTGCAGGCGCCCCGCTTAAGCACACAACAGGAACAGATGGGTCAAATAAGACAGTTACATTCGACCTTAATGACACGGGATCTCATACTATAATTATCTCGTTTCCTCCTTCCTTAGGCTATAGTTCCCAAACATTTAACCTTACATTAGATATTTTTCTGGCATTTACGTCCACTTCAGGACAAAGTGGTTCTCAAGAAATGGCTTTTAATTCAATTTATAACTTCTGGATCCAATATTGGGATGATTCTAATGGGAAGGGCATTGGAGATGCCAATGTAACAATAGAAGGGCTAACTATTTTTGATGGTTATACTGGTTCAGGAAATTATACCTTTTATTTTGATTTTTCCCTTTCTCAGGTAGGTACTTTTTCAGTAAATATTACCTTTAGTAAAACCAGTTATGTTAGTCAAACTGTTTACTTAACCTTCAAAGTATTGCCGGTCACGACAAGTTTGACTGGTACCTTAGATGACGGAACACTGATTAGCAATGAAACCACAATTCTAATTTATTATGGCAATGCTTTCGGTCTTAACTTAACATGGTTTGATATGAATCACTCGGTTGGGATTGTAACAGCTCCAATATCGGAAGAAGTTAATAGTTCTACTATCCCTACCCTGTGGATCACGAAAACCTATCCTGATGCTGGTAGTTATGATTATTACATATCCCCAGACGATGAGACTTACTTTGGTTTCTGGGTTATTGTCATTGTTCTTGAGAGTTATGGTCACCAGAATAAGTCATGGGTTCTTAATGTCAGGGTGGCACCTCGACCCACTAGTTTAACCATAACCTTAGCTAATGGCACTACACTTCCTAATAGCACCGATCTTCACTTTTTGGTTGAACAAAACATCACCTTCCATCTAGAATGGACAGATGTAAACTCGTCAACAACAGTATCCTCTCCCACGGTTGTACCGGATTCTAATCCTATCGGAGCGCTCACCAAAATTTCGAATTATGATTTTAATGTGAGTTCGTCTCCTGAAGGGCTGCTACCGAGATCCGTGATAGTCACAATTACATATAGTAAGGAAGGTTATGTGGGGCAAGTTTATTATGCGATTTTTGTTATTCATGGACGATCCACATCGGTAGCTGGACAAACTTCTGCAAATATTAGCCTTGGTTTCGGGGAGACATACTCTTTCTGGATTGAGTATAACGATACGGGCGAAAACAAAAGAATAACGAATGCAACAGTGGAAATTGAAGGGATTCTCACCTTCTTGGGTGGCAATAATACTGGTAATTATACATTCCTCTTTGATCGTTCTTTAGTTGAATTAGGTAATTTCTCGGTAACAATTACCATTAGGCGTCTTGGATATGATCATCAAGATATTACGCTTGATATTCAAGTTAGTGTTCTTGAAACAAACCCCCTTGAACTCCTTGCTAACTCGAGCTCAACTATATTAGCAGATTATAATTTTTCTCTCTTATTCTGGTGGTCTGATATTTACAATCGTAACATTTCTGATGCAACAATCCGTGTTTTTGTTAATGGGAATGAGACCACTGAATTTTGGCAAGAAACCAGCATTGCTAATGATTTATATAATATTACGCTAAGCACCATCACCCTAGACTGGGGGATATATGATATCTCGCTACAATTTTCAAAAGACGGCTATCAAGAACGTAACTATAGTATTCAATTAACACTTCTCCCACATATAGTCATTGAAGTATTAGATGATTATCCTGAATCGGTTGATGTTGGTCAAAATATTATTGTCCAAATCCAATTCAAAGATGAAAATGCTACAGAAGCTGCTCTCGAAGAACTTAATTTTGACAGTGATTGGCGTTATTCTTGGGAAAGGGACGAAAATAACAGTGACGTAGAAACGGGATTCTATCAATTCATTTTCTACACAAGTGAAACTTATCCTGGAACTTACAACGTCCAGCTTAATTATAACGGATTCCAAACCAAAGAAGGGAGTTATCTTCTGACCTTTGAAGTTAAAGGCAGTTTTTCAACTACCGATCTCGGAGATGTAGACCAGTACGTGAACGAGACTGCTTTTTTTAGTTTTACTATTAGAGATCAATTTAACATTCCTGTTTCGAATCTTAGCGTATCTTGGGAACTCTTAAATTCAAGTAAGTCAGGTATAGCAAATTTTACGTCTGAAGCTTACTGGATAGAAATAGATTGTACTTCATTACAAACAATCACTTATGTCATCCAGCTCAATGCTAGTCGAGCCTATTATGACCCATTTTACGCTCAAGCAAACTTAACTGTTCTTCCGAAGACTGTCACAAATCTAACCTGGGTTGATCTCCCACAAAATTTTTCTCTGGGCGAGACTATAACTCTTAAAGTTCATTTAACCTTTGAGAATGGCACAGATATAGCAGGTCAAATGATCTATTTTGTCATTATTATTGAGTATGCAGGTACCCTTCCTGATATTAATGAAGGACCGTCTTCTAATAGGCTAAGTCTATATTTTCTTTTGTCAAAAAGCACGGAAACCTTTTATAGAAGTGCTCTAACTGATTCAGCTGGTATTGCATCCATAAATATTAACGCGGAAGATACTAGAAATGCGATTAGACTAGTATCCGCTGAGGTATCTTATCCAGGAACAGAAGGCTATAAAGCATTTAATTTATCACTAGATACAGATGATGGTATTCCTTTTATTTCTGATATAACAGGAGACCAAAATAACGGAGTAGACATATTTTCAGTCATTTTCTTAATAATTATTGTCATAGTAGTTGTTGCGGGCGGCTTTTTATTTGCACGGAGATATGAAAAGATGGCATTCCTAACGTCCCGTAAAGAAGAGCAGGCATATCAGGAGTTGAATGAGATCGCGGGGATGCGCCATCTCCTTATTTCTACTAGAGCAGGAATTGGTATCTATTCGGAGACTTTCTTCAAACAAGTCAGCACAGATACTTCACCTATGCTTGCAGGTCTCATTACTGCTTTAGATAGCTTTGTCCATGAACTGAGTGAACAGGAATCGGAATTTTCCCAGTTAGTTCGATCCGGATTCAATTTAACTTCTCGCCTTGGCAAATATACACAAATTACACTCATTTCTGAGAGTTCGTCAACAAGCGTCACCAGAGAGCGATTACGGAGAGTCCAAGAAGTTATCGAAGACACTTATAGAGAAGTGCTAGAATTAAATGTTATATCTCTAGTAAAATTTCCAAAAGAAGAAGTACGTGCTACCATTGAGAAATATTTACATACGGATCTCCTATATGGCTTATCTGTGGATGAAGAACAAATGGTAGAACAATGGGAAGAGTTAAATAAGACCGAACGAAAAACAATTGAAGCTGCTCGTCGTGCGATCCAACTAACCGAGCATAACCTCTTATATATTAACTCATGGGTTTCAGAAATGCGAGGATTAAAAATTCCTGAGGCTAAGATCCTTAAAAACATCTATACAGTAACTGAGCGCAAAATAGTTTACGTTTCAGACCGGAGAGACATAGGAGCCCCAGTCGAATAGCGAAAAGCATTCTAGGGAAGAGTTCGGGTACTCTTATTTTGATGGCTGAACATAAATATGATGAGGAAGTCTGCTTTAGTAAGCACTTAGTTAGCAATAGTTGCTTCTTGATACTTATTTCTTAACCCGAATTAGATTATTCCAATTAATGCAATCATAAGAGGAGTGAACGCTAAAGTTAATACCCCGATCCAACGGGTTTGCTGCGGGATGTTGAATCGAAAAGATAATCTTCCGATTGTCTCGACTAAATTCTTGGCTTCTGGGAATTTTTCGTCACCAAGCCAATCATTCACTTTCTCTCTGGATATAATTTTAAATTGTTTATGCAGATTTGTTATTTGCTGTCGGCATTGCTATTTCTTGTCATCCTCAAAAATTACTATCTAGGTTTAGAACATAAGTTACAATATTAAACTTATGTATACCAATTTTCACAGTTATCCTTCAAATGTTGCAATGATATCCCAGATAAGTACAAGTAGCCTATATTGAAAATCAATAAATTCATTATTTCTCACTTCAACTGCAGCTACTTCAACAGAAGAAGTAGAAGTACGCATGACCAATAAAGACACGTTATTAGCAGAACCTGGATCAACCAGGAGGAGATTGGGACGGTCTTTCATTAATATTGCAATAAGGTCAAATAATCGAGACAAATTAAATGGAGCATCGCTTTTTGGCATCAACTCACTTCTTTGCCTCAATTCCTCGAAATCAAACCCTAATACTTTTGACGAGATTGTTTCTAAGGAATGTGCTTTTTCAACCTCTAATTTCTCTTTTCCTGGTGCTATTAAGCGAATTTCAACTCCACGATCCTTTGCAGCTTTGAGGGCGAATCCAAGAGGTATGAGAATGTCGGGTACAAAATTACAAATGATTAACTTTGAGGATGAATTAATTAGGATTTCAGCTGAGTTTAGGACATGTCTTTTTCCACGAATTGTTAGAATCTCTTGTTCAAAAACAGCTTCATCTGCCAATGACCTGTCTATTTTGGTTAAATTTTGTTCGGCACGCTCAGCAGCCTGTCTGAGAGGATTTATTAAGGTTTTTTGGAGATGGTCAATCCCTTGTGAAGGAATGAGCGCCGTTGTGTATAAATTCGACCCACCTCGGATTTGTTCTATAGTAATAAGTCCTTTCTCTTTTAACCCCTGTAAGACTTGGTATATTCTTTTTTGTGGTACTTGAGAGATCTCAATTACCTTTGATGCTTCAGCTGTCCCTAATTTCGTTAAAGCAATGTAAACTCGACTTTCATATGGGGTTAATCCTAATTGCTGAAGGTCTTTAAGGAGTAAAGATTCATCCACGGACATAGATGTTACTAACCTAATTCACCACTTGATGTGGTAACATTTATATATTACCACGCGTAGTGGTTAATAAAGGTTACTACCACTTAAAGTGGTGAATCATCGTGCCTGATTTCGCGCTGAAAACGCAAGGGTTAGTTAAGAAATTTGGAGATTTAGTAGCAGTTAACCAATTGAAGATGGAACTCCGACAAGGAGAAATTTATGGCTTCCTTGGGCCTAATGGGTCGGGGAAAACCACAGCCATTAATTGTTTCATGGGAATTCTTCGTCCAGACGCGGGAGAAATAGAGGTTCTTGGTTATGAGATACCAAAAGATCGTAGGAAAGCACGCCAATATATTGGATTGATGCCGCAAGACATTGCACTCTATGAGGATCTTACTGTTATGGAGCATCTATACTTCTTTGGAGAACTATACGGTTTATCTCGCAAGGAAATTCGGTCGAATGCTGATGAATTATTGCAGGTGTTTGGACTAGAAGAAAAGCGTAATGAACGCGCAGCAAATCTATCAGGAGGGATGAAACGTCGGACAAGTCTCTGTGTGGCGTTAATTCATCGACCACAGTTAATTCTAGCCGACGAGCCCACTGTTGGCGTTTCTGCAGAGTTAAGAATTGAAATGTGGGAGTATTTCAGGCAATTACAGAAGGAGAACTGTACCTTTCTGATCACGACACACGTCTTCGATGAAGCGATGAAAGTTGATCGGATTGGCCTAATCTCCCAAGGTAGAATAGTAGAGGAAGGAATTCCCAATGAGGTTATCCAAAGACATCAATGCACAAATCTGGAGGAAGTTTTTCTAAAAATTCAAGGAGTAGTTCCAAAATGAAAAAACCTGCTAGTGTTGTGATAGCTCAGAGGGTTCTCTTACAGTTTACTAGAGATAGACGCACGTTTGCTATGCTGCTTGCTGTTCCGTTTGTGATCACGTTTATTTTTTCATCTGCGGTCAGTGGTGAAATTAGAAACGCACCAGTCTTAATAGTCAACGAGGACATAGGAACTGAAGTATCTAACCCCCCAAGCCAAGATATAACCATTAAAATCTCAAATATAATCATAGAGGAATTAAAGGATGATGAAAGGCTTAAAATAACTAACTTGGAAGAAGTTTCAGAATCTTCTTGGGAAGATGCAAAGTCTGATGTAGATAAAGGGAAATACTACGCAGCTATCTACTTTCCTCAAAATTTTTCAGCGATTTTAGCCAATAGTTCTAGTTCTGAGAGTACCGCAATTATTCTCTATGTAGATCCAACAGAAGCAAAAACACGAGCGTCTGTTAACACTGCAATATTTGAAATCATGCGATCCCTTGAGCAAGAAGTCCCTCAAGAGATGCAAATGGAAGCAGCCAAATTCAATACTATGGAAGTATTGGCGAATGAAGGACAGGATTTAGATAGTTATGATATTGCCATTCCAGCCATCATCGCCTTTGTTCTAAATTTTCTCGTGTTGATCATAACTACACTAACTCTCACACGTGAAAATACCTATCGTACTCGAACTCGGCTTTTTACCACCCCAATTCGTCCAGCTGACGCTGTTTTAGGATATGCCTTAGCAATGAGCGTTTTTGCTGCTATGATGGCAATCGTAGTCTTACTTGTCGGTACACTATTATTCGGTGCAACAGTACAAGGTAACTGGCTTTTACTACTCCTAGCTATCATTCTGTATGGAACAGTCTTTGTTTTTCTAGGCGTTCTACTAAGTACCCAAGCAAGAAATGAGCTTCAAGCAGTCCAAATGGGACCGCTTATCGCCCTCCCCAGTATGGCATTGAGTGGCTTCTTGGTACCTGTTGAATCGCTACCAGAGATTCTGCAACCCTTTTCCGACGTTATTCCATTGACTTATGGTATTCGAATATTGAAAGGGATTATGCTTAAGGACTATGGATTCGTAAATCTATGGTTTGAATTTGCTGTTATCGGTGTTTTCTGTGTGATTTTCCTAGGCTTAGCTTTGCTCGCCATTAAAGAAGAAGAATGAATTTATAGGTTCATTCAAGTCTTTTTTTATTCACTTAGCCCTATACTAATGAACTATAAATAATGAAAAATGATTGTATTCGTTAGATATATGCTTTCAATCATCTTGAAATCGACATATCTCAGGTCTCCTTCAGTTTTTTTATGCCAATAAATAATGAAAACAAAATTACAGTTACGGCAATAATCAATGTAATAACCTTAAAATCAGAAATTAATCCGTCTGATGAGTTCCCTTCAGTAGCCGTTTCACATTTCTGTTCATAGAGGAGAGTACCATTATCTGCAGCATGTTTATGATGCCAAGAATCATACCAGCCGGTTTCCTGGTTCTGAACTGTTTTGAAATAGTAGCTGATATCATCCTGATGCCTTATTTGTTCAAAGATGGGATAATCTCCATCTTCTTCCCCAATAAGTTTCATTAAGTTGTAATGTCAGTCATGCTAACATCTCCTCGATCTTTTGAAACAGCAAGTTCGCTAATTCGGTAGGCCGTAACGCAGGCTGGGTAACAATAATATTTCTCTCCTTAAATTCCAATAATAAACGCTTTCGACACTCCACAAACTCTTCACATTCTTCACAAGCGCCTTGGTGATCGTACCAGACCTGAACGCCATTATTGGGGGAGTAGGTAATATAGACTTTAACCTTGAAGACACAACTGTACCCCCGTGCAACTCCTAATTCTTCATTAAGCAGTTCTAAATTGATTCTGTTCATAGCGGCAGAATTCTCTATTAATGTCCGAATTCGGGTATTAGCTTCCTTCAGTGTTTTACTGACCGCTTGCTCACTTACCTTTTTAAGTTTTGCAATGTCCCTTCCTGATTGCTGGGCTCTTTTCAGGTGCCAAAACTCGAGTTGCGTGGAAGTTGGATATTTCATCTTAACATGCGGAGTTCTCATATCAACCAAAAATGGTTGAGGGCATATATAAACTTAACTAAAATTGGTTGAGGACAAAAGACCAATCACTATCAAAGTTGGGATAGTCGGCAATAAAATCCTATAATAACCATGTTAGTGTAATGGGAAGGGAAAAAACCTTGAAAAGCACTTATTTTCATCAGAAAACCCCTCAAACAGCGAATAATAAGAGATATAGTGAAGATCACATTTATACCATAAGAATTCATGAAAAAATATCATTTCTCCCCTAGAGAGAGCTTAAGACACAACTTTTCTCCCCTGTAGTTTAATCATAGAGGGAAATCCCCCCTGACAAGCCTTCAAATTCAATGCAGCACTCCTCGTTATGTTAGAGTAATATTCCATTCTTCGCTTTCTACCCTTCTATTTCCTTCGGGACTGATTGCTGGGGGAGTTTTGCGTCTATAGGCTCTTAGCTTTTTCGATTAGCTCCAAATTTAGACATGACTGTATATGGGGAGTATTTAACCAAATACAGATACTTGGTTATGCTAATAAGTATATTCGTAGTTTACGAAAGGGGAATGATTAAGTTAGCGCAGGTTATCCATTAATTATTTTTGAGTTATAGAAGCCAAGACAGGGCTCTAGCCTATACTAGCTTATTTTCCTTTTTGTGAACTCCCTACTTTTCAGTGTTAGCAGGAAACCAAGTAATGTTAATGCCTCCCTCGAATGGTGGAGGAAATCCTACTCCTCCTTAATATTACTGAATGATCTCTTCTCGGATCTTCTCCATCCTTTTCTTTTTTTATGCATAAATTACGTAGAGATTTTCATCTATTATATCTATGATATAGAAATTCTTTAATTTTTGGTTGAAGGCAGTTCAGAATACTTCCAAGCGCATTCTGTATCATCATATGAATCTAATGATAAGTACGGGTCATTAGGGGTAAATAAAAGGCGTTTTATCTTTCTAACACCAAATCGTTCTATAAGAGAAAGGGCTTTTGTGGTATGTAAACGGTAGACGCGTTGTTTTTCCCATCTCCCGTTGTATAGCCGCTGGAGTTTTTCAATACGGGCATAAAAACACCCTTTAGCTTCATCACAGAGAGCTTTGGGGAAACTTGCACCTTCTCCCGAATTTCTACGTCGTATCTCAACCATTTCTTCAGGTGTATACAGGAGAAGATTACTATAGCAATAAGGTACGAGAATCTTCTTGTTATACAACTCTTTTACTATTTTTGCTACATTTCCCCTATCCATATTGAGGGTTTGTGCTAATTTTTTATAACCGAGAAAAATAGGAGATGGTTCTTCCTCATTCTGATTAGAGAAGAAGATTCGTGTTGTATAGGCTAATATTATGGAAAGAATCTGACTATTAAGATGGAGCTTATGACGAGGCCAATTTACCACTGTATTCTGAAAAGAATCATGTATCAAACGAGTAGTCTTATACGGATTCCATTCATCCAAATACAGTACATTGTAGTTTTGATAGACCGCTTGAGCATTTTGCCGATAAAGTGTGAGATTATTTGCTGCAGCCCATTCGAATAAAGCGCGTTTGTACTTTATAGGATAGAAAAGCTCTACCGAGAGTCTTTGAGGAGTGAAATCCGAAGAGATTCTTTCTTTAATCAGGGAACTGTATAATTCAATGCGAGTGGCAAAAGGTTCAAACTGTTCTGAGAGATTGTGAATTTGAGTTTCAGTATAATCGGTAACATCGACCTCAGCTCTTAATAAGTAGAGGCCAAGCGCCTCAAATGCGAGAAGATTGCCGAAAAGTACCTCCAATTTTTTCAAATGAGAAGTTGTTTCCGCCATAGAACGATTCAAGTATTTACTAAGAGGAAGTAACTTGGGTTGTTCTGTAAACTCTTGAAATGCTTCCGAAAGTTTGTACAAAAATTCGACATCATTATCTGGAAGGCGAGGAAGGGGGAAATCCGAGGAAGTCGGCAAACAACAGGCTTCTAAACGGGAGGTGAGATTAGGAGGCTGATGGTGTATAGTCTTAATGACCTGCTGGAATAATTGATAGGCTGTTTCTTCTTCCCCAAAGAGGAGGTAAAGTTTTAATTTCCACGCACCTTCCGCTAGTACTTCGATCGTATCATTACGTTCGACTGTTTGCCTGCCCCAGACTTGGCTTATTTTATCGTAGAGTTTTTGCCTATCTTCAGGGGAAAAAAAGTGATTTACCATCAACCACGCGATATCGGCTAAAGAAGGTTGAAGTTCTACGGGTAGCTGGGGCAGAATTTTGTCTGTAAAGATCCAGATCGCTTGGCGGAACTTATCTGCACGGTCAACGGTCTTCATAATCCTCTCCGCCGCAGTTTTTAGAGTATTGTCTCGGTGAGAGTAAAAACTGATCCATAGTAGTCATTCCGCATTCCCTATTTAAATCCCTGAAAAACTGGTAGTTTACTCCAATGTTGATACAGCCGAGAATTCGCTGCTTTTTACTTATAATGAGAGGCTTTTTGAGTAAACATAGTGAAAGCGCTTATTAAGACAAGAATCACAAAAAAGAGAAAAGCAGGGGATTAGCGGCTAAGATTATCTTACTTTCTTTTTCCTGCGCTGTTGCCACTGCTTCCCTGTCAATGCGATCCACGGGGCGACAAAGATCAAAGCGAACATGCCGAAGGTGGCAAGGGCAGAAGGATCTAATTCGTCCACAGGTGGAGTGTAGTCTACAGCAGGGGGATCGATATAGATTACAAAGGTCTCGTTGTCGGGTATATAACCACTCTTGGAAGCATTGACTTCGAGGGTGAACTCATTCGGGGTGTAGTCGAGAGTAAGGTTGTATTGCCCGTTAGTCGCGGTATTCTCTGCCCAAGCATCAGTGCTATTAGAAATCTCTAATAAGACATCCGCTAAGGCACTTCCATCGTGATCTTCGGCAAAAAAGGTCACATTGATCGTTTGATTGTCGGCAATGAGGTTTTGAACTCCCACAGACAGTTGAGGAAAGTTTGGGGTCGTAGAGACCTCTGCCCAGTAATCACTTACCCCGTAACTATACAATCCTCTTACCACATAATAATAGGTCTGCCCATTGGTAGCAGTTGTATCTAAAAAGGCTGTTACCGTGGTATTACCAAGAGCGGTATAGGGGCCATCACTGCTACTACTCCGATATGCTTGATAGCCAATAATTTCAGAACGACGGGAGTGATTGGACACAATCCATGTTAAACTAACTTGATTATTCCCTGCGGTGGCGCTAAGTTCAATAGCGGGAGTGAGAAGAAACACCTGTGCTCTTTGATTAGCACCAGGATCTTCACTAACGTAAATATAGCCCGTGCTATTAATAGCAATGCCTACTGGATAATTAAATTCTCCATCTGCATTACCAAGTCTTCCCCACTTTCCCATAAATGTACCAGTAGAAGTAAAGACCTGTACTCTATGGTTATAACAGTCTGTGGCATAAACATAGCCTGAAGTATCCACTGCAATACCGTAAGAACGATCAAATTGCCCGTCATCAGAACCAGGACTTCCCCATTTGGTGATAAAATTCCCATTACAGTCAAAAACTTGTATACGATCATTCCCCCACTCAGTGGTATAGACATAGCCTGATCCATTAATAGTAATCGCAACTGGAGTGGAAAAGTTTCCATCTTCGGAACCTGTTTGCCCCCATTTGCTCACAAAATTTCCATTGCAATCAAAAACCTGCACCCGATCATTCAACCTATCAACAACGTAGACATAGCCTGAGGCATTTATGGCAATCCCCTGAGGTATGCTAAAATTTCCATCTTCGGAACCTGTTTGCCCCCATTTACTCACAAAATTTCCATTGCAATCAAAAACCTGCACCCGATCATTCCCGTAGTCTACAACATAGACATACCCCGACGAATTAATCGCAATCCCCGCAGGGTAAGAAAACTGCCCATCCCCAGAACCTGAACTACCCCATTCTCCAACAAACGTTCCATTAAGGGCAAAAATCTGCACATGATGACCCATATTATCCGTGATATAGATATAGCCTGTAGAATTGAACGCAAGATCCCAAGAATCAAATCCCACAGACCACTTGAAGATGAAGGTTCCCGTAACTGTCTCATTCGAAATATCGGGGGAGCGCGACGCATCTGACCCGTATTTCTCTGTCATTTTATTTATATTTGTTGAGTTTATTACTAGTACCTCTGCCTTTTGTTGTGCAGTTTGCGCAACGAGGACGTTTATTAGTAGAACAACTATCAGACTCCCTGTTAGGAGCAATTTGAAGCGGTTGTTAAGTGTTAACTTTCTCATTTGAATCCCTTACCTAGTCTCATCCATTTACATTATTGCTAAAGGAGGATGAAAACAGGGAACTAGTATTATAAAAAACTATACGGTGGTGAATATGGGGTTTAATGTAGAATTAATAAAATAACGGACTGCGAATAGCGATCTATTAGTGCAAATGCAAAATCTTCTGTGATAGAATCGTTTGATAGAATCGTGCGGAAATCCTAAGTAATGATGTGACGGTAGTAACACCTGCAGGGACATTTGAGTATTGTTTGAAAATAGAAGAAACAACACCTGTAGAGCCAGGGGTTAAGGAATATAAATATCATGCGCCAGGAATAGGAGTTATTCAAGATGAGTTCCTCCTTTTAACCTCCTTCGGCTTTATTTAGACCATAAATGAAGATAGAGAGAGCAATGACTTAGTTGGAATGGAAATGACCTCATTCGACATTTTGGTGATAATGGCCTTTCTAATGGTTGGAGCAACCATTGGAATTTTTTATTTTGGAAACAAACGAGGAACGCCTAATACCGTCTTGTGGGCCGCATTTCCATTTCTTCGGGGGATTCATTGGCTCGTTGAGTATATTGCAGATATTTCGGAGACTCCAGGGACCGCTATTTACTTTGACCGCCTAGAACTTGCTTTGGCTGTTTGTTCGTCTTGTGTATTGCTTGCAGCCTCCCTAGAATTTAATGGTACTATTCCTCGTCCTTGGGGAAAACTCACTGCGGGTTTTTGTGCTTTAACTCCTCTATATTTTCTACTCATACTCTCCGATGAAGTCATAATTGGAATAGAAGATACTAAATTATTTGAAGGATTTTTGTTTATATCAGATCCTTTTCGCTTACTTTATGGCTTTCTTTTACCAATAATTGCTGCTTTAGGACTTTTATTCACTTATTTATATCAGAATTATCAAAGAGAAGAAGAAAATCCATTAGATCCTAAACTGAAGCGGATAACTCAAGTTTTGGTATTTTTATTACTGTTTTTTTCGCTTTTTGAAGGATTGGATTATGAAAATCAGCTATCCGTTGAACAGCTATTCGTTGCGCTTCGAGCTGTTTCATTAACGCTATTTATTATAGTACCCGTATTAGTTATTCTATCTAGTGATATGGGGTTGAAACATTTCCTTATCATTCAAGATTCTGGTATTCTCCTATTTGCATATGATTTTGAAACGAATTCAGAAACCAAGGACAATTCAACCGTTTTAACGGCGGGTTTATTGACTGCACTTATCAGTTTTGCCAAAAACGTTTCTAAAGTTGGTAATCTTTTGAAAATTCACTCAAACAATCTTTTTTACATTATCTTGAAAAAAGAAGATAAAATTTATGCTATTCAATCCATTTTATACAGAAGAGATTTAGAGACCCAGTTTACAGAGACTACCATTAAGCTCACTGAACTGCTCGCAGATACAGATGATAAACTATTAAGACTAGGAAAGTTTACGGTTGATATAAATAACGTTGAAAAACTAATAAATAGTGGTTTTACAGGTTTTTCTTAGAATAAATACCGTAAAACGAATTAATATAGCTAAATATCAGTGTTGCCTCGATACTGTTCCTTTTTAAGATATGAAATCGGAAAAGAAGTGAACTTTGTTAGTTCTCCACATTATTTTTCTCTTTTAATTGATGATTATTAGCTGATAAACTCAAATTCATAAAGTAGAATCACGAACCACCCACCAATTGCCTGCACCAACAATGTGTAGCCATTACGCATTAATCGTTTTCTCAAGATATGCTCTCTTTCAGAATACATTATATTTATACGACTGTGGTTAAACTCCAAGAGATTTATGAGGGCAATAATTGGAACTACAAAAATAGAGATTTTATCATATATTAAAATCATCAAACAGCAGAACATCAGAGTATATCCCGTCATATAGAGATAAGTAGCTGTATTAAACCATGGAGTCACTTTCTTTTGATAATTGATATTGCCGTATGCTGACATGGAATAATAAAGTGTCACAAAAGCGACGCCTAGTTCGAATAGAACTATATTTGTAAGCACTGTCTCTTCTGCTAACGACCAGATAAGAACAAAAATCGTGATTTGGACGCCAATTGACGTATTAATTATATTCACACGTGAATTCGCTACTTCTTTAACCATGATTACTCACCACTACTTCTAAATTGCTCCATGAATTCTCCCCAGCTTTCGATAGTAACTTCCTTCCTTTCTTCAAGATTTTCAGAATAATAATCTGGAAAATCGGGATCTTTACTGAGTTCTTCAGGAGAAATTCCATCAGCAAGTCTTTTTTTTATGAAATTAATACTTTTTAACAAGAAATTATTGATCTCTTCAAGATTCTTGATTGTTGCAGTAGGTCCATGCCCACTAATAACCGTTCTGGGCTTAAGTGACATTAAATCCTCAATAGCGCGTTGCCATTGGATTATATTACAAGTCTCATCTCCCCCAAAGGGAAATTGCTGGTTAAATATTAAATCCCCAGCAATAATAGTTCGAGTTTCAGGCTCCCACAGGTAAGAACTTCCTGTCGTATGACCATCAGCTTGAATAATCTCAGCAGTTCTTTCTGCATAAATAGAAAGGCTTTTTTCAAAACAGACATTTGGCAGAGTAATTTGGAGTCCTTGTATTCCATACTTTTTTCCCTCAGGGGAAGCTTCTTCCCATTCTTTGAGGTTTTCTGGAGTCCAGACATGTTCTTGCCAATCCATCATTATTTTTCTAACTTCTACGCTAGATATGATGGGAAGATCAGAAAAAATTTGGTTTCCAAAAGTATGATCACCATGATGGTGTGTTAGGACTAATCCCGAGCATTTAGAATCAAAATTCTTTTCTATATGCTTTTTCCATTCTTTTGCATACTCAAAATTTAGCATGGAATCTATTACTAAAATTTTACCACCCAAATCAATCGCTGCGCTGTTTCCGTATCCTTGAGACGTCCAAATAAGATGCTCATCAATTTTTTCAATATGCATCATCGTCTTCTCCTAAGAAATGAATTTTCTTCGGACTTTTTATAAAGAATAATTCTATTAATCGAACTATGATCAAATTTAATCTTGACTCCATTCCAAGAATTAAACTCTGTTTATTACCTACACCGATTGTACCTATGAATAGATTAACTGCACATCTCGGGGGAGCAAAAATTTTTGTGAAAAGAGATGATTTGACAGGTATTGCTTTCGGGGGAAACAAAAACCGTAAAATAGAATTTTTGCTTGCTGATGCCTTAGAAAGGGAGGCGGACACAATAATTTCAGAAGGTGCCTTACAATCTAATCATTGCCTTCAAACAGCGGCCTGTTCTGCAAAACTAGGTCTAAATTGTGAATTAGTCCTCTCAGGACCTGACCCAAACATAATAACAGGGAATCTTTTATTACAACATATTCTAGATGTGAAAATTCATCGAGCAAAAGATGGTTCTGATAGAAAAGTTGTTATGAGAAAGGTTGAACAAGAATTAATCACTAAAGGAAAAAAACCATATATTATTCCAACGGGTGGTTCAACTAAAATTGGAGCCCTTGGATATGTAAACTGTGTACGAGAAATTGCTAAGGCATCCAAAGAATTGGGAATAGACTTTGATTACTTTGTTCATGGCTCTGGGAGTGCGGGGACACATGCAGGGATGCTTATCGGAAAGGCATTATATGATCCAGAATTAGAGATTTTAAGTGTCAATGCTGGAGAACCTAAAGGTGAATTAGAAGCATTGGTTGAACAGATTCTGAAGGATTTTGAAGAAGAACATGTCTTGGATTTATCTATTAAAAAATCGTGGATTAAAGTTTATGATGAATATTTTGGAGAAGGATATGCTATAGCTAGCAAAGAAATGATAGAAACAGTCAAATTAGTAGCTAAACTCGAGGGGATATTCTTGGATCCTGTTTACAATGGAAAAGCTATGGTAGGACTAATAGACCTCATAAAAAGAGAGATCATCCCTAATGACGCTAATGTTGTTTTTCTTCATTCAGGAGGAAGTCCTTCGCTTTTTGTTTATAATTCTGTTTTTCAAAAAGCTTTAGAACCTTTGACAGAGGGATAACAATCCTTGCAATGTAGAATTCATTAATTAAAAGAAGAAACAAGAAAATGTAGTGAAGTTAACGTCATATGGAATTTATTAATTAATGAAGAAAAGATCATTATTACCTAAAAAAGGTCTTGTTTCAAGTGGAGCCTCAACTTAGATATTTAATCATCATAAAACCCGATGGAATTCCAGTTTATTCTCAAAGTTTTGATTTTGAAACGGTATTCGCCTGTCAAACCTTTAACAATAGACTTGCGGAGGTAGATGAGAAAAAGGAATTGTTAGGGGGGTATTTTCAGGCGATTAAAGACATTCTTTCTGAGTTAGTTATGGATAAGCTGCGACTGATCGATCTAGGATTTCATTCCTACAGAATGACAGGATTGGTATCTGAAGGGCTCCTCTTCATTGGGATTTTTGAAGTTTCTCACAAGGAACAAGGGGGAGAAGAACTAATCCTTTATCATTTAAGAAAAATCTCAGAAGCTTTTATAGAAAAATATCAACATACTTTATTAAAAGAAAGACTAGCAGATTTATCAAAATATAAAGAATTCACGAAAGATTTGCTTGAAATGGGATTCTCTTTATCATTGGAGAAATGCCGTGATTGCCTTATCAACTGTAATGAAAAGGATATGGGGTGTCTACCACATTTAGTTTATTTTAAAGACATGGAACACCATTCTGCTGCACTTACATGATCAACTCATTTAATTAAATGCGAGAAAAAACTATGAAAAAACAGATTTACACTCCTGGTCCAACCGAAGTTCATTCCGAAGTTTTACAAGCGATGGTTGATCCACCAACAAATCCTGATTTCTACACCTTCCTTAGGGAGGTTGAGAGTAAAATAACTAGAGCTATGTATTCTGTATTGAGTTTTCTCATCTATTAAAATCATTCTAACCTAATATCGCACTGACTTGGGCAGAAGAACATTTAGATATGTTTAGCCACATTTGGTTATGTTTAAAGCATACTGTATAGCACTAGACTCTGCAAATAAAGTATTCTTCTGAATAAAATTGTAGTCATTTATATAAGTCAATTATGGAAAAATGAACAACATTTTAGTTCTGAACAATCTTCTTGTTCTTTTAAGAGCTAACAGTGAAGATTGAACAGTATTCAGTTATTAGAACTGTTCTTATTGCATGCAATAGCTTTATTAAAAAGGTAGTTGAAGGATATTCATTACAAATTAAATTCAATAATATGAAGGTTTTGAAATGACATTTGTCTATCGATCCCGCGGAGAGCGGACTGTTCCCGGGTATAGTAAAAGAATCCGAGGTACTAATCGCCTGAAAAGAGGATTTGCTTCGATGACACGGGGGGGAGTCATCATGGATGTGACAACAGTCCAACAAGCACAAATAGCAGAAGATGCAGGTGCAGTTGCGGTCATGGTGCTCGATAAGCTCCCTATTGACGTCAGACGCGCTGGTGGTGTCGCAAGACCCGCATCTATTGAAATCATTAAAGATGTTCTCGATCATACATCTATTCCTGTGATGGCTAAATGCCGCATTGGTCATACTGCGGAAGCGCAGGTTCTCGAAGCTACTGGGGCTGATATGATTGATGAGTCTGAAGTCCTTACCCCTGCTGACGAGACACGTCATATTTGGAAATGGGAGTTTACTACTCCCTTCGTCTGTGGAGCGTTAGATCTAGGATCTGCCCTTCGTCGTATCGAGGAAGGAGCCGCTATGTTAAGGACGAAGGGTGAACCGGGTACGGGTAACGTGTCAGAAGCCATCAAACATTTCAAGGTTGTTAAATCCCAACTCCAGACTATTATTAACTTGGAAGAAGAGGGTGAATGGGAAGAACTGATGGCGATGGCGCGTACTATGCGAGTATCGTTCGACAGTGTGCTGGAGACCGCTGAATTAGGGCGACTTCCAGTAATTAACTTTGCTGCAGGTGGTATTGTCACCCCTGCTGACGCTGCTGAAATGATGCGGCTTGGATGTGACGGGATTTTTGTAGGTTCCGGGGTATTTCGTAGTGATGATCCGCTTGAACGGGCAAGTGCTATTGTACTAGCTACGGCGCATTGGGATGATCCTGAAATTGTCTTAGAAGCCCAGAAACAGATCATAGAAACAAAATCAATGGAAGGAATAACGAAACTCGAACTGCGTATGCAGGATAGAGGCGCGGAGGTATAAAAATGATCACTATTGGAATTCTCGCACTTCAAGGAGATTATCTGGAATTCTCCGAAGGATTCGAGCGAAACGTGGAAATTGCTGATGAGGACATCGCAGTTCAGATAGTTACAAATCATGATGACCTGAAGGAAATTGATGGTTTAGTGATCCCTGGTGGAGAAAGCACAGTCATTGGGCGATTACTGACCAAAACAATTGCACATACTGAAGGAAAAGAGACCTTATTAGACGCGATAAAGAAGAAAATTACCCAAGGCATGCCGGTTCTTGGGGTATGTGCAGGAGCAATTCTTTTAGCAAAAAAAATCCGCGATGTAAACTTAGGTGAGATAAAACAGCCACATATCGGAACATTAGATATAAATATCGAACGAAACTCCTATGGTCGGCAAAATCTTTCCTTTGAAGCAAGAATTGAGTACCCAGATAAACCTGAGGAGAAGGAAACAGGAATATTTATCAGAGCACCACGGATTCTGTCTGTAGGATCAGATATTAATGCTATAGCCAAATTAGACCAAGAAATCGTGGCCGTCCTAAAAGAAAATCAATTTGCCACGATTTTTCATCCTGAACTGGAGCATGAATCCTTGATACTTAGACGATTTATTGAGACTGTTGCTGCATATAAAGCAAGTTAAAATCGCCGTTAATTATCTTTTTTTCACTTCTCCAAGATTGGTAATAAGCAATTAGGCAGAATAGAGGCAAAAGGCAGTTACAAGATCTACAGCAGCGATTAGATCTCGTATATCAATAATAGTGCTTTGTGAGTGGATGTAACGACCAGGAACACTAACAACAGAGGAAGGAATTCCAGAACGTGCCAAGTGAATTCTACCTGCGTCAGTTCCTCCAGAAGAAGGAATTTTGAATTGATAAGGGATGTTATTTGATTCCGCAACAGTCACTAGCCTATCGACAACTTTCCTGGAGGCAATCATATTTCTATCTGCAATAGTAATAGCTGGACCCTTACCCATTTTTGCAGGGCATTTCTGGGGTGGAACGCCAGGGACGTCACCTGAAGTTGTGTTTTCGGTAGCAATCGCCATTTGAATGTCATATTGTTCAGAGAGGGTATAACTTGCAGTCGTGGCTCCTCTTAAACCGATTTCTTCCTGAGATGACCAAGCAAAGCAAAATGTATAAGGCAAATCTTTCCCTTGCAAGTTGAGCGCGGTTTGAACGAGAATATTACAGCCAGAACGATCATCAAAGGCCTTGCCCATTATACGTCCTCCAGGTAATTCATGAAATCCAGAACTCAATGTAGCAATAGTACCTACTTTCACACCCGCTTCAAATGCCTCTTTTTGGGAGAGAAACCCGAAATCCATCCAAAGAGATTCCAATTTGACCAATTTCTTCCGTGTTTCCTTAGAAAGAATATGCGGGGGGAGAGCACCAATTATACCGTGTATACGCTCGTTTTTAGGTTCGATTATGACATTTTGTCCGAGAAGGAGTCTTTCATCCCAACCACCGATAGGAACGAAATACACAAAGCCATTGTTAGTGACATGAGTAACAATAAAGCCAATTTCATCGGTGTGAGCATCTAATAGGATTGCAGGCGCGTCGGAAGGACCTTGAATTACTGCCAGAAGGTTTCCAGTCACATCAACCCAATATTTATCCACGTAAGATTCAATTTCATTAATTAAAAAATCTACCACTTTTTCTTCATGCCCTGAAACCCCAAGGATCTCAGAAAGTTGTTTTTGGCGAGTTATAATTTGTTTTTTGTACTTAGGATCAATAGGGATCATAATTCGGAATTAACAATTTATTGGATAAAACATTTGTTTAATAGCAAATTTAGGATTATCATTAATAGGAGATATTAAAGATTAAAGGGAATCCTAAGAGGTATCTTCTATGGCTTTAGGTGTGTGCTTTTCTGTTTTTGATGAGGAGAAAGGACCAGTTGTAGTATCCTGCGCAGGAATTACCTCAAAATTAGCTAATAAAATTGCAGTTAAAGTAAATATGGGTACATGGTATTTCGAGGATTTTCGAAAAGATCCAAAGACCGACTTTACTATCTCAATAGTTCCTTTATTAGAAGAACAAATGCTCGCCTTCAATACGTCTTTCCTAATATATGACTCTCAGTTACGTGGTGGCGCATGTATGGCTTCACTTTCGCTGGTTGGCACAATGGCGAACCAGTTTCAATTTTATCAGGCCGCTCCAGATATTGCAGCACAAGCAAAGCGCATAATACCAGAAATTAAGAATCTCTATCAACATGACCCTCCATTAATAGACCAAATTAAAGCGTATCTGATTTCCTATAAGGAATTCAATGAAAAATTAACTCAAATTGAAGATGCAAAATTGATTATGGCGGTCATTCCGTCAGAAACTAAGCCACTACCAGAATTTAATTTTTTCTTTAATTTATTAGGCAAATTTGCTAGTAATGTCATTACTTCTGCCATAGCAGGGGAGAAAATTGCTATTATTGCAGATGAAATAGAGGGTCCTATGATCTTTTCAACTTTAGAGCGTTTTACACCTCATCGAAAGTTGGAAAAAGTTGATTGGACGAACTCCAAGAATGAAAGTGCTGATCTTATTTGTATTCCAAAAAGATTGACAGAAAGTTATACCAAAAAGGGTTATAGGATTCTTGATGTTAAAAATCCCGACGAGTTCCAAGGACCTGCTAATAAATTTGTTAATAAGTTAGTTAAGGACATGAAAAGTTGTGAAGATGAAAAGAGTAAAGCTTATTTTATAGATACTCGAATAAACTCCTTTATTACCCGAGTAACGACTATTTTTGACCTATATAACTGTGAAGATGTCTCGGAGAACACATTCAAGGTCTTACGAGAAGATATCAATAAGGATTTACTAGATCTTATCATTACCTATATTCGTAACACCATTAATCCCCATTTCTCATTACCTCCAGAAAAGAGCTTCTGGCGACAGCTTGATAAATTTTAAAGTAGATCTGTGTTTATATAGCCTGATGGATTTATAAGAGCGTTATCCTTCACATTCGACCATCAAGAATTAATAAATATATCATGGGAGAATTAAGGTCATGAGTGCTCCAAACATTACTATCAAAGGAATATTAAGCAACGGGGAGAGATTCTATAAAGAAATCCGTACTGATACCACTGCTCTTAATTTAACTGAGAAACAACTTATTGAAGTAGACCTTTCACCTTTACAGCAGTGTACACATCTCATAACGATCGATTTAACGAATAATCAACTCACTACCGTTGATCTTACTTCCCTACAATATTGTTACACCCTCGAAGTTCTCAATTTAACGAGCAATCAACTCACTACTATAGATTTGGCCCCGCTAGAACATTGCTCAAACCTCACGCGGATTGCTTTAAGTAACAATCGATTAACTGCCGTGGATTTGGCCCCGCTAGAAAAGAATACCACCCTCGAACTTCTTGATCTAGCGGATAATAAGCTGACTAATGTGGATTTATCCCCTCTACAACAATGTAAATATCTCATAACACTCTTTTTACAGAAGAACAAATTAACTAAAATAGATTTATCTCCATTACATAAGTGTAAATACTTAATATGGCTCTATCTATATAGTAACCGCTTAGCTACTGTGGATTTATCCCCGCTCCAACAATGTTTCCAGTTCACTACCCTCGATTTAGCTGGTAACCAATTAATTGAAGTTGGACTTTCACCTCTGACATCTTGCCCTAAAATTCAAAGAGTGGCCTTAGCAGGCAATCAATTATCTAAAATAGACTTAACGCCGTTGCAACAATGCCCTAACCTTACAACCCTTGATTTACGCGATAATCATTTAGATGATGTGAATTTATCGCCGTTAAAGGAATGTTCTAGCCTTGTAAGGCTCTATCTTTCAGGTAATCGGTTTTCTACTGTGAATCTCTCACTATTGAAAGATTTCACGATCTCTAATCTAGAGGTGCTGAAAGATCTTTATGATCTCAATCCTGACCAAGTGATAAGTAAAGCTTTAAGTGATACAGACGGTTGTGCAACTCTCATTTTATTCTATCAGGAATGGATTGAAAGTGAACGTCCGATAGAGGGCAAATTCTGGCGTATTTTTCATGAAGCCGTTGTAAAATGGTGGGAAAATCCTGATACAGATCATTGGTATAGTGAAAAGATATTAGAATCAGTAAAACATAGTATTACATCTGAAACCCTTGCAAATTACTTCATTGGTTCAAATGACCTAGATAATGATCTGGAATCTGACTATAAAGGTTTACGTGATGAACAACGGGCTTTACAACCGAAATGGTTTATTGAACTTCCGCTTCAGATGGTACACGGCGAAAAATTCTTGAAGATTCGGTTAAATAATTTGGTGTGGGTTAATGGACAGTTTAAGAGTTATCCTACTGAAAAACAATCTCATCCGCCCATCAGTCGTATGAAAGTCAAAATCGAAACCCGATGGCATCAAGAAATGGAGATCGATCATATCTTCTATCCAAATACCGAAGAAGAGCGGAAACAATACAACAAAGATCCAAATACTGCGTGGTTAACAGACATTATGGTTATGGATCTAGGAAACCACTTACAAACAGAAGAAAATCTCGTATTAACTTATTCAATTGAATGTTATTTCAATGCGGAAAGTACTAAACCAGACTTCCAGACACCTACTAAGAAGATTGCTATACCCGTTATCCGAACTAAAAATTATCAAAATGTCCAAAAATTCTTGTTAAAACATAATCAGGTTATGACGCTTGCTTTAGCAATTTTCAGCATAGGTATGTCAATTATAACTACAATTCTCAACTATTATGATCCCCTTTCTGATATTGCCAGTAGTTTTAGTGGTTTGGAAGTAGCAATTTTGGGAGGAATGGGACTCATACTGATTATAGGATCACTTGTAGGAATGATCTGGCTATTAAAGAAAATAAATCAGGAAAAATTGACTGACAGTGTGTCAACTGCTGATTAAATGCTTAACTAAATGTGTATAAATCAGGAAAAATTGAGAGGGGTGGTATTTTATAGGTTTAAATAAGGAATATCTTCTAATAAGATAGAAGAAGCGAAGAGAAAGAATCAGGGAGTCTCTCGTTAAAATCGAGAAGGTGACAATCCTATGTTTCTGATAGTGCGGATTCCCGTAATGATGGATTAATTAAGTCCAAAAAAACGCCACCAACTGGAGAAACTGACAGGATGGGATAGTACTGTTATTAAGCACTATCTTCAGATTATTGACCATGAACAAGAGTATTTGTGGCTGGCAGGAAAAGAAAACGAAAATCAATGCATTAGACAATCAAATTGCGTCACTCCAACGCCAGTAGGCGTATTATCGCCGAACCAAGAAGAACACGAAGAATCTCACCCGTAAACCAAAGAACCTCTCTCATAAACGAAAGGAGTTAGCCATTCAATATGACCACGCCTTCACTTCGCAAATCTGCGACTGGGTGGAAGTTCTGCAACACAGGTATCGAGTTCATGTTGTTCTCGGAAAATTAAAAGGCATTCGCACGTCTAGGCGAAGAAGTGATGGGAAATCTCGAAAATAGCGACGGGAACTCCATCGGTGGGCATTTCATCGGATTACGACCTTTCTTCAGTATAAACTCGAACTGAGCGGCTTACCTGTGAGCCACTTCCATACACTCCAGGAAGGCTGGACAAGTCAGACCTGTTCGAAGTGTGGGTCGCGTAATATAACTCGTCCTTTCCAAGCATTTGTGATCTGTCAAGACTGTGGCGCCCATCTTCAAGCTGACATTAATGGCGTACTGAATATCGCGTTCAAGCTTATAAAATCACTTAAAAACGAAACAGCCCTATGGAGTAAGGAAACAGTAGCATCAACTGGAGTAAGGAAAACTATCACTCCCGAAAGGATCTATATTACATTATGAGTCCCGAAGTAGGTTATAGCCTATTTGAACTATCATTCGGGATTTCTCATTGTACCAGAACTCGCGTCATTATTAATCTTGAAGATGAAAAAAAAGAAATGGGGATGGAAATTTAAGAGACCATTCTGTTGCGGAGCATATCAGGCAGAGAGCTACGCCATGTCCTCCATGCTAAGAGACTAGTAGCAAAGAAGACACAGAGGATAATTGTGACTATAACTATTACCCATAATGCTAAGGGAACTATAACAGGGACGTACATATCCTGTATGAGATAATCGTAGGTTGGTCGCAGTATTGCGAAACTTAAGGGAACACCAATGACAAGACCGAACAATCCATACATCACGTTCTCTAGAAAGATGATTTTCAAAATTGTACGGCGCTTTGATCCCATAGCTTGAAGGGCTAGGAACTCCATCTCACGATCCATCATTGCCAAGCTCATACTTGAAAAACTGAATAGCACCAGAATACCCACTCCTAAAAGTGCAATAAGAATGAGTAATCCAGTAACCATTTCCAATAAAGTCTTCAAGGTCTCAAATGTTTCATCAACTTCGGAATATGCATAGGTAGAATACTTATCCTCTACTTTATACTTGAGCTGGCTTTTTTCATTGTCAGATAAACCGTTTACAAAATTAAACACAAAAGCATTAACATTTTCGAATACATTAATGCCTTGAACATTAGTGCTCTGATCCTGTAGTGCTTCAATACTCCACAGGACTGCGTCATCAAACAATTCACCAGTAATTCCTACTACTTCTACATTAAAAGTGTTATTCTGGTCAAATGCTATGTTTAAGTGGTCTCCAATGCTGATACCATTATCTCTCGCAAGAATACTACCTATTAAGATTTGATCTTTGCTAAGGGTCTCAAGAGATCCTTTTCCTTTTATTACGTTGTACTCTCGTAAGGTAGAGTTTTTATGAAAAGCCTTGAGAGACACACGCTGTGGATCAAGCTTAGAATCGGATATAAAGACTTCAGTGTATATGTAACCTTCTACTACACTTATTCCTGTTGTATTTTGGTCAACCCAATCTTTAATGGCTTTTTCTGATATCGGTTGGCGAAGAACTACATTCACATCATATTTCTCAAAGTCGTCATAATTTTGATCCATTGAATAGAGAACATCATAGAAAAGACTTCCAGAGGAAATTAAAATCATCATTGAAGTCGCTACCGCAACTACAGTCGATAAGGATCGTTTTTTATTCATAAAAACTGTTCTAAGTGGTATTTTAGTAACTAGTTTTCTAAAAAGACCTAATGGCAGAAAAATGCTTTCTAATAGTGGTTCTTTTCCAGCTTCACCCTTAGAATAAGGAGCTACCATAGCTTCCCGAGGTGTTAACTGAAGAATAGGCAAGGCAGCTAAAAAAGAAAAGAAAATTATTACAGCTAAAGTCAGAGAGATACCACCCAACCATACCACGGCATCGAAGCCAGGTCGTGTTTCTGTAAATCCGTGCCAATCTGCTCTTACCTCTACTGCAGCCATACTAAGTCCTGTCGCCCCGAGTAAACCAATAGTTATACCAATTAATCCTAAAACTACACCAAAGCCAATGTAGTGCCACAGAACATCCCGTTTTCTGGCACCTAATGCTCCATAAAGTCCTATATGGGTGCGATGGGCAAGTACTAGTTTACTCAAAGAATTATAGATCGCTGTTGCTCCTGCTAACAAACTAAATAAACCGAAAACAACTCCAAATTTGTCATGGGGGTTATCGAGTTTGAAGAATTCTAGGTCTGGTGCCTCATCCCAATAGATTACTGTTTTTATTTTATCAGCGCCGAGAAGATGACTAAACGCTTGATCCGCAACTTGGCTTGCATCATGAGAGCGTTCTGATGTTTTAACTAATACTTCGTTATAGCCTTCCACTTGAAGAAGATCTCGAAATCGCCCAATAGGCATATAGATAATACATAATTCACCAAATGAAGCATAATTTGTTTGCTCATCCACTGGATAAAGATAGTCTGAGTCAATTACAAAACCTGCTATCTCAACATCAGTACTTTCGTTCTCCGAAAGTTGAATTGCAAGTATGTCTTCTAATTTTGCACCTGCACTCAGACCAAAGAGACCCTTGCTAAAGTGACGTTCTACTAAGACCTGGTTCTCTTTAAGACCTTGAGTTCCTCCTTCTTCTAACTCTTTAGTACTTTTTTCAATCTCTAATTTATTTATTGTATTGTCTTCAAGGTCTAATCCAATTAAATACGTATTATAACTTTCATTTTTGAATTCTATAGTGGAATAGTCAAAGATGCGCCCTTCCAAATCAGTAATGCCTGCTTCTTTTATTGTTGGATTGTTTTCCAAAGCAGCTATGTCGAGAGATGTGTAATTGTTTAATCTCACACGAAGGTCGGCGTTATTGAGATTTTCATGATGAGCAGCGACTGTAGCCATGTAGGCTTTTCTAATACTAATGAATCCTATACCAGTCATGATTGCAATAGCGACAGTTAAAATAATGATGGCGGAACGAAATTTATTAAATCGGATTTCCCGAAAGATCTTTTTAGTGAGGATTTTCAATCATTATTCACCTTCTTCATCCCACGAGAACGTGGATGTTCCTCAACTGAAACGATTTGACCGTCACGAAGATGAAATACGCGATCTGCTTTTTCCGTAATACTGAGATCATGGGAAACAACAATATATGTTCCACCAAATTTTTCGTTAAGTTCCTTCATTAAATCCGCAATCTTCTGCCCTGTAACAAAATCTAAATTGCCAGTAGGTTCATCTGCCACAACAAGATCTGGATTCTTCACAAGAGCGCGAGCAATTGCAACTCGTTGTTGTTCTCCTCCAGAGAGTTGGCTTGGGAAACGATCGATTTTATCACCGAGCCCAACGGCATTTAGCATGTCACAGGCACGTTCTCGAATCGCCTTACGATCTCCTTTGAATTCTAGAGCGAGGGCTACATTTTCCCATGCCCTTAATGAAGGAATAAGGTTGAAAAACTGAAAAATCCAACCTACTTTATTACGGCGATACTCTGAGAGTTTGGTTCTTCCCCATTGTGTGATTTCTTCACCACGTATCTTTACAGTGCCCTTTGTAGGTGAATCTATGCCACCAATTTGATTCAATAAGGTTGTTTTACCTGAACCACTAGGTCCAAGAACTACAATAAATTCACCCTCATGTACTTCCATCGATATACCACGTAGGGCATTTACAGTGTGATCCCCCATTTTAAATTCTCGATGAAGATTGGAGAGAATAACTACTGCTCGCCCTTTTTTGGGTTTTTTAGCCTCATCAATGTCTTCAATTACCATTTCTTTAGCGACAACATCGCCCATTGCATTTCTTTCCTTTTTATGAGTTTTGCAGTTATTGCATAATATATGCAAGTATGCCATGTTGCGACAATTATATAAATATAATATGTATAATCATCTGATATATGTCAGGTGAAGCATATGTCCATAGACCCTTCTTCTTGGAGACGGCTTGGTTTTCTTCAATTGTCTATTCTTACATTAGTTTGGAAGACTGAAATGTATGGTTTGGAGTTACTTAAGAATCTTAAATTGAATGGTTATCCCATTGGTCCAGGTCAACTGTATCCAGCGCTTGGTAAATTAGAAGAAAAAGGGTTAATCATTTCGCGAGAAGAAATAAAAAAAGGGGCTAATAGAAGGTTTTTCTTGACAACAGAATTGGGTAGACAGCTTGTTACATACTACCTAATGGATTTCTTGAGTTTGTTCTCTGAAATGCAGGCGGAGAAAGTTTCTTTTGTGACAAAGGATATATATGAATTGATAGAAATAAGACCAGGCATAACTTTTGCTGATTTTTCAATTCGACGAACGGGGAGACAATTTGTACCTATTATTGAGATACATGAACAAGTAGGTTCGAAAGGTCATGTATTTCTAACAAGTACAAGAAAAGACTACACTGATTTATATAAAGGAAGAATAAAAGATAATAATCTGAAAAATGCAACAGTTCTTGAAGTTGAGCAAGGGAAAACAACTCTTCCAGATAGCTCTGTGGAATTAGCAATCTGTATATTTACGCTTTACATGAACGATACAGAATGGATTATCCCTGAAATGGGGCGAGTTTTGAAAACAAACGGGATTGGTTTGATAGTAGATACTAAAGAGATAGAAAGAGAACTAGATGCAAGGTTTGCATTCATAGATCTGTTATTAGATTTAGTACCACAGCTTTCAAAAATAGGGATAAATCTCTCAGAAGTTGAAGGTATATCAGCTGAAAACGGGCTCGTTATTCATAGAAAAAAAGAAAATAGAGGAGTTATTTATCTAGTATTAACCAAACATTAATCATTCATTATACATCCCGACCATCCTCAGAACACAATTTAGCAGCAATCTCTTTCCCCCTCTCTATGTGCCAATTTTCTCCCTGCTGGTTTTCTGAGAGAACTCCTTCATCATTGAATCTGTTTGAAGAACTGGAGCTAAAATTTTCAGAGCGATGGATTCAAACACATGCTCTACATTTTCTCCAGTCAGAGCACTTGTATAAAAATGAGGTATGTGAGGAGATAGTCTTAACGCAAATTTTGTTATTTCTTCTTGCTTTACTTTCGGTTCAAGATCAGCTTTATTCCCAATGATTATTACTGGAATGTCCCTATCTGCACTACTAGTTACGAGTTCTACTAACCAATGCCGTAAATTGATCAGTGATTGTAGGTCAATAAGGGAATAGACGAGTAAAACACCATTAGTAGCTTGAAGAAATATTTTATGCAATTCTTTAAAACTAATTTGACCCGTAAGTTCCCAGATGTTAAAAATGACACAGAAATCATCGATAAAAACTTTTTTTGTCGCGAACTTCGCACCAACTGTCTCTATATAGGATAATGAATGCGGATTGTCTAAATAACGTCTTAAAAGGCTTGTCTTGCCTACCCCCTCATCTCCAAGAAGAAGTACCCTGAGAGTATATTTCTTAACTGTACCTTCCATTTTTTGACCTTTTTATTTTTGAATTGTTTATGTTAATTGCAATAGTTGTGCAACTTTTAAAACTTTCTATCATAATATGTGACATATCTCAAATAATATATCATCAAAAATCTGTTATATCCATCCCTTTCACTCAACCACCAGCGCATATTGCTAAAAAGCTAATATAAAAGAAAAAAAGAAGTAAAAAGGTGAAATGTAGATTCATAGACTTTTTGTTGTTGAAGAATCGGAAAAGTGAAAAATGCCCCGCTAGGAACACACATTTTACAAGAGTGGTATGAGAAAATGGGCAAGACGACAGGAGAGGCGTTCTCAGGGGTAACGCTGGAAAAGAGGAAAGAGGAGAGAGGAGACAAGGGGGTAAACGGGCAGAACCCACGGAAAACTGAGGATCCCACCAACGGCAACTCAACGGAGTGGCGCGAACATCGGCTCAACTAGATTGACTGGTTTTCTCGCTCTAAGAGATGCTTGTAAATCGCATTATAAAAGTGGATATATTGATATAGAATGAAACACCAACGTCAATTCTGGACGTTCAGCAAAATCACATGAGAAAAAAGAACAAATAAGCAAAGGGCAACAATCACAACGAACAAATAAAAAAGTTATAGATTGAGTAAAGAAAAAGACAAAGTAGTAAAATTCTCCCGTATAGGCTCAGGACTTTTAGAAATGTCATTTTTCAAATAAAAGAAACAAATAGTATATCTCTTGTTTCTTGTTGCTTTCTCGCTTCTGCGAAACTCACTGGCACACAATCGTAAGCTTTCTATTTCTCATTCTCCGCTTCTTTCATATCTACTCCTTGTGAGTGAACTTTCCTAATGAAAATGATTTCTACTTATGCTTTTTTGTGGTTTTTTTTCTTTAAGATCAACGCGGGGGCTACTACTATTCCTGATAATATTATTATTAGTGCAATGGAAATATCTCTAAATTCTGAAACCACCTCTCCTTCGAGAGTCACATCATCTACATAATAAATGACTTCACTAAATGCATATAAATCTCTAATAATAATCTTGATGTAAGCAGCTTGAGAATCTGTCGTAAATGTAAGACTTTCTTGAACAAATGAGGGATTATTTGCCGTACCTGACGAGGAGCTCATACCACCTACCAGATTTTTATCGGCGTTGTATTGATAATAAGAGATCCCCACCCAACCAGGCGCACCACTAAAATCATTTTCAAGAAACCAAGCCCTGATGGTATATTCACTACTAGGCACAACGGGAAGCAACGCGTCCATTGTTTGCCATAAGTTAAAGGAAGAATGAACAGTTGTGTTTATCTTCACCGAGCTGCTGCCACCATGTACATAGGAAGGATTTGTCTCTTCCTCAATAGTAGCCTCTGCCGGATTGGTCTCCCAATCCACAGGCGCATCTCCCGACCAACCCCCCTCAAAATCGCCGTTACTAACTGGAAGCAAAGCAGCAATAGCAGGGAGTGTATAGGAAGTGATGAAGAGATTTAAAAGAATAAAGATGCAATATTTTTTCATACTTCTCAATCCTAGAACTTTGATAGTTGTGACAATTGCTAACAACTTGATCCCCCTACGTCTATATTAAACTTTTCTCTAGAATATTTTCCTATTACAAGGACTGATCGATCTCTCTTTCTGATATCTTTCGTGATGAGTTTTTATAGATTCAATTCTACTTCCTTTTTCTTCTAATCGTCCCGACTAAAACCATTTCTCGACTAATATCCCTTTTACATCCAAGAAAGAAGAAGTAAAAGGGCTTCTAAGAAAAAAAGCCCTTTCTGAGAATAGCTCATTTGTCTAATTATTTTTTGCATTCTCTTCCTATGATATACCTCGGGAAATACATAACAAAAACCTAGTATATCCATCTCTTTCACTCAACCACCTGCGCATATTGCTAAAAAGCTAATATAAAAGAAAAAAAGAAGCAATATAAAGCTTCATGCATTCTTTGTTATTGAAGGAGGTTTAGTAGGCCACTAATTTGTTTTTTCAGCGAGGGAATCTATTTCTATAATTCTTTCAAGATCCTTCTCCTTCATTGATCTGATAATTGGTGGGCATTCATCTGGTAAACTACCTTTAAAATCTTCTAGCATTGATCTAATTTCATTTTGAGCTTTTAAAATGGATTTTCTATCTTCTTCAGAAGTATTATCAAGTAGTTCAGGATGTAATCCCAGATATAATTCTTTTTTTTCTTTATTTTATTAATAAAGAACA
>JAEOTF010000331.1 GCA_016840025.1 Candidatus Hodarchaeota archaeon
AAGGAGTAACAAAACAGATAAAGTATTTAGCAAGAAATTTATCTACATCGTTAAAAAGAAATTAAAATTAGCAATAAAGACTTTATATGAAATATCTATTGAATATAAACGTCCTTCACTCAGTTCGGATAAAAAAATAAAAAAATACCACAAAACTATCTATAAAATCGGTGGAAACTGTTTGGAATTACAAAATTATGAGGTTTATTTATCGAGACACTTAGTGAAATGAGATATAAACCGAAATAAAAAATAATTTTCTCAAGAAGAAGGTGCGGTTTATAATAACTAAATATCAACTCTTAAAGACGTGAAAAAAGTGCTAAAACATGACAAGAGCAATTTAAGTTTGAAATAAATCTTGGATTCCAAGGAAATATGCGTTGACAATACGATGTAGAAAGATTTAAAAAAATAGCTAAAATGGGTAAATTTAGAAGTAATAAAGAAAGGTGCATTCGATTTATTGACAGACCTACTGAATAATTTTGAAGTTATTGATAGACCTACTGAATAATTTTGAAGTTATTGATAGACCTACTGAAACCCATTGACAGACCTATTGAAATAAGGCAGCAGCATCAATTAATGTAACCCAATCCGATTAGTGTCTAAGGTGGACCCGTGGCGTAGTATGGATAGCGCGACGGCCTCCTAAGCCGTAGAAAACAAGTATATACCTGTTTTACGGAAACCGGGGGTTCAAATCCCCCCGGGTCCGCCACTAAGGACCCGTAGCGTAGTATGGATGGCGCGACAGCCTCCGGATATTCGATAAGAAAAGGGGAAAGCTGTAGAAAAATCGTAATTTGCAGTGATCGGGGGTTCAAATCCCCCCGGGTCCGCTTAGGTTTTTAGTATTCCTCAACCAACCATGTACGAATGTCCTGATAGAATTGCTACTTTCGACTATTAATCTCAAAATTGGCTTTATATTGACTCTATATTTTTTAGTACGTTTGATGAGCTTTTATAGATTTAATTACTAATTAATAGGTTTTTTTCATTTTAATGAATTAGTTACTCATTGGATGCTTAATAATTAATTTTAGTACAGGTTTATGGTGTAGAATTTGACACTTGAAAAATTACCTCCAGGCGGTCCAGGTTCTGGTGGAACACCTCCCCAATAGAGGAGTAAAAGCTCTCATTTCTTCCTTTTTTTTGTTTTTAAAATTTTTGGTAGCGTCAAACCATAAGAAGAGATTAAATTAGAATTTTCATGAATTATTGGTAATTTTCAGAATCTTTTAGCAATGTTTTAGATTCAGTTCACTCTCTCTAACGGGTACCTCTATAGATTTAGTAATTTAAAAGAGAGAATAATCACTTAATTCTAGATCAAGAATTTGCCGCATTTGCCACATATTAACAAATCTATGTCGGAACTAGTTAGTTCCGACTATAAATCCTCTAATGACTCTACATTGGAATATATAACATAGAAACTGGCCTTAATACAGTTTTATATTCTTATTAACTTAGTATTAGAACTTTGACTAGTTCTTATAATTTAAAACTTCTTGGGATGCTTATATAGGATGTCTTACACGAATATATGGTGTAAGAATTTGTCGCTAACTAAATTGCCCCCTCCTGGTGGAAATGGCGGAGCCCCTCCCCAATAAAACATAATTAGATAACTCCAACTTACATCTTTTTTTTATTTAATCTCTAAATTTTCTTCATCCACGTACTATAATCGCTTTTAATCTCAGGGCATCATTTTCAGTCTTGAAAAATAGAAATACGGAGTGTAAGGAAGATGGGAGAGGGACAGTTCAAAAATTCTCGTTAATTTCTGGTAAATGTGGGGCATTCCAGCTAAATTCCTCAAAATTATAACTAGTTGATTGAATCAGAGGTGGTGGAGCATAATAAAGACGTTTAATTATTCTGAATCCACTTTGCTGCATTATCTGTTTGGATATCTCAGGGACATATAGCCTATATAACCTTGTTTTCGAGCCTGTTTCATCATCAAACAGTTGCAGCTTCTCACGTCTTGCATAAAGATATTGCTGAGCTTTTTCATGAAGAGATAATTCATTGCCTTCCAATATTATTTCAGGCCAAAATCCAACGAGAAGACTAAGGGAATAACGGACTAATATTCCCTGGTTAAAGAGATTAGCCGCTGTATGCCGTGCCCAATCCTCTCTCAATCCAAGATGTTCTCCCAAGTTTGAAAAGGGAAGCAGTCCATCAATCGTTCCCTGTTCTTTTCCCGTAGAAAATACAGCTTGTTTTAAATACAATTCAATGATTTGTAGATGTGCCTTGGATAACTCAATTCTCTCTTTTCTATTCTCTATTGTGGTTTGAAATGCATCAGTTTTAATTCGGGTTAGCTTCTTCGCATGCCATGCATCCCTATAGTACACATTAAAATTCTGATAGATATGTTGCTCGAATCTAATATGCAATTTGAGATTATTTCTTTTTGCCCAAGCGAATAACGAATCTTGTTGATTAACAGGATAGTAAAATTCCACAGACAAGCGTTCTGGGGTAAAATTTGAGAGTGAAACAGTTTTTGAAAACTGTTTTGGAGAATGGGCTTCACATCGAATCGCAAAAGGTTTAAATTTTTCTAAAAGTGGTAATAACTGTTTATTTGAGTGTAAATCAATCTCTACACGGACATCATAAAGTCCTAGTGCTTCAGATGCGAATAAACAACCAAAAACAATCTCTAATTTTTTCAAATAAGAAATTACATTCTTAATAGGATATTTAGTCATCTCTGCAAGCCTTTTTAGGGTAACAGTACCCTTCCTCTGTTGACAGGCTTCAGCAACAATATAAAGGAATTCTATATCCTCTCCAGGAATAATAGGAAGAGGAAAACTCTCTGAATCTAGGAAACCAATAGCCTCTAGTTCATCTATAGAAGGATCATCATGGCGGATAAGTTGAATTAGCTTTCTAAAAAGCTGGTAAGCGGTATCAGTTTCATCGAATGTAAGATATAGACGAAGTTTCCATGCGCAGTAAGCTAATAGATTTATACGGCGATCAATTTCAAGAGGTTCATTTAACCAAATTTCTCGAATCTCATGATATAACTTCTCACTCTCTTCAGGACTAAGTAAATAATTGCCTAATAGTTGTGCTATTTTTGTTAAGGAAGGTTGAAGGATAGGTGAAGCTTGAGGGATAACCTTGGTTGTCAGAGTCCAAAGAGCAGCTCTAAAGTTGCTATCTCTATCATTCTTCACCATTAAACGCTTCTCCGTTATTTATAGCTGTTAGTCCTGGAAATCAACTACTTATTGATAGGATCAGGGAATCTTATTGTTTATACCAATTTGGAAGTTAATTTTCGCTTCTCTCTAATGTAGTATTATCTCCAAAGATACATAAAAACCTTAATTCATTTATTTCCCTTATAAATGTAACAAAATGTGTCGTTTTCCTTTATTAAGAGGAATAATACAACATATTACATATTAATTATTTATATAGGCTTAAACACTCGAAAGTGGATAATAAATTGAATTATTTTGTGATTATAGCTTTTAAATGTTTCAATAGCGACAACCTTCCCTCTAACCTCTCTTTCTGGATTATAATTTTATTCTATATTGTCAAGTGAAATAATCTCTTTGTTATGGACTTCCATTCGGTTTTTGGTTTTTTATTTCTTTGATTTTAGATACCAATCAAGGTAGTCTTTTTTCCGTTGATCTTTATCGTCTTCCTTTTCTCCATAGCGAGCTTCCCATAGCTCATCTTCGAGTTTATTTTGTGCCCGTTCCAATTCGTTACGCCGTAATGAAAGCCCACAGATGGTGCACACATAGAATGGGGTTCTCCATTGCATTTTTCCACTGCACTCTGGACAACGAGGTGGCATTTTTTGTTCCTCTAACCTTATTCGCTCAATATGGAGATGTTCTTGAAGGTATTCTTGAAGATGTCGATTCAATCAGAAAAACTTCACAATTACACAAACTATCTGAAAAAACATAAACAGACCAAAAGTTCTTGTTATTATCTCCAATATATGACAGATTGAGTGCGATTATTAAATGATTGGTGATCAAGACGTTATAATCATTGGTGCTGGTCCAGTTGGATCTTGCGCAGCTCTTGAAACATCAAAAGTTGATTTTAATACACTGGTTTTTGAAGAACACTCTCGAATCGGCTATCCTAATCATTGTTCAGGTCTCTTGAGCAGTAGTGGTCTTAAAAGACTAAACCTCTCTCTTTCAAACCAATTAATTCAGAATAAGATCTCTCGGGCGCTGATCTATTCTCCTTCTTTTGAAAGTCTTGAAATTTCTAGAGAAAGAGATAATATGGTGGTAGTGGATAGAGAACTCATAGATCAAAGACTTGCTAATTTTGCAAAGAAAAAAGGCGCTGAGTTTCGTCTTCGTCATCGCGTCCATCGGGTTAGCATAAAAAACGGATCATCTGTTTGTTTAAAGGTGAAAATTGATTCTGGCAACGTTGAAAATTTCAAAACAAACGTATTAATCAATTGTGAGGGACAAAGGAGCAGTGTCGCCCGTAAACTTGGATTCAGGTTACCTTCTCGCACATTTGCTATTCCTGGAGTTCAATATGAAGTAGAAAACGGTATATTTGAAAAGGATGCAGTTGAACTCTATCATGGATCCAAATGGGCTCCTGGTTTCTTTGGTTGGATAATTCCAAAAAATGAGTCCGAGGCAGAAGTAGGGGTTGCATGCAAAAAAATTGAAGGTTTTCCTCCACGTTTTTTCTTAGAGAGACTAATCAAGCGTCATCCTATTGCAAGAAAACGATTACAAAATATCAATATCCTGAAGATTCGGGGAGGATATGTTCCCGCTTTTGGCCCTGCACAGCAAACGGTATTAGGCCCTATTTTGAATGCTGGTGATGTTGCCGGGCAAGCAAAAGCTACCACCGGCGGCGGATTCAACATCGGTTGCTTTTGTGGACGCCTTGCTGGAATCAGTGCAGTCAAGTATCTTCGGTCTTCGTCCAAGGATCTTAAAATACTTAAAAAATATGAATCAGAATGGAAAAACCGCTTTTTTAAGGAATTGTGGTTAATGAAACATATTCGCCGTTCTTTAGGAAATATAGAAGATAAAGTACTGGATAAGGGCTTTAAGATAGCTAAACAAGTTGGGATTGAAGAATATTTACGTAAAGATGTCGATATTGATCTACATGCAGTTTCTATTTTGAAAAAAATGATGAGTGGTCACATGATCGCCTTTGGGTTATTAAACAGTCTAAAAATCTTACAAGGATGGATTAAAAGTTCCTGAAATTCGTCAATTACCGAGGAGCAGGGTATTTTGTATAAGCAAAGTGTTATCTTTCTACAGTCACCTATGACAAAAGGGAAACGGGCAGAATTAATTTGTACTGCCTCTATCAAGTTAATTGAACGTATGTCCGTTAATAAACCTGAAAGAATTAATAATTGGTTTAAAACAGGGCAGAAAAAGATCGTTCTCCGGGCAGAAACGCTTGAAGAATTATTAAGAATCAAAAACATCTTATTAAACCGAAAGATCCCCTTTCTAGAAATATTCGGATTAGAAGAAGAAAAAAACAAGCCTTCTAATACTTCTAATATTCTAGGTATTGTGATCGGTCCTGAAAAAGAGAAGCATTTGGATCGAATCGTCGGTCATCTGAAGCTTTTATGAGGTACAAATATTGCAGATCTTAAAAAAAGATCTCCGAGCAGGAGCAGGAATATTAAAAATTAAGCCCGAAACCACTACGGATCTTTATATCCTCACCAAGATTATAGATGTTAATGATGAGGCTGTTGCTAGAACAAAAAGACGAATTCACAAAATGGGTACGGGAGATCGGTCGGGGGATAAAGGCGAGCGTATATCCGTAACGATTCGTCTAGTTGTTGAAGAAGTGAGCTTCAGTGAGTCATCTACTTCTCCACGTTTGCGCATACGGGGGAAAATAAAGGAAGCTACAGATGAGCGTGTCTCTATAAACTCTTGGCATACATTTAATGTTGAAAGCGGTACGATCATAACAGTTGAAAAAACGAATTGGTTGGACTATCATTTCAAGCTGTTGGATGAAGCCACAAAGGCTGCAGAACTCCCGACTATTCTATTTGTTGCGTTGGAAATGGGAAAAGCTACTCTTGCTAGCGCAGATAATTTTCAAGTTAAAATCCATCATCATTATCGTGCACGAATACCTCGTAAGTCTGGAGATGCAAAGCGACGAGATCAAGCCATAAAGCAGTTCTTTAGTGAGATTTTAGCTGGATTAAAACGTTTAGATTCACAACATCATGGGACTCTCCTTTTAGGAGGCCCTCACATGAATCGGCAAACATTCCTACATTATCTCCAAGAAAAGGCCCCTGAACTTCGTTCTAGAATTATTGAGGAGGACGCCTCCTCGGGGGACGAACGCGGTATCTCCGAAATGATAAAACGCGGCGTATTAGACAAAATCGCCTCTAATTACCTATTTATGGAAGAAAAGAAGTTAATTGATGAATTTAAAAATAGAATTCAAACCGACATTGATAGAACATCTTATGGTCTTTTGCCGGTGATTCATGTTTCCGAAATGAATGCCATTGACACTCTTCTCCTTACCGATAAGCTCTTAAGATCTACCGATCCTGAAAAAGAGAACTTAGTGACTAATCTCCTTCAACGTGTAGAAAGAACAAAAGGAAAAATTCTAGTAGTTGATCATGGCACCGAGAACGGGGACTTCCTGAAGCAGTTTGGGGATATTATTGCACTTCTCCGCTTCCCTGTTCATGTGTCATGAAATGATGAAATCAGTGGAGATGCATGTCGTCATTATAGAACAAGATGTGTCCGATCTCGCCTATTCTGTTCAGGTCAGTTTCATCATTTAGAATAACAATTCTTCCCCTTTATCGATCTTGATATGACACTTGACTGGAAATTTTGCCTGTCCGCGTCGAAGTCCATCTTTGGCGATTTTATAGTGATCCACATGTGTTCTTATCTTTAATAGCCGCGTACCTTTCTTTACTCGCGCTGCTCGACTAATGGGCTTTCCAAATGCCTTTCGCATACCATCTTGGAGCCGATCCGCACCTGCACCGGTCATCATCTTGTTTTCCCGGAGAAAATGGTGGGGAAATACACAGATACGGAAGTGATAGTTTTCACGTCCTACTGTCCGGTTTAAGTAACGATTAATTTGAATACGTGCCGCTTCGAGGGCGTTATGCGAGATTTGAGCCTTATCTTCGGCAAATAGAGAAACTTCTAAGGAAAAGTCGCCACCCGCATTTCCTAGATCAAAAATCCGAATTTTTGGGTCAGGACCACCTTTGATAAACTTTTTGCGGGTATAGGGAGGACGATCAACTTTTGTATAACACCGTGCAGGTCGTTTTCCCATTCTTTACACCTTAAATCTTCGTTTTAGGGATTAAATCTCCCCTTTCCTTACCCTTAAAAAGTTATGTTGAAACAATTTTTCTTGGGTGTATTCATGACGGATATTCCGGTTACTTCTCTAGATAGAATTCTAAGAAAAGCAGGGTGCAAAAGAGTAAGTATAGATGCAGCAGAAGCTCTCAGGAGGATTACAGAAGATTTTGCAGCAGAAGTTGCTAAAAAAGCCTCGGTATTGACTCTTCACTCTGGAAGACAGACAACAACGCGAGAAGATGTCATTCTAGCTTATCGGGGAATGAAAGGGATTAGGGACGAGAAAAAAGAATAGGCTATTAAGAAAGGGTGTGGATAGATCATTCACTTCACATTATAGCAACCCAGATAGCGTGCAATGACGAGGCGCTGGATCTCCGAGGTGCCTTCTCCGATCTCGAGGAGACGTTGATCACGGTATAGTCGTTCTACAGCATAGTCCTTCATCAAACCATAGCCTCCATGGATCTGGACGGCGGCATGTGTACAGCGATGGGCGACTTCGGAGCAATATAATTTGGCCATCGCCGCGAGTTTCCGATAGTCCGCGCGACCTTGGTCATAATACCATGCGGCCTTGTAGAGCAGATTGCGCGCCGCTTCCACTTCGACCGCCATATCCGCCAGCTTAAAGTTGATACCTTGATAGGTGGAGATGGGGTGTCCGAAAGTTTTGCGTTGTTTGGCATAGTCCAGGGCTAAATCAAGGGCTCCTTGGGCACAACCGAGGCCCATGGCACCAATGGATAACCGTCCCTTGTCGAGGGTGTCAAGCATTTGGCGAAAGCCTTCACCGCGTTTCCCTAACATTTGCGACCCCGCGACACGGCAATTGGTGAAATAGAGCTCGGACGTGAGGGAGGAGCGCCACATGAGTTTCTTATGCATGGTGACGGCTTCGAAGCCGGGGGTGGGATGGTCGACGAGGAAACAGGTGTGCTCCTTTTTCCCGTCCTCTCGCGCCCCCGTCACCGTTTGCACCGTGCAGCCCAATGAGACTGGTGGTGACCCGTTCGTGATGAAAATTTTCGACCCGTTAATCACCCACTCCTCGCCTTCCTGCACAGCGCGTGTCTTGGATGCTCCCGCGTCGGATCCTGCGTCTGCTTCGGTAAGCCCGAATCCCCATAATTTCTCTCCAGTGGTAAGTTTGGGTAAATACTTCTCTTTTTGCTCATCTGTTCCAAAGTAATAAATAGGTGCTATTCCTAATGAGTTATGGGCAGCAACTGTTGCAGCCTGCGAACCGTCAATTCGTGCTACTTCTTCAACAGCAACCATGTAAGATATGTAGTCAAGGTCACTGCCGCCGTACTCTTCGGGCAAGAAGATACCGAATAATCCGATATCGCCCATTTTGCGGGTAAGGGATGGCGAAAATTCCTCCCGTTCGTCAAGTTCCTGCGCCACTGGTGCGATTTCTTTTTCCGCAAACTCCCGTACCGCTTCTCGCATCATTGTTGCTTCTTCTGGTAAATCGAAATTTATCACAGGTGTTACCTCGTGTCTTTTCCTTAGCGTTGGGTTTTCTGGTTACCCTTTTAAAAGCTCTTTGCGCCCCTTCACCCCGTCTTTCGGCTCTTATTACCCCTGTTCCTCCCCTCTCATCTCTTAATCGGCTTGATTGATTCTGCAGTACTCCTCCGTCTTCGGTTCCTTCGTTCTACGCTTTTCTATTGCCCTCCGTCTCCGCTTCCGTGGTTTCTAGTTTTTTAAGTCGTTTCGCCAGTGCTTTTATAATACTACTCGGTAACAGTGATGACTGAAAGGGATCTTTTCCCACTCTTCGTCTCTCCTCTATAAAAGTAAACCATCGTTCAATCTTTGTTTCAAAATTCAGTCCTAGCTGATCCTTCTGCTTGGGCGAGAGTGTATTGATTCTCTTTTGAATTTTTGTAAATCCTGCAATTGTAGTATGTTGTGAAAAGTATTGAATTTCTTTTATTATATCCTCTAGTTTTTCAACTACTTCCTTGGCTGCTTCATGACTGACAGTTTCAAGTTTTGTTCGAGTATTATCCTTAAAATTTGCCGCCCGTCTAAGTATATCTCCAATGGTTAATCCAATCTCTTTCCATCCGGGAAAATGATTCTCAAAAAATTCGTCCCTTTCCTCTCCTGTATCATAAGATCTTAGTTCTTCTTCAAGGTGATCGACTTCCTTCTCAAGATTAACAATTTCATTATATGATGATAGTGTCTGTAATTTTTGTTCCAAGGAGGACATGATTACTTGAAGGGAGGAAATATGTTTCTTTTTTGCCTCAAAAGACTCCGAAGCGTCTTTAATGCGTTGGTTTTCCTCTGTTTTCCTAAGGTTTCTTTGCATTCGTTTCTGTGCACTGGAAAATTCTATTTCTATTCGATGATAATCTTGTTTTGCCTTCTTAATCAAATTTTCTAGAAGAGTAATTTCATTAGCAGCTTCATTTTGG
>JAEOTF010000332.1 GCA_016840025.1 Candidatus Hodarchaeota archaeon
ACGAAAGTATCCTTATCTTTACTGAATCAGTTGCTTTTGCAGAACGTCTTTCGCGAAAATTCTTGATCCCATGTGTTTCAAGTCAAACACCACGTGATGAACGAAATTATGTAATGAAACATTTTCGAAACAGGGATTTGACTTGTTTAGTAGCAGCTCGTGTTTTGGATGAGGGGGTAGATGTGCCCGATGCTTCTGTTGGAATTGTAGTATCAGGGTCAGGCAAAACACGGCAGTTCGTTCAACGACTTGGGCGATTGCTGCGCCCTGCGCCAAAAAAAGAGAAAGCAATTCTCTATGAAGTTCTCAGTCGCGGTACGAAAGAAGCAGCTACCTCACGCAGGAGACAACCTCAAAAAGAAAGAAAAAAGAGGAAAAGCGCTTAAAAATTAGGAAATTCAATCTAATAGTCAGAATGAAAATCAATCTTAAGATCAACTTGCTAGTTTAAGATAATCATGTGTCACTTTTTCTTAGTGAAATGATTTGCACCTTCAATATTCAAACGAAGCTCTAGCATACATGAAATTCTTTGTCAATGCTACCAGTATACTTCCATTGGATTGTGTAATAACTGGAAAAGGAGATACAAGACGGATTACATTTGTTTTGAGAGATAATGTGGCTGAGGAATCTCTAGAAACGATATGGCAGCAATTGCATAATGTTTGGTCCTTCTCCAACCCTTATGAGATAGTAATATTCCATCCCGTGCCCGATGAATTTCTTAAAAACTTTTTAACGCCTGTTAAGATTATAAGTATGAGAACAGAGAATAAAGGAAAGAAAAAAACTACAGTTATCTATGTTGCTAGTCAAGACCGAGGAAAGGTTATAGGGCGAAAAGGTTCGCGAATAACAAATATAAGAGCACTGTTTTCTAAGTATTTTGGGATTGATCAGTTAGTGTTAGAAAGATAGAAAATTTCCTTGGTAGAAATTTCTACAATTCCCAAAGAAAAGAGTTAGTGCTGAGACTAATGTATACATTGACCGAATATCATGTGACAGTTGAACAAGGGATTAGGTTAACTGTTCTTCTTAGAATTGATGAAACCAAGAATAACCCAATAATTGTTTTCATTCACGGCTTTGGGTGTACAAAAGAAAGCTTTGCTCATGCTTTTATAGATCCTTTATTGGATAATTACGATCTTATAGCTATAGATCTACCTGGTCATGGTCATAGTTCAAAGGTAGAAGAATTCAGTTACACAATGGTTGATTTAGCAGGTATCGTGGTAAAAGCTTTAGATACGTTGGAAATCACTTATTTTCACCTATGTACGCATTCTATGGGTGGATTGATCGGCATCGAAATATCAGAAGCGATATCTGAACGAGTGTTGAGTTTTATAAATCTGGAAGGTAACCTTACACTGGAAGACTGTTTTTTTACTCGCAAAATCATTAAATATCCTTATGAAGATTTCTTATCTGTGGGACGAGAACGGATCGAAAAAAAGCTCGAAAATTCTGTACTTACGAATCAACTATCCCGCAGTTTTCTGAAATCTTTCCAAAAAACTTCAAATATTGCTTTATACAAAACTGCTGTTGATACAGTAGCTGTATCTGATAATCCTTCCTTGATCAACCGTTTTATAAATTTAAAAAATCGGTGTTACATCTATGGTGAAAAAAACATTAATGAATATCCCGCTGAACAAATTCTTCTTAAATTAAACGTTCCTGTTTATTATGTTGAGAATGCTGGTCACTTTATGACCGAAGAAAATCCTAAAGGGGTACATATTCATCTAAAAAACTGGGTTGACTCAATCAAGTACTAATATTCATAATTGTTGACTACCTTATCTAGTTTGGTTTACATCTCAAGAGGAAATTTGAACCTTCTTCTATGAATTCAATATCTACAGGAACAAACTGCTTAAGCAACCAAGCATTTGTCTTAACATGATTGGTGACTTTTGGTATTATTGCTTCCGAAACCCCATCTGCAAGAGCCATTATTGGCAGTATTTGATCTGATAGATATTCATCACATGTCACTTCTGCATCAATATCACGGAGTAATCCCGCAGCAGTTTTTTTTCCTATTTTTTCTGCAGGAACTCCTCTTTCTCCCAATTCATTTCGTCCCAAAATAGCCCCTGTGCTACTTTTTGTCCAAATACAAAGTCCACAACCAGGATTATTAGCAGAAACATATCTTACATCTATTTTTGAATCAATTCCTCTTTTTTGAAGCATTTTCTCACAAGAATCAACCATTCGTTTGGCAACATTAGCCTTCTGGAGATGAAATGTTGCGAGTGCTACTCCATGAACTGTTCCAATATTTCCTAATTTAGTTAACTTTAATGAACTGAGCTGATCAGGGGGATTAATTGTTAATTTTGCTTTTGCTCCTCCTTTAGGATAAAATCCATGTTGTTCTATCCGAAGGTTTAGATTATATCCCATTTTCTGAAAAACCCGAAAAGTCACATTAGAGAGATATTCAGAGGTAGGAGACCATTTAACAAATGTCCCACCTCCTCGAAATCGAACTTGGATTTGTTTTAAGGCCTTAATTGCCGCTATTTGCAGGGCTTGGATCACAAGCGTAATACTTCCCGCTGTTCCAATATTAACGTTTAATTCCGCCCTCTTTGCCATTCCAGGATGAAATTGTACAATAGTACTTCCGATTTTGGCTGCTGATAAAGTTCCTGTTGAAAAATCATGAAGAACTTGAAGTCCTGCAAGATGTTGAGCTCGAAGACCAGGATTTTTTCTTTTCGCTCTGATATTCTTGATTTCTACAGCTCGATTGGTAAGAATTGAAAGTGCTGCGGTTAGTCTTAAGATTGAACCACCGCCTTCTCCAAAGGAACCATCAATTATTAATCTCTTCTTTTCCGTCATTCAAGTATCCTACTCCTCTTTTTAGGGTAATTTGTTGGAAAGGGTATTGCTTTCCCATCATTGGTATGCTCCTATCAAATATCAATGAACGATCAAATTAAGAAAACCTGTTAATATAGAAATCTCAAAAAATTAATATGCTTTTATTGATAACTAGTTTTTCTGGCGATCAATTATGAAAAAAACCATCTTTTTGTTGATAACTTTTTTTGGAAAATATTAGTTAATTTTTATTCAGAGATCAAAAAAGCAAAAATAGTTAAACTAACTCATTAACACTTAATTTTAATTATAACAGGGTTAACAATGAAAAGTCAGATGTTCGACATTGCTGTTGTAGACAGTAACTTCTATATCGCTTTATATGAGGCTGGTATGCATCAAATTCTTCCCGAAATTAAAAGTATTTTACAAAATGTGTCTGCTAAGATTGCCTCTCCCTCAGAGCTGCCAAAAACAGATATCCCGAGAAGATTTCGTGATCTACGTCGGACTCTCCCAGAGCATGTAATTTTAGAAGATGTCAATCGGCAATCAGCTTTATGGCGTAAGCTTTCCCATGAAGCTAAGCAAAATCACATGATTCGTTATGACAAGGATCCCGCAGACATAGATATTGTGGTTCTTGCTAAGAATTATTCTTCTAAACATCGCGTAGCTGTTGTCTCAGATGATGCGGGTATAGCGCGTGTGTGTAATGAATTAGATGAATTTTTAGATATTGACCATCTAAGTAATGGCGCATTTCTTTCTATCCTGGCTGCAGCTACAACCAAGAAAAAGCAACGCCAGTTGCTTGATGATGCTGTTAGAGCTGTTTTCCATTATTCTTGGAAATACAAACGTCAAACCCGTGCTTATATTGATATTGCTGCTCTGGTTGAAGATTTAACGGATACTGCCCGTTATGTTCGCACTGCAATGCAAATCAAGAGAAGAAAGAAAAAAAAGAAAAAAGCCGTTGTTACACCTGCCCCTGAGGTAGCAGCAGCACCTACCGCTCCTCCTCCTGATCGTTCTGCATTTGATGCACTAATGCCCCTATTTGATGATATACGACATGCAAGAGAATTATCTAACATCTTTGAAGCAGAAAAAAGAGGAGAAAAAGTCGCAATTCAGATTACTAAAATCCTTTCTCCTATTGTTGACATTGAGCAACGTTACATTTTAACACAATACATCTCCTCAGAGATGTTCCAACACCATACTTGGCTTCTCCATCAACGTCTTGCGCGAGATGAACTTTTTGAAGCACTTGAACATTGTCAAGCCTGTCTAACTTATCTGAATTTCATTAATGTTGATCAAGAAGCCATAGAAAATTTACAGAGTCTTAAAGGACTTTTTTACCTTCTCCTTGGACGTGTTGAAACTGCGTTTAATATTTTTTCAACAGTTGATGAAAGTGTTCTAACACCTGTCCAACGTCTGGGCTTAGTAGCGTCTTTAGTCTATTCTGGTGAAACACAAGAAGCTATGCGAATTGCTCATGCTGACTTACCCGATACCGAGAAATTTTTAGATTCACTCTTTAATCTAGGCGTGGACGCTTCCAGTCGCGGTAAACTAAAAATTGCTGCTTCTATCTTTGAGTTTATCCTGCACTGTTTTGAAGATCAAGTTGATGATCTTATAGATCCAGCAGAACGTCTTTTTCTAATTACTCGTAGACACCGTGATCTTTTATCATCCGAAAACACAGAGGAACGAATAAAGAACACTCTTGGAGAAAATGCTGAGGATCGTACGCACGTAGATGTTCCTTTAGAATGGAACCTTCTATGTCCCTTCCAGATAAATCCCCAAGATCCCAAAACTCAACGTTTTCTAGGAAAATACGAAATACTTGAAATATCCAAAGATGACACTAATTTGTCTGTTTTAGCATGGAGTCATCCCTTGCACTCCATATGGAAGTTAATTCTTCCCGTTGATTCTGAACCTGCTATCTCCATTGCTATTACTTTCAAATTAACTTCAGGAGAGATCACCGAGATAAGACCTAGAAACTTTCTAGAACCTACAACTATTCGTGGCGTGATCACTGTGAAAAGTCCTGCTATACAAATAACTGCTAAAAGGCGATGGCATTAGATCTGTGGGAGTTTAATACTGAAAAGTTCAAACTTGAATATTATTGAAACTAACAGTTGTTATGGCCGAAATTCAGGAAGATCTTCTAAAAAGGTACTTGAGTCCATTGAAGTTCGCCGAAAATAGTAATATAAGACTACTTTTCTTATTCGGGTAACAGATTTGCTACTAAAAGAGTCATGGTAGATCGAATGCCCTCTATCTTTCTAATTTGCTCGATTACTGCCATCCTTATATCGATCATCTCTTTTACATCTGCTACTACTACTAAATCATAAACACCATAGACCATATGTGCTTCGGTTACTCCGTCTACTTTCTTTATTTTATTGATTACTTCATTCTCTTCTCCTAGTTCCGTGTTCATAAAAATATAAGCCTTTTTTCTTGACATTTGCTTATCAATTCAATTCTCTGATAAGGTACTTAATAAGACTTATTGATTTGCTTTTTTTTCTTACAAAGGAGGAAAAAAATTACAATAAAAGGGACGAATATTTCAAATCCTGATATGGTTGGAGGTTTCCCTTCAGTGTATTTATCCCCTTTTTGAGTTGATGTAGTGGCAGGTATACTATTAGCGGTTGTAAAAAAGAAATCTTCGGATCTTACTGTTTGACTTCCTGCTTTAGAAAGTACCATCGCATGAAATGTTCGTCCAGAAGCCAATCCGACCAGTGTTATAGTATGATATTTAACCAAGGATTTATTCGAAGTATATGCACCATAATTTTCATCTAAACCGTAAAAAACAAGCGCATCCGATTCAAGATTTGTCGACCACCCTATAGTGACCGAATGTGTCTGAATTATAATTACTTCAGGTTCTTGAATAAATGTTAAAGGAATTTGCATTGGTGGTGTGCTGAAATTTCCTGGAACTATGGTAGGTCTATTCCCTGCTTTGTCTGTTGAAATCGCTCGAAACCAATAAGTAGTGTTTGGAATAAGATTATCTATGATAATCTGGTGGGATACATTAAACTCAGGGTGAAAAATTGCGTAATTCATATCTTCCATCCCATAGGAGACTTGAGAATCGGTTAATTCATCTGTAATCCATGTGATAATCACTTCTTCAGAAGAAATAATGTGAACCTGTGGTCCAAAAAGGAAAACAGGTGCTTTTGTATCAAGTCCAGGAGTGGAGAATTTTGCTATTTGAGAACGAGTTGGACCATTTTGCTCTTTGTCAGATGAGGCGATTTGATAGTAGTAAGTCGTTCCTGGCAGTAAATATTGAAGTAAAATAAAGTGCCATGTGGAATATATAGGATGTATAATTTTTTGGGGAATATTGATATCTACACCATAATATACCTCTGAAGTCGCTGGTTCATCTGTCATCCAGCCAATTATTACTTCATCTTCTCCCAAAACCTGAATTAAAGGACCGGAAATAATCTTAGGAGGCACTATATCCACGGTTTTGTTTTCAAATTCAAATGAATTGGTGAAGTAAGACTTTGTAATATAAGCTGTGTCATTAATTTGGTCAAATATTTCTCCAGTTGATTCATTCTTTAAGTACAGGTCTTTCAGAGCAAATGACTCATTTTCTCCACTTCTGGGTGCCCGATGCCTACTTAGAAAAAGATCTGATGCATTTAGTTTGATTTCTAACTCAAAATACTCATCATTGCAATAGATAGGTGTTAAAATGTTGATTTGAATGGAATTAGCCGTGGATAGATTCGCTTCAACCGAATAATAACCTGTTTCATTGCAAATCATTCCGATCGTTATTATCAGGCATTCATAGAAACCATTTTTATCTTCATCAATCCCTCTATCTCTAAATACTCCTACAAAAGACGAATCTTTAGATGTAATCTCAAATCCTTTAGGGGAAAGACGAATCCATGAATGAGAGTAATGAATCAATGTGATTTTTGATTCATTGCTTAGGATAATTTTGTCGAAGAATAACATATGCTCAAAGGTTTGCTTCCAGATTACTTTAGAAGAGAAATTACACGTTACTACTTGAGTGCCTGGAGATAAAAATTCTACATATGAAGAATTTACCACTGAGTGATATGGTGGAATCCCTATTGTACTTCTAATCGAGAAATTTCCTGTTACAGTAGAAGTTATTGTTATATTAAGTACTAAAGTGTCATTTACTCCATTAAGATCATCATCTAGTATAAACCAACCATAAGTGTCTATAGTAGGTTTCACAGTTTGGCCAAAATCTTGTAAGGAATAATTGTAAGTAGAAAATGGCGCAATTGACCTCCAATCCATTGTTTGATTTGATTGATCTATAATTCGTAAGTTTCTAAGTAGAAAAGGACCCGAAATTCCCCGTGCTTGGATCAGTCGTCCATCTATAATTTGACTAAGATTAGTGTATCCTTCAGAGAGTTCAACGACACTCGCCCATCTCAAACTTGCTTCTGTCATTCCTACAGAGGTTGGAATGAGATACCCTTCAAATATGAATTGTCCTGATTTTTCTACTTGTACACCGATCCTAATCTCTAGATCATTTTTGGATGTATCAGAGAGTAACTGATCAGCATACTCATCTTGGAATCTAGCTGTTACATTTTCATATTCCCCAAGACCACTTAAATTGCATTCATAAATCTGAAATGCAAGTGGATAGATATGCCATGAGTCATGTTTATCGAAAATTCTTACCTTTACTGAAAATGGACTACTATTCAGAAATTGGTATATTAATGCTCCAGAAATATTCAGTTTTATCGCTTGGGAGCCATTTTGAAGCTCTTCATCTTTCATTATATTCTCCATTTCTTGTCCTATTTTATCTGCGATCTTATAATGAAGAACAACATCTTCATTTTCTGAAGCATTGATAATAAAGTTCAATGTGACTGTATTTATTTTTCCGTTTTTATCCGGGTCTGACTGTGAAATAGATGAAATATTTTGGTCTAAAGAAATATTTGAGGGCTCATAAAATATCCAATTCCTGAACCCAAAACCGAGTACTCTGTTACTCACTAAGCTAATGACTTCATTAGGATTTATGACGTCTAATGTTTTTTCTATTTGTTGAATGTACATAGCTTTAATGTAATAATTCTCGGGTCTAGATTCTAAGCTTAAAACACGAGAATTCACTTTTAGAATAACTTGGTTTTCACCCAGAGTGATTTGTGTATAAGCATATGCCAGTATACTGTTTTTTTCGGATTGTTGGGCGAATACTTCGGGTTCAAAAAGAATAGCTATGATGAAAGTACCTTCCAAGATAGATTGAATTCCAATTCGTATTGCATGGCCCTCAAAGAACTCATCGGGATCATTATCTACAGGCCAATCAAGATATTGCTCCATGAAACTGATTCCAGAGTCATCAAAGTTGCTTGCTTCATAAAGAGAAGAGTTCGCAAAATATACTTCTTTGTATACTTGAATTACTTGTCTTTCAAAGAAAACAACAATGGAAACATTATAAGGTCCTGAAATATCTGAAGAGTGAATTTGTCTTCCTGGAACTTCTACTGTTCTGTTCTGTATTCCCACTGGAGTAATTTGCTCACTATAGCCGATACCTGCGATATTTTGATCACTCCCCTTTTCTGTAAGTACAATACCTATACCTAATAGATATTTTTCAGAAGAATTAATCTCCAAACTAAAAGATAGCGAATCATAGCCTGGAAGGTTATTACTGTCATTTTTTACAAAATCACTTAGAATTCTAAGTGATATACCCACTTCCTTATCATAGAGGCTACTATCATTCATACTTTCGAGTATTTCTGCAAAAAGATCCTCAATTTCCAATGGGCTTTCAACATAATGCGTTTTATTATCAGATGAATCACTATCTCTATTATTTCTTTTAATGTTATATTTCGTAACATTTTTTTCTTCGCATTGTTGGTTAGGGCTAGATAAAATAGTTTCAACATCTGTCCGAATGTATACGGTATTTTGTATTACTATAAAAAGGATAAACAATAAACTATATGATCTATTCATCCTTTTAATGTAAATAACCTCCAATGAGTGAATGACAGTCTGTTTGCAGTCCAAGCCTATCCAAAGAGAAAACCAATGCCCAAACCTGCCACTAACACTTTAAACATGGGTAACATCATTCCAGAAAGCGCAGTGGCACGTCCACCATAAGATTTTAGAAAAAATTTGATGTCACGTTTTACATAAATGATAGCTGATCTTGAAAACCTAGATTCTGAATTTTCTTCTACATCTACATTTAGAACATGAGGCCCATATTTCAGCGGTAGAAATTGCAGCCATAATGCATCACCAATTTGTAGAATTTGTGATAAACTGCCTACTATGTCTTCTCCTCCCTTAGTTAAAAAAGACAAGTTTTTAGATTTAATCTTAAAATTTCTTGAAGGATCCAAAGAAAATAGCTTCTTAACCTGATCTGGTTCTAGAGTCAATCTCCCACCTTTAAATCGAAAAGATATAGGTCTTTTCTTTTCCTTAAAATCTTCGGATTGATTAAGTGCAAAGATAATAATTCGGAATGGATCAAATGTTCCAGCATGAATGCTTGGATATCCAAAAGTAATCCAAAGATCGCTCTTTTTGAATGCATCAAGATTATCAACGAGATTGACTATGATCCGATCAATTAAAGTCCAGATCTCTGGGATCTTCTTCATAGCCTCTGGAAGAAGTAACTCCCTCATTAATTTCAAAGAAATTCTCGAAATATCTCCTGTGAGGAAATTTGTTAATTTTTCTTCCGCAATTATTTCTTTTATCTCAGCTATAAGATTTTCTTGGCTCATCATATCTGGCATGCTTTTTTGGAGATAAATTAATAATAGAATCTTTTCACGGGCGATTTCTACTCGTGTTTGATTATCTGTTTCCGATAAAAAACTGGGATTTAGTGATTTTTCAATTAGATGAGTCCATTCATCAAACTTAAGTCTAGTAATTGGATCTAAACATGTAAAAAACGCGTCACTTAAAATATTATCAAGGGTGCTTGGGATACTTGTTGGATTGTAGAAATTCATTAGACCTCCTGGTTCATATACTGGTCTTAATGGCGTTCGAAGGAGAAGAGTCATTCCAAATGCAATTAAAAGAAGCCCAATACTCACAACTAAGAATAAGTTTGAATTGTATGTACTGGGGTCGTCATAATCTATGGGTAAAGAGGAATATCCAAATGATAAGGCTGCTAAAACTACTAGAATAATGATTGAATAAGATGAACGGAAGGTTGTATAAAGTGCTTTTTCTGTCTCATCAAATCCTTCAATTCCCCCTAAAGGAAATCCTTTGCTAATTTTTTTCTTAATTTCTTTATTAAAACTTCGAAGTTGTATTTGCCCGTTTAAAGCGAATAAAATTCCAATCGAAATTTGACAAAGAAAAAGTATCATCGAAATTGAAGCTAAAAACGGTTCAACTGCACCCTTGCCCTCAGCTTCAAGATCAAAAATTGAATCGCCCTTGTATCCTGCTATAATGAGCGCAATCTGAAGAATGGTAATTGTCATCATGAGAAATGGTGCGATGCGATTACAAAAAGCGTTTAGATTATTTTCAAACCTAGCCATTTGTTTCAGTCACCCAGCAAAAGTAATTTTATGGATTATATAGACAAGTATATTTACATTACATTATCAGAGATATATCAAATTTGATTTAAAAATTATCATATTCTTTCATTTAGATGGATTAATTTAAGCCAATAGAGGAGATACTTCCGCCATGTCGTTCTTTGACTTGCTTGATTGGGCTGAACCTAGGTATTTAATCGGCGTTACTGTAGCAGCTTGGATAGTTACTTTTATTCTCTGGATGATTTCACCAGAGCTGGTTCCAGTAGCATTGATTATCGCAATCCTTCTATCAATCTTTACAGTTGTGTTCTTATTCGTTCCAATTAGTGAAAGTGGTTCTGCAGCAAAGGTGGACAAAATGACAGGGAAACAACGATGTCGGGTGTGTCATCAATATTTCGATGAATTATTGGATGGCATTTGCTATAATTGTAATCAACAGGTCGAAAATTGATTTGAGTTATAAGTGATAGAAGTAGAGCCAAATCTTGAATGTCCAGAATTAGCAAATCGCAAGAGTGGTATATACTAAATCCAGTAGTATTGATCAGATATTTTCTGTTTGAATTTTGGTTTTTTATCTCTACAAACCTCAAAAGATCGATTATCTAATCTGTTAATTTTTATATAATTATGAGGAAGAAGAGATATGTTTTTTTTTGTAGATTTAGATTATTATCATTAGTCACATTGCTGATATCCTATTGACTCCAGAATTAACAAGAGCTCTTAGAAAAGTAATTTAGCTGAACTACAATGATAAATTCCTTTAATTACCTAATGTGGATATTAGGAAGCTCAAATGAGGAAGTCAGTATTATCAAAGACTTTACAGGATTGATTCAAATGGGGACAGCAAAAAGAAGTCGAAAGAAACGATTTGAAAATGATATTGCCTCCCAATATTATGCGGAGGAACGAAAGAGCCTCGAACTCGCAAAAAAACGTAAATTAGCCCGTCGAAAGGCGGTAAAATCTTGATGCGATAAGAGTAATTCCATTAACGCGTTCAAGGTGTCTTTCATGACATCTTGAACCGGGAGGGTGCTGTAATTATTATGTTTCTGAAGTCTTAAGTGAATTTAAGGCATCTTATACTGTTTTTTTTAATAGGCTTTTTAGAATATCATACGATAAAAATTGGTATTTTTTATGAAAAAAAAGAAATATCCCTCCTTTATAGAATTCCTAGTTTTTCTCCATAATATCTCTTTTAATTCGTTTTCTCCTGAAGATACCCATTAATAGTCCATTTCCAATTGCCACTACTGTTATTATAGCGATAAATGGTGGTTTTAACAGAGTGTCCACAAGTGAAAGTGTATTATATACTGGTAATGCTTCTTTAGGTGAGTTACGAGTCGGAAAAATGAAAGCTTGCTCTGATGGACCTGTATTAAGAACAATGACTTTTCCTGAATTAGTACCAATAATTACTTCCATTTTGTTGTCACTGTTAATATCTATCATGCTAAGTGCTGTAATTCGATCTTTTGTAAGGAAGTTAGCCCATGAAACCTCTCCTATTGCGGTACTATAGGCATAAATGACTTCATCATGAGCAAAAATTGCCATCTGTTCACTAATATCCTCACTTGGAAGGATTAGAAGATCTCTTATGAGATTAATTTCATAATGAATAGTCTTCCAGTAAAAGAATCCATCGTTTCCTCGTAATCCATATGAGGAATATAGAGATGCATCTGGATCCCACACCATGAATCCAATATCAAGCATATCTACTCCATCAAGATCAACAATTTCGATGTCAATTACTCTACCAATAAAACTACCATAGTCCCAGACCTTTGTACCTGCAGAGATGACTGTAATATTTTGATCGTTGTGCCCAAGAATCAGTTCAAGTGGTGGATTATCTGTTACATTTCCAACGCGAAGTATAGAACAATAAGGTGTTTTTGTTTCATATTTAAGAGCTCCATCGCTATCAAAAATATTAACTCTGTTATTTACGACATTTGTTGAATCGTTAAGTAACGCACTAATTTCAAGTTGAGTTTCTCCATCATTTTCAAATTTGCCTAAGAAGAGATCTATCACACTACCTTCAATGCTATGTTCTAGGACTTTATCATCTGGGAAGTTTTCCCCTTCTAGTAAAAGTAT
>JAEOTF010000049.1 GCA_016840025.1 Candidatus Hodarchaeota archaeon
AAAGCTAGAAACTCTTTTCCAAATATTATGAACAACAATAGTGATATCATAAAAGCAAGACTGATATAATAAGTCCCAAGAGCTGCTTTTCCAGTAATCTTTATGGTGCGTTCATCTTTAATGGGATAACCCGATTTTTTGTCTTTATTAAGTTTCCACAAAACAAACACTCCAACCAAAAGCACGATAACTGCATTTAAGATTAAAATTGTTGGCCACACAAAATCGCTCATTTTTTACAGTTCCTCCTTTTTCTTTCCTACAAAAGATAATGTGTTGCCAGTGCCTATCAGACCTATTCCGGTTATGCCCACAATCGATGCTATGCCTGCGTGGTCTGCGCCTATGATTGGTTCTCCAAAAGCCATCAAATATGCACCGACTAGGCATGTTGCTATTCCCAAGATGCGAATAATGTTGTTTATATGTTTCAACATTTTTCCTCCATTATTTATTTATCACAATTTATTATATATTTCTAACTCCATGTTAGATATAACATATATCTAATATTTAAAATTACCTGTAAATCCTTCGAATAACAGCGCGCGCACAGAGGGTGAACGAATCTACGGACCGATTCTACTGGGCTATCCCAAGGATGCCCCTGAAAAGCGCTTTATGGATCAACATGACCGTTGTTACATCGCACCCAAGATTAAATGGATCTAGACGCCAACTAATTTGCCCAATCTCTCAGCTCTAGGTACAACAGATACGAGCGCAACCACAGACACTTAACAAGATAGCCAGCTAGCTAGACTAGCGTCTTACAAAATATCGTTTCGTCTGGAGCTTCATATAATCCAATTATTGTGTGTTGACTAAAAAGGAGATTCCCATGATCTCTACTGCTTTTTCAGCGGGGATTGCTACCAACGTTTCAGTATCAACATTGCCTAAACTGCCTGTCTTAAGAAGCCCCTCCATAGCTACCTCGTTACTTGGAGCCTCCATTATAACAACCATATCGTATTGCCCCATAGTGTAATAAGCTGCGGTTATTTCTCCCCCTAAAGATTTACCTAATTTTCTTGCAGCTTCTAGTCGCTTTGGAGAATCCACGATGTTCTCCATTCCCTTCTGAGTAAACTTTACGAGAATTATATATGTAGGCATCTTTCCTTAATCTCATTTATTTATTGGTACATAGACGGTATATGTAAAACATCAAATAAATGATATACGCACTCAAGTGATGCTAAAATGAGTTATGACCAATCTAAGAAAGGAATTCTTAAGACAGGTGGATTCTCCTTTTTAGCAGCCGGATTTGTCCTATTTATATTCTTTATTGCTCTACTAGTTTTACAGACATCTCCAACACTAACTCCCGAGATGGTTCTTGACAATCCTATACCGCCTGTCTCACTCTACGCTATAGCAGTTTTTGGAGAGTTACTTCTGATGCCTGGAGGGTTGGGGCTTTATTATTCTCTGAAGAATCTCAAGAAAACCCATATGTTGATGGCAACCGCCTTGTGGTTGGCAGCGGTACTTTCGTTCCTTATATCTCGTAGCCAGATCATCGCTCTCGCTCCAATCAGCGGTAGTTACCAAGCTACAACGAGTGAGACCATGAGAGCAGCCTATCTGGTATCAGCTGAACATGCCATTGAATTAGGAAATGTTTGGGCAGAGATGGCTTTGATGTTCCTCGGAGTGTCCTCCATCATTATCGGTTGGGTTATGCTAAAAGGCGTTTTTAGCAGGAGAGTTAGTTACCTGGTCATAATTGCAGGTACATTAACCCTTTTAGGCACACTAGGAGTCTTGCTAGAGCCCTTGACAATACTTGCACCATTCGGATTGATCCTAGGAGCTGTTTGGCAAATTATTGTTGGTATCAAACTCTACAAACTGGGTTGACGCTTCGCACTTGTTTACAATTCTGAAAAAGCGACAGTTTCACAAATAGAAAGGACTTGAATCCCGGACACATGGAGATATCACCCGCTAAAATCCCGCAAACTCCCCCTTTTTTTAATAAAACTGAGGAATTTAACTAGCATTAGTTTTTTATTCCAACAACAGAGATGAAACTTGAACGTAGTGAAAAAAACGATGGTTGAAGAAAATGCGCGCGCGCAAACCCAAACTTCCTCTGTCTGCGCTCGCGTAAGTATTCTAAATTCATAAAGTGTTTAAGAACAGCGTTGAACGTTACATGCACGAAAGGACGAAAAATGGGTTCTCCAAAAGATTTAGCTGCTCTGTTCTATTGTTCAAGTATTCTGGAAGAGAAAACTTACCAGCTTTATTATGAGTTAGGTCGGAAAGTGAGTCATCCTATTCTTAAGTCGATGATATTAGGAATTGCGAGTGATAGCAAGAAGCACTCGAAGACCTTTGAGGAACTCAGTAAGAGCCTAGTTTCTGTAAAACCAAAGACTAAACAGTGCCAAAAGGTATTGGGACCAACTTGGGAGAATCTGATCTCTTTAAAGAAAGAAATCGTGAGGAAGGAATCTATTGATCTCAAGAGACTTCATCAAATTATGGAAAAATTGGCTCTTCTCGAATACTCGTTGAGTGAAGAGTATCAAATATTTGTGCAATTGAAAACCCTCCAGTTTATGACAAAAGAAGTGAACCAATCATACGATGTTAATTTGAAGAACGTTGAATACCTTTTCAAATCCATAATTGATGAGGAGCAAGAGCACAGGGAGATTCTGTTACAAATCATGGAGCTCTCTAAGGAAAAAGAAGAGAAACTAAACGATAATGCACCCATGGTGAAATACCAGAATCCCGATGCATGGTATCAGGTACCCACCCAAACGTAGCTGCAAGAACGATAGCTTGTGTTCAAAGGAACCAAAGCTCGCATATGGAGGCATGGAATGATGAAAACACGTGAATATCTTGCTATAATGGTTGGATTAGTTTTCATCTACATCATATTGTGGTATTTGACGTTGAATAAATGGATGCCTAGTAGTTTCTTGACGCCGGTTTGGCAGCTCTTAGTACTCTTTGGATTGGTTGCGACTGGCATATTCGTTGTCACTCAGCTCAAAGGTGAATGAGTTAAATTAGATCCAAGCGTGCGTGCATTAATGTGTGGGTGTGTAGGGGTTAAATTTTAATCCAACCACCAACCAACAACAGAGACAGTACTGGGGTACAGATGGATCTAGTACCCGATAAACAATGTATACTCTACCTATAGTAGAGACTACATTGTTTGTTTGCAGTCTTGTTCAACGCACGGAGTGGGATTCTCGGAGTCCATTTGTTCTTTTGGATTCATAAATCATAAGTCAAAGGTAATACCGAGATTAATTGAATTAGATAATGTATCTGAAAATTCAGAACAAATTGAAACCAGACGATTTTCTCAACCTAGCAGATGTCCTCAGCGAGAAAACAGTTGATTCGATAACCCTACTTGACAAGATCGATTACGAGTTCGTGATAGCTGAACCACTCATTATTTCAGTATTAGATTCTTCTTGCTCATTTAATGTGGCAATTCATTTCAGGGACCCATTAGGCCACGTAGCATGGACCTTCATAGGGATGGAGGACAAAGGAGTAGAGATTAGTAATAATGATATTTCGTGGCATGTTTCTAAGGAAATCAATGAGAAAGAACTTGAGGTTGATATCCCTTACGCCTTAATGATGTTGGACCGTTTGGTAAATTTTGCTTGTAAACGTGAAGGAACCAGAATACGAGACGTTATTCTTATAGATTCGAAGGTTATGAATCACCAAATCAGACTATCCAAACTGAAGACGGAACGGAAGAGGAAAGGAGAAAAGCCAACAGCCTTTGGTACCATTCATAGCATCAACGCTAGAGAAGCGAAACTTTTAGCAGGAGATCTTATTCCCCTTTATTCTAATTATGATAAATACAACTTGTATGAGAAAAAGAAGGTTTACCGTTACATTCCAAGAAAGTTAGTAATGAAATTACTTCGATGTGATGGCACCTCTATGATTCGCGAAGACGAATTCGACGATGATGAAAAAGAAGTAGTAGAAGATTTAGTGAGAAGGAAGTATCTCAAAAAGACAATGGTAATGGGAAAATTCCATTATCACGAATTAAGCGAGAAAACGAGAGAACGCATTCACTCAGTATCCCAACAAAGAACAAACAAAAAAACTTGAACCATCGAAATTTCTAATCCTTTGAAGCAAACAATGTAGCTATTGAGGTACAAATACTATATTGTCGAGAACCCGAAAATGGATTAAGCTTTCAACACTTACTATTTATTGAGTGTAAAAATGGCTATCACCTTGCACGTCAGAGAGATGCCACCATACAAGCAGACACCAGCAGATAGACGTGAAAGAGAAAACCAAAAGAAACGTGCAGATGCACTAAGAGAAGAAGCTAACTGTCAATCAATTCCACCAACGCCTAACAATGTTTGTCTTACAATAAATTATCACAGACATAGAGGTAGAGCAGATGCAGCTAACATTATTGGAGGTATAGCAGATGCATTGAACAATATTACATATGACGATGACAGTCAGATCGTCGAAATACATTATCGCGAAATTAAAGCGAATGTAGACGAGTACCAAGTAGTTGTTGAAGACATACAACGGTAAGATCCAGAAAATAGCTGTGCATTTTCGCGCGTTTGCATCTAGGTGCTAAAACAAGCAATTACCACAATACCCAACAAACAAACATAACCGATGCCCATAGTGATGTATTTGAGGTTTGTTCGTCCGTAAACAGGTTTCCTGGCATATCCGAACACCTTCTCTAAAAGGTTGAAGGGAAAACCAAGTTTCTTCACATCTTTAGCTATGACTTCATCAATTTCTTGATATCCAAAAATCACCCTAATCTGCCCCAAAGTGTAGATTATTTGTGCCAGATAGTATGCTCCGACAAACCAGAAGCCGAACACTGATACCAGTCTTATTTCGATAACATTTATTGGCAGAATTGGTATTGCAAAAATACCAACGAAAACTGTAATGAAAGCAGCATAATAACATTCGAGGTATGTTAGATAGTAATCCCTGATTTCCTTATATTTTGTCTTCAAATCAATTCACCTAATTGATGGATACTCGGAGAATTTAACTATCTTTTGGAGTAAATATATATTAAAACCGGATTTTGTGGGAACAACCACGAGATTTTGCGTATTCAATAAGCAGCAGATGCTTTGAAAGAAAAAGCTCACAGACTGAAAAAATTCTATTCATTGCCAAAATTATGCAAGGATGCAGACCCACTCAATGCGAAGGCTATGGCAACAGCAAAACACAAAACGGATCCAGAATCCTATAGAGGCCTCGGAACTAGAGATAGTAGTAAGGAAAGAGGTAGATTACTACAACTTTTCTTGAATTACTCTAATTCGAAAAAACCAAAGATTACTGAACAAATGTGTAACGCGGCAATAGATGTATTTCATTCAAATGAAGATGCAATTAAAGCCGAAAAAAAGAGAAAAAAGGCTTTTTGATTGAAGACTTATAAATTCTACTTGGGAGCAAGTAGATACTTCTTAAACGTTCAAGGTTATTCAAACTTGGATATTCAAGAAAAAGAGTATAACCATATTGCATCCGTTCTTTTATCTTGGATAGGTTTAGAATCATATGTCAATGCGATTTCGGAAAGTTTATCCAAAGGAACACGATTGAAAAAACACGAAAAATCTTTTTTAAATGAGCAGGAGTTACGAGTTGATAGTGAAGGAATCTTTAGAGAACATCAAATAAGACCATCAACAACTAAAAAGATACTTTTCATAATTAATCGTTTTTCCAATATTGAAGTTAAGGATTTTAAGAAAAGGAAGATTTGGAAGAAGTTACAGGCCTTTGAAGATTTGAGGAATAAGATAGTTCATCATAAAGAAAAACACAACTTTGCTATTGATCTTGATAAGGCTTCTGAATGCAGAAATACCATTAATGATACAATTAAATATCTTGATAAACTACTATTTCGGAAGCGCTAAGTACTCATAGAATGATATATCACTTATATCTAGATGCATATATTCCTCTTTATTTTCTCTGGACTTCCTCATGGACCTGTCTTCTTCCACTGTTGGGTGTCTGGACCCCTTTAGTCTCTGATCTCCAAACAAACAATGTAGTCTCTACTATAGGTAGAGTATACATTGTTTATCGGGTACTAGATCCATCTGTACCCCAGTACTGTCTCTGTTGTTGGTTGGTTGGTTGGGTTAAATTTTAGTCCCCCACACACACATAGCGAGGCGCGTATAGTGAAAATAGAACTCTCCATTATTTGTTCTAGAACGTACTTCCACAAGGTATTTAGACCTCAATGAGGAGTTGGGACTCCATAGGAGTATTTATCTGAGGTTATTGATTTGAGAAAAAAAGCATTCTTCCTACTTTTCATTTTACTACCTGTATTATTACCTGCAATTTCAATGCAAGTAATTCCCACATTGGCTAGTTTTACTCCAGAACGTGATGTTATTGCTGTTTCTCAAACAGCCGCCACGAATACTACAGTTATGCCCGGTGAAGTAGTTTGGATCCAGGTGGTTGTAACCAATAATGGCACTCAAATCGTTGAGACCTTTAACCTGACCTGCTACTACGATAGTACTGAGATTGGCACGGAATGGATAGAAGACTTAGCTATAGGTGAGCATCGAACTGTCATCTTTAAGTGGAATACTACAGGGGT
>JAEOTF010000333.1 GCA_016840025.1 Candidatus Hodarchaeota archaeon
AGCTCTTCTGCTTGTGTACTGTACTCTGGATCTAATTGGGTAAGGAAAACTGCAAGAAGGCGTCGCATGACCTCGAATTGATGATTGTATGTTGTAGGAAATTCGTTTCGCTCTCCCATTAGTTCTCCGAGAAATTTGCTCAACTGAATGGATAAATTGCTTATTAACACCTTAGCTCTTTCTTCCTCTTCTTTTGTCACAGGTGTCATACCTAAATGCTTAAAGTCTTCGAGTAATACTGGAATTCTTACGTCGAGTAAGCTAGTTTCGTCCTGAGATGCAATTAAGGCTTCTGATTCTTCACTGAGTAAGAAAAAGGCGTCTGCAAGTTCTGCTGAATATTCCTTAACAAAATATTTTTGCTTCCCCTTCTGAACATCGTGCTCTTGAACAAACTCTGCTTCAATCAGTTTTTTTAAATGTCGATAGATAGTTGAGACATTTTTTCCCACTTTTTCAGCAATAGCGTCAGCTGTTAGTGGGCCCTCATCTTTGAGAAGATTCCAAATCTCCCATCGTGAATGTTCAACAAGTAAGGCGACTTTATTTGGATCTCGGATGATTTTCAAGTTCTCACGCACTTCAGTCTTGTTATGAAAGGCGGTTCTGAATTAAGTATAATTGAGGAAGCATTCATTATTCTGATCTAGGTTAATTAAATCATTTATTGGTTAAAAACCTTGATATTAAATTCTTTTGCTATAATCATTTCCTGATCCACAAAATTAAAACCCCAACTTGTATACATAGCGTTGTGAAAATTACTCTCGGCATAGGTTGACAATAAGATTCTTTGAATACTACCTTGCTTTTTGAACCATTGAAAAGCTTTAACTGTAAGACTTGTCCCTACATGTCTCCTGCGAAATTTCGGATGAGTCGCAATGCGAATATAGTGTCCGTCGGTTCTACTCGCTGAAACTGCATTAATATTGTATCCAACAAGTTTTCCCTCTAAAAAGGCTACAAAAAAGGAACTTGTTTCAGATCGCATTTCACTCATAAAATCCACTGTGTTCTTTTGCCAATATTCTGGAAAACAGATCTTTTCTAATTTAATGAGGTCTTGAAGATCATTTTTAGTAGCTAATTTAATTTTAATATTTGGATTTATTTCGTGGGGAAATGAAAGATCGTTCTTCACATAATTATTAATTTTAGTAATAATCTCAAATCCCTGTTTTAAAAAGAAACCTGAAGAATTAAAGAATTCTTCTGGAATTCGTGCTGATAGATATCGAATATTTGGTTGTTTAGTGTGGAATTCCTTTTCTAACGAAATTAAAAGTTCGGTTCCAATTTGACGCTTACGAAAATTTGGTAGAACATAAAGTGAAAAAATATTTCCCTCTAGTTGCCTTTTTCGATCCCCAATGATGTAGCCTACAATTCTGGAAGTACTGTTTTGAACGGCTACTTTTATTAAATGTGAACGTAATCTAACATATCTTCTGAAGTTGTCAAAGTCAATAGGATTATCGAAACTACCAACAAAACGTATGTGGATTTTTTCCAGAGGTGAATAAAACTCACGACTAAGAGAACGAATTGTGATATCCATCGAATTATTCATTCCACAATTTATCCCGAAAATCAAAGATCTGGTATATTATTTGCTTAGAATGCTCAACTAAGTTGTCACTGTCTACCTAGAGAAGTATTTAAGTAATTTAAGTTGTGTCACTATTTAATTACTCGAAATTTATCACATCATTTCAAAAAATATTCTAAATATTTCATTGCATAAATTTTGACTCTTAGTTGAAATCGATAGTAATGACTTTATGTGGTTAATCCCTGGAATTATTAACCGAAAACCGAAGTGACAGTATTTGGGGAAATCAGACCAAACAATTGAAGAAAGAGTATTATCCAGATTGATTGAAGCAGTTGATGAGATCGAAATCTACACAAAGAAAGTTGATTATAAGGTATTTGAAAACATTCTAGGATTTTTCTTCGCACGTGTTTTGGATAATAAAGTAACTAGCTCTGAGAAAGGGGAGAAAGAATACGAATCTGTTATTACTAGAGCCGCGGCATTCATTATAGTTACCCAAATGTTCTGTTATCTTATTCTTAACCAAGAAATCACTCAAAATTTTGATAAAATTGATGCTATTCTAGATACTAGGCAAATTCAATCTTATTTTGATGAAATAATTAGTGATAAACGTTATGAAATAATATATAGAGCCCGATTAGTGGAAATACTACCAGAAGAATCAATATCCACCTTGAAGAGCTTGTTTTTGGCACTGTCCAGTTTCAAACTTAATAAAATAAAAGCAGATATCCTTGGAAAAATATTCCATAGCTTAATTCCATTTGAATTACGGAAGTTTTTAGCCGCATACTATACTTCCAATGTGGTTAGTGAGTTTCTATCGTATTTAACAATTAAAAATGCGTATGTTAGTATTATGGATCCAGCGTGTGGGTCTGGAACATTATTAGTGAGTGCTTACAAACGGGTTAAAGAAATCAATAAATCGTTGGAACATCACCAAATTTTACAGAATATATTTGGGGTTGATGTGTCATTATTTGCAGGACAACTAGCTGGAATAAATCTTGCTCTCCAAGAACCAATGAATTCTCTAGACAAATCTCAAATCTCTTTTATTGATATCTTTAAACTTGAAATTAACACAAATCAAAATACAGATGATTTCAGTTTCACTATACCAAAAATTGACATTTTACTTGGAAATCCTCCTTTCACTAGAGGAGATCGATTAGATAGTGAGTATAAAGACTTTTTAGCAGCCCATCTTCACCGTCACGGCATTTCTTTAGATTATCATAAAAAATACCTGGGATTATATGCATACTTTCTGCTAGATTCACTCAGACTATTGAAAGATAATGGAAAACTTGCATTTATCCTTCCAATTTCAATGATTAACTCCTTAACAATGAAACCTGTGATTCAATTTTTGTTGGAGGAATATTATTTTCAATACTTCATAACATCAGATGCCCAAGTTGCGTTTTCAGAACAATGTGCATTCAAAGAAATTCTATTTATCGCTCAAAGAGCTGAACAACAACCTGACAGAAAAACTAAATTTGTTGTATTGAAGAAGAAGTTGTCCATGGAGAATTACATTTCCTTAGCGAGGACAATTGAAGAATCTAAAGAAGATTATGAAGATTCCTCTATTCGAATCAGGCATGTAGAGAAAAAAGACCTTTGTGAAACTGTCATGTTGAATTGGGTAGTATATTTTTATAACCCAAGTTTTTTCAAACTTTTTGAAGAGATAAGTAAGTCAGACATTGTGTCACCAATAAAACAAATTGTGGATGTTCCGCGATACGATGTGGATCGCGGTCTTCGTGCTGGCGTTTCAGATTTCTTTTATCTTCCCAATAAATTTTGGAAAATTATTGATGAATCGAAAAGTTGGATCCAGATCCAGAATAAGGAAGATAATTCCATCTTAAAGATGCCTTCCCCCTATTTATTCCCAGTTTTAAGAAAATCTTCCCTATATAATCGAATTACACCAGAAGTATCAGAATATATAGTTGTGGTATCTGATGATACCAGATTAGAAAAACCCGTTAAGGAATACATTCATTGGGGTGTTGATAAATTTCAAAAACAACAAGGATTTGAAACATTAGCTTATAACCATATTAATCAAGGACGAAAAATAGCTCGAGTAGGCATCACACAGGAGATTAGTTTGAATAGTAATAAATTTGTGGCTTTCTACTCCCCAACTCCATTAGTTCTTACTGATAATTTTATTTTCATTAGGACTTTTGACGAAGAAAAGGACAAAGTGCTTGCAGCTTATTTGAACAGCTCCGTATATCTTTTGACATATTTTGTTCTGCGAAGAGAAAAGACTGGTCCACTTGGACAAGTTTTTGGAAGTGATGTGCGAAACTTTGTTTGTTTAAATCCCCATAAGGTAACAAAGGTTGATAGTAAGGAGCTCATTCAAATTTTTGACCGATTTATCCAAGAATCTGGAGATTTTACCTCCTTTTATTCACAAATTCAAGAAGCAATGACAAATCGGAACAATACTAGATTTCTATTAGACACAAAAATCTGTGAAATCCTAATGATTAATGATATACCAGTATTTTTGAGACAACTTTATGAAACATTATCAGAGGAACTCAATAAATTTAAGTGATAATGTTGGATCTGAAAACAGGATGACATCTAAGTGACAATCGAAGAAAGGTTCCCACTCGCTTCTATTCAACCGTTAGCAAAAGTTGAATCTCAGAGACGACAATTCTACAGGCCTATTTACTCAGTCCATAAATCATGGGCACGTAGACCTGGAACAACTTTTCGTGCAATCGGGCTTTCTCATTTTTGTCAAGATGTTCTTTTCGACCCTAATCAGTCGAGAGAAGGTGCTTTCTATCAAAATCATGATTTTCGGGATAAAATTGCACTAGATCCTTTCTGTGGTGGAGGAACTAGCATAGTTGAACTGCATCGGCTTGGAATTAAGACAATTGGTATCGACGTAAATCCAATCGCATGGTTGACGACAAAAAAGGAAATGGATCCATTTGAAGAAGAAAGATTCGACCAAGAGGTAGAAAAACTTTCTCAAGGTGTTGGGCAACAAATCTGTTCTTACTATAAAACACAATGCCCAGACTGTCACTCTCCTCAAGCAGATATCATGTATACTTTTTGGGTAAGAACTATTACCTGCCCATCCTGTCATTCCGAAGAAGATCTTTTCAAATATTACATTATTGGCAAGAAACAACGAAAAAATCCTGCTACAATGGTGATATGTCCTCAATGTGACCACCTATTCTATACATTGAAAAGAATTAGTGAGGTATCTTGTTGTCCCCAGTGTTCTTTTGAGTATATTCCAAAATTGGGGAATTGTCAGATGAAACAATTTTCTTGCACTAGTTGTCGTCATGAATCTAAATTAATCGAGCTTATCCAAGAATCTGGAATATCTTTATCAGCAAGACAAATAGCAATAGAATTTTTTTGTCCTGAATGTGGGATTCGTGATTATAAAAACGTAACAAAGGAAGACATTGAGCGATTTAATGAAGCACAAGAAGTTTTCAATAGAAAACAGGATAAACTCTCATATCCTCGGGAATTTCTGCCTGATAAGGGTAAAAATATATCAAACCTCAAAAATTACGGCTTCAGACGTTTCTCCGATCTTTTCAACAAGAGGCAATTATTGTGTTTGAGTCTCCTCCTAGACTCAATATCCAAGGTCTCGGATCACAATCTCAAAGAATTTCTCTTAACAGCGTTTTCAAGTAGTTTGGAATTTCATACCGTAATCTGTCCCTATAATTACACAATGAAACAGATCGTAAATGTTTTTAACTACCAATCTTTCTTGGTTCCAACAATGTATGTGGAAAATAACGTTTGGGGAACTAAGAAAGGAAACGGAACTTTTATTACTTACATTGAAAGGATGAAAAAAGCAAAATCTTATTGCAAATCACCGTTTGAAATAGCTATTCAGAATGATCACATAGTTCGAGTTCCTATCAAAGGAGACAGCATTGAAGCTAATTCTGTTGATAGCTTTCAGGCTTTAGAGGTTAGCAAAGAAGCTGACACATTACTCATTAACGATACATCAGAGGATCTTCAGATTCTTGGTATTCCTCCTAACTCTGTTGATATCGTGGTTACAGATCCTCCTTATTTTGATTATATACAGTACGGCGAGCTCGCTAATTTCTTCTATGTCTGGCTCAAAATAGTCTTAGGTTCACAATATCCCGCTTTTCAAACCAATCTAATCCAAACGAAGCAAGAAATAGGTACATCACGAAAAGGTGATATTTTCCTGAAGAAAATCGCAAGGGTATTTCAAGAATGCCATAAAGTGTTAAAACCAGAGGCACCATTGGTTTTTACTTTTCATCACTCCAGTGCTACAGCGTGGACGATGATTCTTGAAGCTTTGAACCGTAGCCAGTTTCTCATTAATGTGGCATTTCCAGTTCAGAGTGAGTTTCGTGCAAGGCCTGTTAAAGGTAGAAACTTTGACATAATATTAGTTTGTCGAAAAATCCCTAAAAAATTCCTTACAAAGAAACCAATGGGAATAACTACTTTAGAGTTGAAGATTAAGGAAATTATTGAAGAAAGTGTAGCCTCCCCTTTGAAGAACCTGAATGTGGCACCATGGGAAGAGATTTTTGCCACTTTTCTGCCAAAAGTTGCTGATTTTTACGCTCAATATCCTTCTATAAACCTAGAAGAAACTATTTCTAAGATATTTAACCTTCAAAAAACCATTAAAATTCCTTCGGAATAAAAATTTTTTTTAGTTTAGAAGAAGAATATTTTTAATGAAACAAATGAAAACACTATAGACGTGATTTCCATGAGTGGAGAATATTTTGGACATTTATTAAAGGATAGGAAAATCCATAAAAAAGGAACTGAATTATTTCTTAAGCTCGTTGAATCAACAGAACTTGCTTTCGAAAAATACGAAAAAGCATTGAAGGCCTGGCGAGGAGAGGATTACGAAAAAGGCTTTAAGTTGAGAGATGAAATAATTCAACTTGAAAAGGAAGCGGATGAAGTAAAAGACCTCTTCTTTGAAAGCATTTTCCGAAAAAAAGCGTATCTCCCACAGCAAACCGAAGAGCGATATACAATGATGGTCAATGCTGATGCCATATTGAATCGCATTGAAAGAGCTGTGCGAACTTTATGTCTCAAGAAACTCGATTCTAAGTATTTTCCTAAAGAGCTGGAAGAAATAATTGACTTAACTGAAGATGTCATTGAAGACTATATAGAAGCAAATAAACTCTTCTTTAGTGACTTTGAAGCAGCATCTAAATATGCAAGGAAGGTAGA
>JAEOTF010000334.1 GCA_016840025.1 Candidatus Hodarchaeota archaeon
ATTAAATAGGATAAAACATTACACAAATTAAATGCATGGTACCTTCAACAGATACAGAGATGCCCTAATAATATTCATAGGGATTTTAGTTCTTCTAAGCTTGTTAACAATATATGGGAGAAATGCTTTAACTACGGCTGGATACGACCTTAGTCGAATGGATGTAACTCGTCTGCTTCCAATTACAAAAGGATGGGGAGGGCTAACTATTCTTTTCATTATACCCATATCCGCAATGATTGGAACCTTTCTCGGCGGATACTTAATGTCTCCTTTGTATCTTATTTTTCATCAAGAATTCTACAGAAAAATGAATTATGGATTACAAGAATTCCCTCAAAGTAAGAGTTTTAGACACATTTACAAGGGATTCTATCCCACACTTTTATCAATTAATATTGGTTCAATTATTCTATTTTCATCAGAAGAATTATTTGATTGGCTTTTAGTCCCTAGTCTATTATTACCTGACGTAGATTTTCCACTAAAATTTGCTTTAGGTAGTCTTGTGTTGATGATGTTTACTGTAGGACTTAGCATGTTATTCTTTTCCCCAACTTGGTTTCTTATCGACGCAGGGATTGTTTATTCAACGAATGAATATGTAAATGGTAAAGGGGTTCCTAAAGAGGTTAGAGCTGTTGGAGGATGGTTTTATGATTATATCAAGGGTTATTCCGGGTTTAGTGTGGTGTTTTCATATCTTCAACTATTATTAACATATTATTACTTTGAGCTAGGGAGAGGATATCCAGTTGATATCTTGGAGATCGTCTTTATTGTTGGAATACCCTTTTTTGTAACTCTACTATTAATTCCTTCTTTCATTTTATTGGACATCACTAAGAAAAATAGAATTCAATTTATAAGAAAAATAGCTAGGCGAAGGGGTATAAACAAATTTATAGAAACTATCCTTGATGAAAAGGTGTTTTCAGCGTAAAATTAACAAAAGACTCGAAACACTATAAGTAAATAAACAAAGTAGCTACTTGAAAAGCACTTACTCTCAAAGAAAAAAATTGTTGTGTTCGTGGGTTTTTTATTTGTAATTCGAAAATATCACTATATGAAGGAAGCCATTCCAGATAAATGGCCTGAATGGGTTCCCTATAGTATAAATTATCCAGTAATTCCCCTTCACCAAATATTAGATGAATCCGCCAAAAAATTTCCAGATAACACTGCTATCATTTTTCAAGATAAAAAAATAACCTATAGAGAACTAATCAAAGAGGTAAACAGCTTTGCAGCAGGGCTCCAAAAAAATGGATTAGCAAAAAACAACCGATTAGCGATTTATTTACCAAATATCCCACAATTCATCATCAGCTACTATGGTGCACTAAAAGCAGGTGCAATTGTCACATCAATTAGCCCCCTCTTCAAAGAAAGAGAGCTAAAACACCAGCTAATTGACTCTGGTTCAGACACCTTAATCATTCTAGACCTATTTTATCCACTATTTGAGAAAATTAAAGCCCATACACTTGTGAAAAGAGTGATTGTCACTAGTATCAAAGACTATCTACCCCCATTAAAAAGAATAATAGGTAGTATTCTAGGAAAAATCAAGACCTACAATATAAGCGAAGAAGAGAACGTACTATTTTTCAAGGACCTCACCAACACACCACCTGAACCAATCGAAATAGAAATTGATCCAGTAAAGGATCTAGCTCTACTCCAATACACTGGAGGAACAACAGGCCTACCAAAGGGAGCCATGCTGACTCATTACAACCTAGTCTCAAATGCCTATATGTGCAACGCATGGTATGGGGCAGAGGAAGGAAAAGATACTTATCTAAACGTTATTCCATTTTACCATATTTTTGGGATGACTGCCACTTTGAACAATGCTGTGGCTTCTGCAAGTACAATGATACTTATCCCAAGATTTGACATAGTTGAGGTGTTGAAAAGTATAGAGAAATACAAGGCTACAGTATTTAGTGGGGTTACAACTTTGTATAGTGCTTTACTTAATCATCCTGATATCAAGAACTATGATCTAACTTCACTGAATTTTTGTATCTGTGGGGCTTCTGCTATTCCACCAGAGATTCAGAAACAGTTTATGGATATTACTGGAAGTACAGTAGTAGAAGGTTATGGGTTAACTGAAGCCTCACCTGTAACGCATGCAAATCCAATGGATCCTACTTTTAGGACAGTGAAGACTGGGTCTATTGGTTTTAGTTGGCCAGATACTGAAGCAAAAATTGTTGACTCTAATAGCGGTGAAGAACTACCTATTGGAGAGGTTGGAGAACTAATTGTTAAAGGGCCTCAAGTTATGAGAGGGTATTGGAATATGCCAGAAGAAACCATAAATGTTCTTCGCGATGGGTGGCTATATACGGGGGATATAGCTCGTAAGGATAATGAGGGTTACTTTTACATCATTGATAGAGCAAAGGATCTCATCAAGTATAAAGGTCATAGTGTTTATCCAAGGGAAATAGAGGATGTCTTGTACGAGCACCCTGCAGTGAAATTATGTGCTGTCGTAGGAGTCCCCGATGAGGATAGCGGTGAAATTCCGAAAGCATTTGTTGTTTTAAAAGATGATTTAAAAGTCTCCGAAGAGGAGATTATTCAAGTCGTGAAGGATAGAGTAGCGGCGTATAAACGAATTAGACAAATCGAGTTCCGCAAAGAGTTACCTATGTCTCCTGCTATGAAGATTTTAAGGAGAGAACTTAGAAATGAAGCCCTCAAGTGAAAAAAGAACTCGTTTACATTATCTAGACTGGCTTCGTGTTCTAGCCCTGTTTGGTGTTTTCATATTTCATTCAGTACATCCCTTTGATTTCATTGATTGGCATATTAAGAATACAGCACTGAGCTTGTCCGTTTCTTATTTAGTAGTATTTCTTTACCCTTGGGGGATGCCTTTATTCTTTATGATATCTGGAGCAGGCACTTTTTTTGCCTTACAGAGACGTGGTGATCGAGAATATTCAATTGAACGCGTACAGAGATTATTAATTCCGTATATTGTGGGATCAATTTTTCTCACTCCTATTCAAGCCTACTATGAAATGATTCACAAGGGACTCTTTTCTGGATCATTTCAAACTTTTTTGATTGATGGAACGCTTTTCAATTTCTATCTCAATCGGGTACTCTCAGTCAATTTGAGTCCAATGATTTTTGGCGCTTTAGGATATCATCTGTGGTTTCTTGGTTTTTTGTTTATGTTTTCATTATTAGCCTTACCAATATTTAGATGGTTAAATGGAGAAACCGGTTCTCGTTTTACTGAAACTCTTGTAGGTTTAGTAAGTAAACGTACAGGTATTCTTCTATGGGTTATTCCATTAGCTTTAACACAGATCGCGCTTAGACCATCCTTTCCAAACGAGCATGATTGGGCTGGGTTCGTGTATGAATTTATTTTTTTCATATATGGGTTTTTACTTTTTTCGGATCAAAGGTTTCTGAAGGCTTTAAAGA
>JAEOTF010000335.1 GCA_016840025.1 Candidatus Hodarchaeota archaeon
ATGGCTTGAGGAGAAGAGGAGGCATCAGAATCGGTTCAGAGAAGGTCAACATATAGAGACTTGGGCGATTCAGATCCATCCCCAGGGCATCTATAGGAAGATGAACAGGGCAAAATGGGACATCCATTTGTTCTATAGCGGTACGACTAAGGAACATCCAATAAGAGCCTTCCATGACAAGGGAGACTCGCAGTTTCTCGGCGGGAGGAAGTCCACTTCGAAGGACGAGGAGTTTGATCTGAGCGCCATTAAGCGAGAACTCCCGCAGTTTGGGATGAACGCGGAGGGTCACCTTAATTTGCTGCTTCTTCTGACGGGGGCGCCAGACCTGCAGGTGAAATTCCCCTTCTTCTCGAAAAAGTTCGGTTAACTTATTACTGTTACCTGGGCGCGCAACCACATATTGAGAGCCCATTACAAGGGCTAAGGGTAATAATTTGGCTTTTTTTTGCGTTGGTGTTCTAAACGGTTTGGGAACTAACTGCTCTACGCGGAGAACATTGGTCTCCTGTAACTTGTTCACAGCTTCCCCATATTGAGGATAAGGGGAGAGTGCGGAGACAAGAATCCCGCGTAAAATAGATAAATAGACATAAGCATTCGGTTTTTTGGGGTTCTTAGACGAAGCAAGGGTGGTATGCACCTGTTTACTTAAACGTTTCAATAGCGCCCATCGGGATTTAGGAGTGGTGTCTTGAGGATGATTCCACTCGTTTAGATAAAGCCCCAGTTGAACTGCTAGCCTGTCTCGATGAGCGTACATCTTTTCCAGTTTCTTTTGGAATTGTCTTTGCTTCTCAGTGGGGTCCTCCACTTGCGCTAGACTCGTGAGAGTCTCTTGATAAAACCTGTCGATCGCTTGGAGAAGTTCGGAAGGCGTAAAGGAAGGGAGAGAAGCGGTAAGTTGTTGGCAAGAAGGGAGGACTGAATCGAGGGTACGGCGGCTTGATTGCACTAAATTTCGGCAATAATCAAAATGGGCTCTGAAGACATATGTCAGCTGTTGTTCAAGATAAGGCGCGCGTCCGAAGATAAACCATTCCACTTGCCCCTTGGAATCCGCCAGTAAAAGCTCTAAAAAGAGTTGGACTTTCTGTTCGCGATCCACTGTTCCTTTGACGGCATTGACGAGGGCGAGATATGCGGCTTGACCAAGGTTACTCCGATCCGCAAATTCTTTTGCTAGGTTCGCTGCCCCTGTTGTGCCTGCCCATTCAGGATGGGTACGAAGAAGTTCAAGAGCTTGATCTACCCGTTCTGCGGTGAGTTTGTTATGGAGGGTGTGTTGTAACTCACGAACGATTTGATTTGCTTTCTGCTCATTCTGTCGTCGTTCTTCTCGTGTCTGCCCTTCAACCCGTACACCAATTTGGTACGTTCGGATCACAGGGGCTTGAAGAGAGGGAAGAGGTGCGGTAGACAGCCTGAGCAGACTCCTTTATTCGTCTACCTCTATGTACCGCGTTTTGTTTTTAAACCCCTAAGAAGTTAACCCCACACAAGTTTCTTCTTTATTTTCCTTCTGTTTGGGCTTTCTACTGATAGTAGGACTTAAAGTCCCCCGTCGAGCCCGGTGAAGTTTTCCTGCAAAGGAAGTAATCACTGCTATCACGTCTTTCATCACCTGTTCTTCTAACGAAGGCGGGGTAAGTTTCTTTTGGGTAACGCAGATTTGGGTAGAAAAATAGGCGCAGATAGTTTCAATCAACTTGGTTCCGAATCGCGCCAAGCGATCTTCATAGGTACACACAACTAAATCGGGTTGAAGAAGAGGTAAGTCCTGAAGTAACTGCAAAAGCCCTGGCCGGTGGTCATTCAAGCCCGAGCCGATGTCTTTATACAGCTTTAGAAGCGTCCACCCGTGTTGGTGGACATAATCTTGGAGATGCGTGATTTGACGACCGAGGTCGCCTTGTTGTTTCGAACCACTCACACGCGCATAAGCAACGACTCGTGAGCGGGGTTTCTTGGTAGGGAGCGGTTTTGCCTGTTTTGGGCTCAACTGCTTTGTAAATTCTAATAACGTGGTTAACTTATAGCGACGATGCTTTCCAGGAGTGCGAAAAGCGGGGAACAACTTTTTTTCCGCTTCCCAGCGACGTAAAGTACTGGCCGACACACCTAAAAGCCTAGCAGCTTTTCCAATACTGACATACATGAGAGAGAGGCGCGTTGGCGATTAATAAGCGTTATTATCGCCGTAGTTTAGAGGAATGGTAGATTTTTATAGGTTTTTTATTTCTGAAAAAGTACGGTAAAATCTGATACTATAATTAAGGCAATTTCAGAACTACCACATCAAGATTCACACCCGAAGTCCTCTTTTCAACAACTGACACTCCCCGAAAAGATTTCAAGACTTAGGGATCAACAATTACGGACAAAATTAGTTAATATTGTAAAAAGAATTCATAATTCAAGTAATTCTATCTTCCAAATCTTTGTTGACATCATCGAAAATGTCACAGAAATGAACAGAGATTTCAAACAACTCCCTGACATCATGCACAGTCTTCTTGATAGAGGAAACCTTAAAATCTCAGAGGATCAGTTAGCTCATTTCACCAACCTATCCCTTAACAGACAGATAGAGATTATTTTTATTCTTTATTGGGTTGAACAACTGGAAGCAAGAGAAATTAAAGAAAAAGTGAACCTTGATGGCAAATATCCTACGGGAAAGGATCAAAGAAATCGCATCCAATATTTACTAAGTAAATTCCCCACCAGATATTTTACTCCCATTATTCCCTCTGAAGATTTTGAAGCATATTCACAAAACAAAGTCACTGCAAAATCAATCGCTAAAAAACATGGTATTAGTGTTCCTTATATCTATCAACTAATCAAAAAAGAGGGAATAACAAAACAAATTGACAAGTTACCTCTCACTCATCCTCATATTACTGAATTATTTCTTAAAGAAGAAAATGCCCCTGTCACACCCCACGATCTTACTTATGGAGATGATAAGACAAAACACTGGTGGAAATGCCCCACATGCGGAAAAAAATTCCTTGCAACCGTTTTTAGTCGAACAAAAACAAGAAGACCCGATTGCGGTTCTTGCGGTCTTAAAAGGGGAATATTTGGGGTTGAATGGTATAATTGGGAGATTCTTGGTGGAGATATAACATTAGAAGAGCACCCTGACTGTAAATTAGCATATAAGAATAGATATCTTGGCATGTGGGAAGGTGAACTCAGAGCTAAAATTCCTGACGCTACATTCACTGATACTGATGGGTTAAAAGTTGCAAGAGACTTTAAATTAGATGGTGAACATGAGACAATTAGATCAGAAACTATCCCTAAATATGCCTGTGATTTTGACCGAATAGAAATTGCTTGTCGAAGGAATCCACAAGAAAACATTTATTATATTTATTATGATACTAAAGACGACAAAGACAGTTATAAAGTTATTCCTATTGATTATCTTGCTCCCCAACAATTAATAGAGAGAGTCAAAGAGAAAAGAGAAGTATTCACTCAAAGATTAAAAAAATTAAGAAAAGAGAGAATTATACCATTTGACGACCAAGAAGGACTCGACAACGCACTTGCCTACCTCCAAAATGTCTATAATTCCACAGGTACAATACCTAATCCTTATACATCAGACGATAAAACTTTAAGACTAATCCTTAAAGCAGTAAAACGGGGTGCATGGCTGAAATCTGGTATTAGAAAAGGTAAATGGTCAGACCTAAAAAAACGTGTCATTGGAGACATTTTCACTGACGACCAAGAAGGACTCGACAACGCACTTACCTACCTCCAAAATCTCTATAATTCCACAGGTACAATACCTAATCCACGTAATTCAGACGATAAAACTTTAAGACTAATCTTTAAAGCAGTAAGACGGGGTGTAGGGGTTAAATTTGGTATTAGAAAAGGTAAATGGTCAGACTTAAAAAATCTGTCACCGGAAAACAATCAAAACACTCAAACTTTTGAGATATAAAAAGTCGAGTTATTGAACGTATTCTTGAATGGGGAAGAAAGAGAAGTCCGATAGGCCGTCTATACACTCTCTAAAGAAGCTAATTAGAGACTATTTTCTCCCTAAACCTATCTTTTCGCTTGTTCTACAGGTTTTCTCAGTTTTACTATTCCTTATAAAATGATCAAGGTTACTAAACATATACTCAAATATTTTCATTCAATTATATCACATATGCTATTCGATTCGATCTCGACATATTCTAATAACTAAGGAAAGTACATAACTATCAAACGCCACTTATTCTCTATGGCTTATTGCTACAGATATTTATGGTGCAGAAAACAGATATGAACTTGGCTAGATCACCCCTTGTATGAATGGGACATTATCACCTAATAACGGAGAAAATACAAGAATGTTAACTACAATCCTCAATAACAACTCTTCTCCTCCTTGGATTACTAGGTTTTTCTTATCATTTTTCTAGAGGGTAATTTCATATTTAGTTGACATAAAAGAAAAGATAACAATTAGTCAAAGAAATCTCTCCTTAAATTAAAATTTTCAGGTATTCTAGTCTTGAATGCATATAGTAACAAATTGGAGCTTTTCTTATTCGTTCGATACATCCTTCAGAGTGTTAAACATGAACAATTCCAAAATTATTGGTTATTCAGCTGCAATTCTTGGGGGACTTTCATTTGGTGCCGTCCCAGTGTTAGCAGCATCACTTCGAGACATGGGAGTATCGAGTATAGAACAATCATTTCTTCGTTTATTGATTGGAGTTTTCGCAGGGATAGGAGTAATACTGATTTATCACTATAAAGAAGCACAGGAATCTCTTTTTAGGACAAGTTATTTTCTTCAGAAAACTTACATTGCTCAAGGGCTCCTTTTATCCCTCATGATTGTATCTTATCTTAGCTCAATAGCTTTTGAGACACCAGCGGGTGAAGCAGCATTATTGATCCAAATCCATCCTTTTACTACCCTTATACTTGCTTCTCTATTTTTAGAAGAGAAGATCACACAATCCAAAAGTATTGCCTTAATCATGGCGCTCATAGGTTTATTCATTCTGACCTCACCGTGGAATTGGGACTCTTTTCTATTGTCTTTACCTGGAGATTTACTAGCTTTAGTTACTGGTGTTCTTTATTCATTATATCTGCTTATAGCGCGATGGAGCGCTAATGAGAGGAGTAAGGTCTCACCAATACTATCAATCGCTTGGATTCTTTGCTGGAGCTTTCTAATAGGCTTACCCATCCTTGTTATCCTAACTTTATTTCCCCTGTCTCCAAGTTTAGTCTCTTTCTCAGTTAACAGTTTATTATCACCGGAAATTATCGCATTAGGTATACTTCTCGCTTTATTTGGGAGTATAATTCCATACGGGTTAATTATGCTCGCTTCCAAATATATAGAATCTTCAAAAGCATCGATTTTGTTATTAGATGAACCAGTTGGTGCAATTATCTTAGGTGCAATCCTATTAAATGAGAAAATTACATTATCATATATTATTGGTGGAATAGCATTACTATCGGCTATAATTTTTCTTCTTTCTACACAAAATCATAGGAATAATTGAAACTGTATGGGTTAGTCGAGATGAAAAGATAATCTCTTATGATTGGACTGTTCTCTTTCAACCGATAGCTATTCTTCCTTAAAAATCACGAATTCAATGAATTATTTATAAATACTATATAAATCGGACTATGAATTCTTTTTTTTGTATATGTCTCCTTAATTCAGAGTGTTATTAAAATAATGGTCCTCTTTTTTTCAATGAATGGAGATTTTTCCTCAGAATTCTTCTTAAGCACAAAATTATAAAAGGGAATCGATTTATAGTATTTTAGTGCTTACAATGGTCAAGTTAGAAGTGTTAACTCCTCATACAGTTGTGGATACGACTTCAGTTCGAGCTGATAGGGCTGGGAATGTCGGAGGTATTGCTCTAGATAATTTTGTGATAGTTATTGACTGTGGTCGTGCTAAGACTGGAAAAGTCCCGCGGTTACAATTAGACGCTTTTTTTGATCTACCCGTAAAATATCTCTTTTTAACTCATACACATACTGATCATCGGAATGGTCTAAACGCTTTCAAGGACATAACCGTTATTGCAAGTCAAAAAGCCATCAATAACATGCCTAAAAGTTTAAACTTGACTAACTACATAGTAGAGGTTTTTGATGAGAAACTGTTAATCATCGATAATGAGTTCAGCATCGAGCTTCATCATGTCGGGGGTCATACCGTCCTTTTTCAGAGATAAAAATCTATAAAAACTTACCACGACCATGAATGACCCCGATAAAAAACCTTATTAACAATAGACGCGTACCTATTACATGTATGTCAGCATTGGAAAAGCTGCTAGGTTTCTGGGGGTACCAGCGAATCTTATCAAGTCTTTCTTCTGAAATAACTTTTTCTATTAACCAAGGGATTAAAAATATAGCCAAGCTTTCGACTAAATACCCTCTTTTTCTCCCAGCATTAGGTCCATCATTACCTTACCACGTAACCGATTGATAGCGGTTTGAATATAAAGTAGAGAAACATAATTTTGAGCAATGGAAAATGTCATCTCTGGTGAAAGATAGGTGTTTTTTACAGCTCCTATGCATCCTGGAAACCTTTGATCATATTCCTCTGCCCATTCTAAAAAATCTTCTAATTTGTAAAAAGCACTAAAGAGTGCAAGATTATATCTCCCTACGACAGCTCTAAACATTACAGGAATATGGGGATCTTTTTTCAATACTCTTAGCATATTTTCTTTCTTTCTTTTAATTTCGAGTAATGAAAATACTAAAAAATATTCAGGAGGTACCCATACTCGTGGGAAGGAACATATTGGGGGAGTAAGAATTTTTTCCGATAAAAGTTTTTCAATCCGTCGCTTAACAGTTCTTCGGTGAACATTAAGTTTCTTACTCAAATAATTCTCATTTGTTTTAATTCCTCTCCCGGTTATAAGATATTTAAGAACTTCAAGACCAAATTCATTGATTAGTAAACCATTAATTTTCGTATGACGGTGATTTCTGAAATTACCCTCTATTAATTGTATTGAAACTGCAGGATCATATTTAATTAGATTTTTTGCGGATAAAAAAATCGCTTCAGAAGGATAACTTCCCCCTTCCAGACTAACTTTTTTCTCCTCAATTATATCTTCTCTCCAATTTTGATATGAATGTAAATCTTTGTGGAATACAATCATTAGTGTATTGTATTCTTCTTCTTTTACAAAAAATGCTGCCCAAATGGCAGGATCTTTTTCAATAAAAGTATTTGATTTAGGATCTCTCGAAAAATTATCCTTTTCAATAACAATCAGAGGAAGTTCAGTAAAAAGGTAATTGAAAGTATATCTTGGTTTCTCTATAATTTTAAGGTCAATAAATTGAGTAATTTTCTGTTTTATTGTATTTCTATGTTTATTAAAGCTTTTTGATAACTCTGTAATGTTAACATCAACTCCTTCACCCGCACAAAGCATTTGCATGAGTTTAAGATTTAAATCATCTTCTAATAATTTTTTCATAGATTATATTTCCTATAGATTCATTTCTGAACTAATTTAGAGAGGGAAATTTTTGACATTTTAATCTTCATTAACTTTGATACTTAGGGAAAAAATTATGTGACATAATGGATAATTATAGAGGTATAAACATCAACTATAGCATATAAATAATGTTATATTGATAAAAATTCCTATTAGAAGTATAATTTGTGCAATAGAATTGACAATATTTTTTGTTATATTTCCATATTTCAATTAAAAAAAATGTACATTATACTTATAGGATAGTCAATGATTTATCATAGGGGTGTATAGAATGCGGAAATGATATCCCGTGACATTAAAAGGTAATGACACCATATTAACATCTAAAGATGTACTTGAGGCGTTAAATCAAGTAAATATTTCCGCTTTTATGGACAAATGGGGACCAGAAAAAGTTGTTCAGGTATATGACCCTGATACACAGATGCAAGCGGTTTTAGTGGTTGATAACACCGTACTCGGTCCAGGAAAGGGCGGTATCAGGATATCTCCTGTGATTACACCATTAGAAGTTTTTAAACTTGCGAGGGCGATGACTTGGAAATGTGCATTAGCAGATATTCCATTTGGAGGCGCTAAAGCAGGTATTCGTGCTAATCCCTATGAAGCTAACAGAATTAAGCTAATTAAGGCCTTTGCTGAAAAAATTGCACCATTTGTTCCCTATAAATACATTGCAGCCCCTGAAATAGGTGTTGGTGAAAAAGAAATAGCTGCTTTTGTAGAAACTATTGGAGATCTACAAGGAGCTACAGGTAAACCTGCTATATTAGGAGGCATACCATATGAACTAGGAACAATTGGGTTCGGTCTTGGAGTTGCGCTTGACACAGGACTTCGAATTTTTCATGATTTCATTCATTTACCGGAAGATGCTTTTAAAACGAAAGTCGCAATTCATGGTTTTGATTGTGCTGGTCTAGGAATTGCTAGATATTTAAGTGCGAGAAATGTAACAATTGTAGCTATTAGTGATAAATGGGGGACAACTTATAACCCAAATGGCATAGATACTGCCAAAGCTGAAAAATACGCTTACGCTATGGGTAAAGAGCAATCCGTAAAGAATTATGAGAATGGTACGAGTTTATCTAATGAAGCAATTATCAGAATAGACTGTGATATCTTTGTTTCTTGTACCTGTGGTGCTATGATTGATGAAAAATCATATCCTTACATAAAAGCGAAGTATATCCTCGAAGGCATTAATAATTGTACAAATTCTGAAATTGAAAGGAAATTATATGAAAAAGGTACTGTGATACTCCCCGATTTTCTTGTTAGTGCAGGGGGGGTTATTGGTTCATATGCTGAATATAAAAAAATGGATGGAGCTGACGCATTTTCGTTAATTGAATCAAAAATTAAGAATAACACCAAATTAGTTTCTGAAAAAGCACTTGATGCTGGTCTTGTCCCACGAGAAGTCGCAAAAGAGATTGCTCAACATAGAATTCTTGATGTTTTAGAGAATAAGCAATAAAAAGGTGAAATAATTGGAAACTCTATCAGAAGCAGACATTTCCCTCCTCTGGGGTAATTTAAGAAATCTTATAGATTTTAATTCAAGAAAAGTTCCAGGAGAAATTTGGTTAGCAGATACTATAACTGGTGAATTCCCAGTTGATTCTTTTCATCCAATTTTTCTTGAAGTCCCGAGATCTCGGAAAAAAATGGATATTTCAGGACGATCAAATACCGCGCAGAGGGGCTATCATACTGACGATTGGTTTTTCAGAAGAATTGTTACACTTCCTATTTATGAGACCACCGATAGTATGGATATAAAATGGCTTGAATCAATCGTGCGATCTTGGGAAAGAGCATTGGTTCCTGAAGACATTCCTTGGCTAGCTCTTGCTTTTAGATGCATGGGTCAATACTCTAATAAGAGAGAAGCTCAATATACAGTTGTTTTATTGTTATGGGCAAATCATGTTGCCAGAATACTTGAACTAGAATGGTTTGAAGGACCATTAGATGATTGTATAACTCCAGAATGGTATATTTCATCCTCTGAGTTGGTGAATCCCCAAAAAGCCTTCTTAATACTAAAGAATCTTTGTTCAAAGGCACTAAATTGGGAGAATCTTTTTTTTAGTATTTACACAATTCCTGCTTGCCTAGGTAATACTTTCCAAGGTAAAAAACGAGAAACCAACCGAAAAGACTGGAAAAATAAGTGGGTTTATGATGACCACCAGACGGCAATATTAGATTTAGAAGAGGGATTAGAAAAAATAAGAAAGATTATAGCGTAAAAATACTAATAAAAGAAAAGAAACAAAATTGAATAAAAAATAGTAGATGTATGGAAGATTTGGTTCATTTAAAGCATAATAATCTCTAAAATATCATGTTTCGTTATTAAGGTAGTAATAAAATGATTCAAGCAGAAAATAATAAGGAAACGAAAAATTTAGGACAAAAAATAAATTCAGAAGATGGAGTTCTAATCATAGGGGCTGGAATTGCGGGGATGCAAGCAGCGCTTGATATTGCTAACCAGAAAATCCACGTATATTTAGTAGATCAAGTACCTTCGATTGGTGGAGCAATGGCAAAACTCGATAAAACGCTCCCCACTAATGATTGTGCAATATGTATTGAAGCCCCAAAAATGGTTGAAGTAGGACGTAATGATTACATTGAAATAATCACTTATGCTAACATCACTGAGGTAAAAGGAAGTATAGGAAACTTTGTAGTTACTATTAAAGAAAAACCTCGCTACATTGACATGTCAAAATGTAACGGGTGCGGAGCTTGTTTTGAGGTTTGCCCTATCAAAATTTTAAACGAATTTGACCATAATATGGGTCTGAGAGGTGCTATTTATCGTTATTTTGCTCAAGCTGTGCCAAATGTAGCAACTATTGACATCAATCATTGTCTTAATTGTGGGTTATGCGAGTTAGTTTGTGTACCAGGGGCTATCAATCGTAATGAAAATGTCAAAATCCATAAAATCAACGTAGGGGCAATTATACTAGCTACAGGTTTTGAAGAATTTAACCCAACAGCAAAAAATGCGTTAGGTTACGGTATTTATCCAAATATTGTTACAGGGATGCAATTTGAACGTTTATTGTCTGCCTCTGGACCAACAGGAGGGCATATTCGTCGTCCTTCCGATGGCAAAATCCCGAAAACAATTGCTTGGATTCAATGTGTTGGATCTCGAGATATCACAATAAATCAATCGTACTGCTCTCGTGTATGTTGTATGTGGGCAACAAAACAAGCTATGATTGCAAAAGAGCATCACCCCGAAATTGAACCACATATTTTCTTTATGGACATGCGAGCATACGGGAAAGGATTTGAAGAGTACTATCAGAGAGGGAAAAATGAAATTAAGCTAAATTACATAAGAAGTCGGCCCGCTGAAATCAATGAAACAGATAATAATAATTTGATTATATTCTATGAAGATGTTATATCTAAAAAGGCTGGAGAGATAAAAGTTGATTTCGTTGTTTTATCCTCAGCTATTAAAGCTCCAACAGGTAATGCAAAGCTTGCGGAGATCCTGGGAGTGGAACTTGATGAATACGGTTTTTTTAAGGAAAAAAATTTTATTTCAGCACCGTTAGAAACTAAAATAGAAGGAATCTACCTCTGTGGCTGTAGTGCAGGACCAAGAGATATTCCAGACTCAGTAGCTCAAGCAAGCGGGGCTGCATCCAAAGCCATAGCCATAGTTAAAAATAGTGAGATTAAAAAATCCCAAAAAGAAATAATAGAACCATTAGAAGATACAATTTCGGTTTCACAAAATATTTTGAATGATGTACCGCGAATTGGTGTATTTATTTGCCACTGTGGGCATAATATTGGGGGATATCTTGATGTCAAGAGGATAACAGAATATTCAAGAACTCTGCCTAATGTTGAATTTGCTACTAATAATCTTTTTACCTGTTCAAACGCAACCCAAACGCTTATAAAAAATGCTATTATTGAAAATAGGCTTAATAGAATTGTTGTAGCTTCATGTTCTCCAAGAACACATGAATCATTGTTTCGGACTACCTGTAAGGAAGCAGGTTTGAATGAATATCTATTTGAGATGGCAAATATCCGTGATCAATGTTCTTGGGTACATTCACATGATTGGGAAAATGCCACTGATAAAGCTAAAGTTCTAGTAGACATGGCAGTCGCAAAAGCTCGTTTGCTTCAGCCAGCAACAAGAAAACGACTTAAAGTCATTCCAGAAACGCTAATTATTGGGGGTGGTATTGCAGGACTAACTGCTGCCGCGGATCTTGCTGAAATGGGTTTTACTGTTCATCTAGTGGAGAAAAAAAAGCAACTTGGAGGTATATTGCGTAATTTGACTTCTCTTTTCCCTACAGATCAACAAACTGAAGATATTCTTAAGGAAAAGATTGAAGCTATATCTAATAAGCCAAATATCAATATTTATCTTGGAACGAATATTGAAAATGTGACAGGATATGTTGGAAACTTTGAAATTGCACTTTCAGGTGAAAATAATCCAACAATTAAGGTAGGAACCGTCATCATTGCTACAGGCGGTGAAGAATTCAAACCAATGGGATATTATGGCTATTCATATCACAAAAATATAATGACAATGTTAGAATTCGAGGAAGCCCTTAAGAAGAATAATTTACCTAAAAAGATTGATAATGTATTTCTAATAAGTTGCGTAGGATCTAAAGAGAAAACAGAAAATGGAAATACATATTGTTGCCGAGTAGGTTGTGCAACTCTTCTAAAAACTGCAAAAAAGATAAGTCAAAACCATCCTAACGCTCATATTTATATTTTACATCAAGATCTTCGATTGGTCGAAAAAACTGCTGAAGATTATTATCGAGAAGTACGAAAACTTCCACAAGTATATTTCATCCGTTATAAAGAGGATAAAAAGCCTAATGTAAATATTACAGAAACAGACCTTAAAATAACATTTAATAATTTCTTTACGGGAGAAGACCAATCATTTCCCGCTGATTTGATTTTGTTAACTACTCCGCTTGTGAAGTCATCTAATGCTAAGGAATTAAGTCAGCTCTTCAAAGTTCCGTTAGGAATGGATGGATTCTTTCAAGAAGCCCACGTAAAATTACGCCCCCTAGATTTTGCCACAGAAGGAATCTTTGTTTGTGGAACTGCGCATTCACCTAAAAATGTTAGTGATTCAATTATCCAAGCTTCTGGGGCTGCTGCTCGTGCTTCAATTCCAATGCGATTAGGTCATGTTATTGCAGAGGCTAATGTTGCTGAAGTTGACCCTAGACTTTGTGTGAGTTGTGGTACCTGTGGGGACGTATGCCCATATGGTGCTATCAGTTACCAAGTTCCAGATTATAAAGCTCTCATAAATAATGCTATTTGCAAAGGTTGTGGTGTGTGTGTAGTTACTTGTCCAGCGAAAGCAATTACTATGCAAGGATTCACCAATCTTCAGATTCTTGAACAGATCTCTGAAGCCCTTCATGGTCCTTTTCCCAACGGGGGACCCAAAATTGTCGGGTTTTGTTGTAACTGGTGTTCTTATGCAGGAGCCGATCTTGCTGGTATTTCACGTTTTCAGTATCCTGCTAACATCCGTATAATCAGAGTTATGTGTAGCGGAAGAATAGATCCGTTTTTCATATTATGGGCTTTTATGGAAGGTGCTGACGGAGTTTTTGTAAGCGGCTGTCATCCCGGGGATTGTCATTATATCACAGGTAATATCTATGCGCAAGAACGTATTGAAAAGATGAAAAAAGCACTTTCGTCTGTTGGAATTGATTCTCGCCGTCTATCTCTTGAATGGATTTCAGCAAGTGAAGGTAAACGCTTTTCTGAACTAATAACTAATTTTACTGAATTAATTAGGTCTCTTGGTCCTTGTAGACCGATATACAAAGAAAAACCACGCATTGGAGGTATAATTATTGCTACCTAGACGATTTGAAATAGAAAATAATGTTTGGAACATGAATAGATGTGCAGGATGTGGCATGTGTGTTGCTGCATGTTCCCGTGGTCGTTTACACTTTGAACCCAGCATGACACATCCTACTTTTAAATCTAAGATTAAGAATGTTGGCCTTTCAACGATTGAAGTCGATACCTGTTCTTTTTGTGATGGTATGTGTGCTGAGAGTTGTCCTCGTCTGAAAGAATGGCAAAAAAACGAATATCTCAGCATAGTTTCGGCAAAAACTACACGTAACACTAATTTTAATCCGATAAATGAAGTAATCCTTGATATTCTTGCGACAGGCTTGACAAATGAACTTATCGATTCTATCTTAATCATGGATATAAATAGATGGGATGGGAAACCATATGCTCGTGTTGTTCAATCTATCGATGAACTTTATCGGGTATCTGGAAATCAGGGCTTATGGGCTCCCATTTTATCTCAACTCTATAAAGAAACATTGGATAAAGGTTTTAAGAAAATTGCTATAGTGGGGCCCCCTTGTGTAACTCAAGCCATTAAAAGTTGTTCAAATTCTAGAATTGAAGGGTTATCTGTTCTACGAAATGTGATTGCTCTTTCGATTAGCACATTTTGTCTAGGATGTTATGAGGCTACTCTTCTTGACGATTTAGTAAACAAACTTAGAGTTTCTCCATCAGAAATTCTTAATATAAAACGTTCTCCAAACAATACAAACCTGGAAGTAAAATTAACTACAGGCAATATCGCGTCGATACCCATTGAAGAAGAACAGAAGTATATGCGGGAAGGATGTGCTCGATGCACGGATTATCTTGGTGAGAACGCCGATATTTCCATTGGACAAACAGGGTCTCAGGAAGGATATTCTACCATAATTACTTGGAATCTAAAGGGTAGAAACTTCATTAACAACTGCATTAATTCGAGACTAATTGAGATTAATGATAAAGTTGATCAAAAAGCGGTGAATGCGCTTTGTTCCGATAAGGAACGTAGGTTATTCACTCAAAGCTATGACTCGCTCTTTATCTATTCTTTAGAATCGCTAACTGACGAAGACAGACTAACAGAAATAAAAAAGCGATTTATAGATCTTTTTACTCCACAAAGGAATAATTCTACACTTAAATCCCGAGGTGGTTGTATTGAATGCAATAGCTGTTAGAAAAATAGAGGAAAATAAATTTGAATTAAAATATATAAGTCAACAAATTAAGAATGCGCTTAAAGAAAATGGTGCGGTCACTATTACTGAATACCTTAATTTAGATGGTCTTGCATCAGGATTAAGGTATGGAATAGTTAATTTCAAAGGATCTGTAGGAGATTATGTGGGAGTTTTAAATTCAGGTGCCAAAATAATCATTGAAGGGGATGTGGGGAACTATCTAGCTGATAACATGATTAGTGGAGAAGTTATAGTTAACGGCAATGCTGGTTATTGTACTGCTCCTTATTGTTATGGTGGTACGGTAGTTATTTTTGGGAATTGCGGAGATTTTTTAGGTACAATGAATAAAGGTGCTACAATTCTCATTGAAAAGAACGCTGGAAATGATATTGGGACTTATATGCTTGCAGGTAATATTATCTTATTAGAAAACGCAGGAGAAAGAGTTGGAAATTTTTTTATTCGTGGTCGGATATTTATCAGAGGAAAATGGAAAAGCCTTGGTCACAATACGAAAGTTGAAGACCTCACATCTGAAGATATGGATTTTCTTCAACAATTGCTATCTTCTTATAACATCAAAGCAAAAACTGAGGAATTTACAAAATTAGTCCCTGAAACTGATAAGCCATTTTATTCTAAAAAAAGTTAAAAAAGTAGCTGAAGGTAATGTTTCTTGACGATTCTAGGAGCATATTGCGTAAATATTGATTATGAGAGATGTACCCACTGTGGTACATGTGTAGAAGTTTGTCCATACAATGTTTATGAAAAAGATGATGACAATAGGGTTCGAATAGGTAATGATATGGCATGTGTAGGATGTCGAATCTGCATGGAGTTCTGTCCAAATAATGCAACTCACATCAAACCTGCTGAACCTGAATTTTTCTCAAGATCTCTTTGGACATTTCAAACTGTAGAACATATTCATTATCAGTCCCAAACTGGAAAGTATTTGTTAAGAGGCTTTGGAACCTCGCGAATCATTCCACACTTTGATGATCTTGTCATTGTACCATCACAATTAGCCTCGGCCTCCCCTCTTGATAAATACCGTGAGGATTGTGATGTTAGTGTAATTATTGGCGAAGAAACAGCCGATTATCCTATAGAATTAAATATCCCTATTGTCTTTGGAGCTATGTCTTTTGGAGCTTTATCAAAAGAAGCAAAGATGGCTCTAGCAAAGGCAGCTTATAAAATGAGAACCATTGCAAATACAGGTGAAGGTGGAGCTGTCCCTGAAGAATATCCTCTTGTACATGGATTCAATAGTTTAGAAGAACTTAAGACGTCGGTGAAAGCAAATCCCCACTATTCTGATGGCGGATATTTAGCAGTGCAGTGGTCCACAGGTCGTTGGGGAGTTAATCTTGATTTTTTACAAAATGCGGATGCCGTTGAAGTCAAAATCGGTCAAGGTGCTAAACCCGGGATGGGGGGACACTTACTTGGGAAAAAAGTAGTAGCAGAAGTTGCTAAGGTGAGAGGTATTCCTATTGGTACTGATGCACTTTCTCCTCCAAGGTATTATGACACATTGAGCACAAAAGACCTTAAAAAACAAATAGAAGTTATTAGAGACGTAACAGATTATAAAATACCGATCCTAATGAAATTGGGTCCGAGTCGTCCCTATCAGGATGTAAGGATGGCTGCAGAATTAGGAGTTGACGCTATTTCAATAGATGGAATGGCGGGTGGAACAGGAGCGTCTCCTGAGTGTGTAACTCAACATGTTGGAATTCCTACAATTGCTTGTATCCCTCCTGCTGTTCGTGCTCTGAAGGATTTAGGGTTATACCGCCGAGTAAAACTCATTGCTTTAGGGGGTATTCGTTGCGGCGCTGATGCTTTCAAAGCATTAGCACTTGGTGCCGACGCTGTTGGAATTGGGGCTGCTGCTGAAATTGCAATGGGTTGTAGAGCATGTATGGCATGTCACCAAGGAACTTGCCCATATGGAATTACAACGAATGATCCAAAACTTCGCAGGCGTTTAGATCCTGAGAAAACAAGTCAACGTCTTGTAAATTTTCTGAAAGCAATGACAGATGAAATAAAAATCTTTACTATGCTTTCAGGTCATAAAAGTATTAAGGAGCTTTCAAAAGAAGATTTAAGAGCACTAAGCATTGATACTGCAGCTATCACTGGCGTGAAGCTTGTAGGACTGGAGCGTACGTATCCCAAGATATGGGGAAGAGAATCAACAGACATTCAATGAAAAATTGAGTAATGAACAATGTTTGCGCCTCTAATTGAAGAAACATCAGGGTTTAAAGATTTAAAAGAGCTAATAATCGAGTCAGGGTTATGTTCCCTTTGTGGATCATGTGGTTTATTATGTGAAAGGATTGATTATGCAGATTTTCCGCTTTTGAAGGAAAATATGAACTGTATAACAACTATTGGCGCCAAAACATGTGGAATACAAGGATGCTGTTTTGATAACTGTCCAATGACTTCATTTTCTAAGAAAGACTATGAAAGAGTATTCTTTGGTAATATACACTCTGATCCTGATCTTGGATCATACAGGAAAATTCTGTCGGGGCGTTCTACAAGCAAGGAAATTCTTAAAAAGGCTCAAAATGGGGGAACAGTGACCTCATTGCTGACTTATGCACTATCAGCTGATTTAGATAGGCGAAAATATGCAGGTGCTATTGTAACCAAGGGAGGAGAAGGATGGCAGCCAAAACCTTTCTTTATCTCAAAACAGGCACAACTATATCAATGTATGGGATCTATTTATTCACGCCATCCTCTCTCCCGCCAAATACGTAACCTTCTCCGAGAAAAACATAATCTTATTTTTGTTGGAACAGGATGTCAAACTACAGGGATACGTAAATATCAGTATAACTTTCTCAGAAACGTTCCGCCTGAGGTTGCTAGAATTTTTCTAATAGGTCTTTTTTGCTATGAAAACTTTCCATATCAACAGTTCAAAGATGCAATTCAAGAAAAAAGTAAGCTGTCTATTGGTAATATTAGTAAAATGGATATCAAAAAGGGAAAACTAATCATTTATTCAAAGAATGGCACGATTCTGCAGTATCCAATCAAAGATTTCAACTCTCTTGTATCAGAAGCGTGCAAAATCTGTACAAATTTTACAGCAGAACTAGCAGATATTAGTGTTGGAGCTATAGGCTCGGAAGAAGGGTGGAATACTATAATCATTCGAACTGAAGAAGGAATTGAACTCATTGAAAGATTAGAGAATAATAATATTCTCGAAACAACAACAAAGGTTTCCCTTGATGAAATAAAAAAAATAGTTAAGAGAAAAAGGATATTAAGCGAAAAAATTAAAGAAAAACGTAGAATTAACGCCCAGTATGTTCCTAATTTCGATTAAGAGAATAGTACAGATGGTGTAAGTTTATTGTACGAATATGAGAAGAAGATTCTGGAACGAGTATATTCGCAAGTCAGAGTTTGTTATCAATGTAGTACATGTGCTGGTGGATGTCCTGTCTTTCGTAATAACCCAGAAATGAATCCTAGATTAGTAATAGCAAAACTGCAACTAAATCAGTCAGAGAAAGCCCTTGATGAGCAGAATGTTTGGAATTGTTGTCTTTGTCTTACTTGCTCTGAACGATGTCCTCAGGGAGTGGATTTTGCACATGTGTTAATTGATTTGAAGAACCTATCGGCAAATAGAGGAAAAACTCCAATTAGAATCTTTGAAGAAATGAAGTTATTG
>JAEOTF010000336.1 GCA_016840025.1 Candidatus Hodarchaeota archaeon
GCCAGCACCATAAGACTCAGTTCTACCAATGAAGATAAATCCGTTATCTGAAGTATGTATAACCGAGTAAGCTGCCTCCTCCTCATCTCCTCCGAAGGTCTGATTCCACTCCATTTGCCCAGCTGCATCAGTTTTCACCACCCACACATCCATCGCACCCATCCCATATGATCCTGTTCTACCAGCGATTACATAACTTCCATCAGGTGTAGCTATGATAGAACTTCCCCACTCAATCTCTGTTCCTCCATATGTTTGATTCCATTCTATCTGCCCAGCTGAATTGGTCTTGATTACCCATATATCTTCTTTACCAGCTCCGAAGGAATTAGTGTTACCAACTATAGCATAACCACCATAAGGTGTAATTATGCCAGAAAAAGCAATATCATGACCTGTTCCCCCAAATGTTTGATTCCACTCTACTTGCCCAGCTGCGCCGATCTTCACCAACCATATATCCATCTCACCTGCGCCATAAGAACTAGTGCTGCCGATTAAAACGTAACCACCATCTGAAGCAGCAATGACTGACATGCAATCATCGTCATCTACGCCTCCGAAGGTCTGATTCCACTCCATTTGCCCAGCTGAATCAGTTTTCACCACCCACACATCCATCGCACCCATCCCAAAAGATGTAGTTCTACCCGCTAAAACATAACCACCATCAGAAGCAGCTATCACAGAAAATGCAATGTCCTGACCTGTTCCTCCAAAAGTTTGATTCCACTCTGCTTGTCCAGCCGCATTGGTTTTTACTAACCAAATGTCCGTGGTACCCGCGCCATAAGATTCAGTTAACCCTACGAAAATGTAACCTCCATCGGAAGATAGAATAACTGACTGAGCAGCTTCATTAGCTACTCCTCCAAATGTTTGACTCCACTCCTGTTGACCTACGCTATTTGTCTTCAATAACCATGCATCAGATTGACCCGCTCCATAAGAATATGTGTATCCAGCAATGACATAACCTCCATCAGATAATGGAACAATTGAATAAGAATAATCAAGTTCTGTTCCTCCATAGGTCTGATTGATTGTGATTGTCAAATTATAATTCATACATTCAAAACCACTACTATCATAGAAATTACGATTTTGATTAGGAAGAGAGAGATCATTAGCAGCATTTGCATTAAGAATGAGAACTATTACCAAACTACTTACGATAATTTTTAAGATTCTATTCATTACTAACTCACCTTTCTTTATTCTGCCTAAATAAGCATAAAATTAAGCTAAGTACAGCTAATAAAAGCTCAAAACCCAGAATTTTACCATTTTCGGTGGATGAAGTTGTCTCATCTTTTGATATCACTGTTGTAGTTGTAAAAGAGGTAGAATTATTTATTACTGCGGGTAGAATATAATTATGCAAAAGAGTGCTTGGAAAATTCTCTCCTGAGTAGATAGATGCCGTAAATGTAACTACCATATTATACTTAGGTAGAACATAAATCATTTGACCCTGTGCTCCCGCTGCGAAATAATACATTTCTTCTGGTATAGTCCACCAGTGATAGGCGTACCCACTATTTCGGAAATATCTACTCTCAAAAACATGAGTTTTAGTTGATTGGGTAACCCAAGCTCTGGAAATGACTTGTTGTTCATTCCAAGTACCATTGTTTAAATAAAGTAATCCAAATTTCGCCATAGCCTGTGGTCGAAGAAATAGTTGGGCTCCACCCTTGTAAATACCTTGGTTATCTTGATTCCATTCCACATCAGATATTCCTAGTGGATTAAAGAGATATTTTTGAGCAAATTCTAATGTTGAATTTCCTGTAAAACCAGTTATTAAGGCAGAAAGAACATGTGAAATACCGGTATTATAATTAAGTGAAGTTCCAGGTTCAGTAACCATCGGTTTATCTAGAACATACTGAATAGTATCATTACTAATCTCTAATTGGTAGAAATCATTACGAGAATCATTTGCTGGAAAAGTGACTTCATCCCATTCAAGACCTGCTGTCATTGTTAGGAGATGTTCAAGTGTCATGTTTCTTTTTCGGGAATCTAGGTTTGCAAATGTCCTATCTGGAAATAGATTACCAATTTTCAGATCTACTCCCTCAATAAAACCCTTATTAATCGCTATTCCTATGAGAGCTGAGGTAATAGTTTTGGTAACCGAACATACCTCGTGACGGGTTTCTTTATCGTATAAGACATTCAGATATTCTTCCAAAACTACATGATTATTCCGAATTATGATTATTGAGTCAATAGGGATGCTATTTAATCCAATAAATTCCATCATTTGAGTTAAGGTTGTTGAATTCATCCCTTCCGCTTCAGGAGATGAAATTATCCAATTTTGATTTGACTTGTTTGATATATTGAGAGTAACTTTTCCCAATTTCCTGGTTGTAATAAAGCCAATATCCAGAAATAGAGTGACTAAAATAATCCAGATTATAATTAATCTAATTCTCTCATTCATTACTATCACAACTTACCGCGACCTAATTGGGTTTCTTCTTCTTCCATCTCCTGATACTTAGAAGTAAAATTAATGTAAACACAACTAAACTCAATTCTGAACTCGAGTTGGTACCAGATTCAGTTGTTGTCTCTTGAATAGATTCTGTTTCTGTTGATGTTGTAGTAGTCGTTGTTGAGGTAAATGCATTATATGGGAAAAAATACTCTAATAAGTCATCCAAAGTATGCCGCCATGCGCAAATTGTATGTCCTTCATGAAGATAAATCGCTGTTGTTGCCCAACCTTTATTCTTACATATCTGCTCCATCTCTCGCGAGTTTTGATCGAAAATAATTTCGTAGGAACCTGCTGAAAGCCACACCTTAAATTCTAAAGAAGCAGAAACGTTCTCATACCTTGCTAAAATATTATAAGACTCCCCTGGTATGATTCTATGAAAAGCTCCTGAGTGAGACCCCACCAATCTAAATGTGTCTGGTCGTTCTAACGCAACATAAGCTGAGGTGAGACCACTAACAGAAAGACCTAAATGCAAGCGAGTATAAGCAGAACGGTTTGTTGCATAATAATCATCAATATATTCAACCAATCCATCCAAATAGGTCAGATATTCAGGATTACAGTCATACCAGTCAATTCGTTTATCCCAATCGTATAGCAGGGGATTTAATGGATTAAAATCAATTGGATCAATGAAAACTACAATAAGGGGCTGAATCCGCTGATCTGCAATTAGATTATCTAAAATATTTATCATATTCCCAAGAGTAATATATTCCGAGCCATCTCCAGTATAAATTGTCGGATAACTCCCATTTGGATCATAATCTGGTGGAAGGTAGACCTGAACGACAGGATTAGACCCATTATAAGGAAGGTTTGTCAGATTCCCATGTAGAATATCAGGTCTGTAAATAATTTCAGTGGGTTGTACGAAATGAGGCATAGCCAGTTCAGAAGCCTGTGTTGAAAAGAAAGGAGTTATTAAATTTGGATTTCGCGGGTCTACTCGGTCTATACCATTAACCATGAATTGATATTCCACCCGCGCTGTTGGCTCAAACGAAAGAGCCGTATAATAGAAATTTACTTCATTTTCCAATCGTGTCAAACTATGTAATTGTTCTGGATGGAAGGTTAAAAAATGGAGAAAGATTGAATATATCGAGATATTTGGATTATAATAGATAAAAACGACATAAGTATCGTTTTGAATTGCAGGGAAGCCATCTCCAAGGGTTTTTTGCCATTCTAGGTACGTTTCAATGATAAGTGGTCTTTCAGTCTCTGTTGACGCATTATATTGGTCTAAAAAATCAGTAAAATTAAGAAAAGTATAAGAGTTCTCCATTTTGCCTATGTAATTGTAGGAGACTTTCTTCCCATTCGTTTGATCCTCAATACTCGATCTTTCAAGTGCTAAGTTACTATTATTTTCCTTATAGGCATTAAAATGGATATTAGCTATATAAAAAAGTAACATTATCAGAATAAAACTGACAGGTATCATCCAAACTAACTTCAATTTGAACTCACCTTTCATTTTTCTTTGATTTCTTCCCTCTAATAATTAGAATCGCTAATAATCCCGAAAAAACAACAAACAACTCAAAATCAGGAGAACTATCTGCTGTTTCTGTTGATGATACGGTATTATTTTCTCTAGAGCCAGTAGTTGAGGGAAATGTGGTTGTTGATGGAGATATTGGATATGGGAAGAAAAATTCTAATAGATCATCCAATGTATGGCGCCATGCGCCAATTGAATGTCCGTCATGAAAATAAATTGCTTCCGTTAACCAACCTTTACTCCTACATATCTGCTCCAACTCTCGCGTGTAACACTCGAGCATCATTTCATAAGAACCTGCTGAAAGCCATAATTTCAAATCTAATGAAACAGAAGCGTTCTCATACCTAGCCAATATATTATAGGACTCTCCTGGAATGATTCTAAAAAAAGCTCCTCCGTGAGACCCCACCAATTTAAATACGTCAGGTCGTTCTAACGCAACATATGCTGAAGTGAGACCACTCATAGAAAGACCTAAATGCAAACGAGCGTAAGCTGAACGATTCGTTGCATAATGATCATCAATGTATTTAACCAATCCATCCAAATAGGTCAGATATTCAGGATTACAGTCATACCAAGCTCTACGTATGTTCCAATTGTATAATTCCGGATTTAATGGGTCAAAATCAATAGGATCTATGAAGACAACAATGAGGGGTTGAATCCGCTGATCAGCAATCAGATTATCTAAAACATTTGTCATATTCCCAAGAATAGAATAATATGAACCATCAGCAGCATAAACTGTAGGATAACTCCCATTTGGATTATAATCTGGTGGAATGTAGACCTGAATGACAGGATTTGACCCATTATAAGGAAGGTTTGTCAGATTCCCATGTGGAATATCCGATCTGTAAATAATTTCACTGGGTTGTATGAAATTAGGCATAGCCAGTTCGGACGCCCGATCTGTAAAGGAGAAAGCGATTAAATTAGGATTCCGCGGATCTAATTGCTCTGTCCCATTAATAATGAACCAATAATCCACACGAGCTGTTGGTTCAAACGAGAGCCCCATAAAGAAGAAATTCACTTCATTATCCAATTGTGTCATAGGATAACTCTTAGTCGGATAAAAAGTCATAAATTGTAAAGAGATTGAATCTATCGTAATATTTGGATTGTAATAGATAAAAACGACATAAGTATCATTTTGAATTGCAGGGAAGCCACCCCCAAAAGTTTCTTGCCATTCTAGGTACGCTTCAATGATGTGTGGTTTTCCAGTCTCTATTGACGCATTGTATTGGTCTAAGAAATCAGTAAAATTAAGAAAAGTATAAGAAGTCTCCTCTTTCACCAAGTAACTGTTGAAAATTTTCGTTTCACTCGTTTGATCCGCAAGATTCGATCTTTCAAGTGCTAAGTTACTATTATTTTCCTTAAAGACATTAAAATGGACACTACCTAGAATAAATAGTAACATAATCAGAATACAACTAATAGGTATCTTCTTAACTATCTTCATATTAAATTCACCTTTCAGTTATTAGATTGTGCTCTTTTTCCTAATTGTTAGCAGTAAAACTAACCCTACGACTACAAGAAGAATTTCGAAACTTGAAGTATCACTTGCCTCGGACGTAATCGTGGAACCACTTGTATTTGAGCTGGTCATTGGATGGGAGGTACTTTCAGGTCTCACAGCTTCTAAATAACCCGTTATATTAAAGGAAAACACAAAACCATCTTTAGCTCCATTATAACTTTGTTGATATGCATTACTTGTTACCAAGAAATCTATTGATTGGGTAAAACCGACAATCAGAAGGATATTATCAGAAAGAAATTGACCACTCGGACTCTCAATGTCCGTTCCTCCTAAATATGATCCAAATAATGGACGACCATCGGGGGATAATTGGAGGATAAAGATCTCACGAGAACCTTTGTGTTCCTGAAAAGCATCAATAGAGGGAAAATCGTCTCCAATACCACTAACAAGGATGTTATCAGCAGAATCAATATGAATATTGTAGACCGAATCCCAATCTGTAGTATTTCCGCCAAAGTAGCTCGAATAGACCAATTCTTGTCCATCTGAGGATAATGTGGTTATAAATCCATCGGGGTAATTTATTGGACCACTATAATGGGATTGATAGGCATTTACTGTTGGAAAATCCGATGAAAGGGTCCTTCCCGTGACTATTATATTGTCCAAAGAATCTACATCCATTCCCATGCATTGATCTATACCAGAACCACCAAGTAATGTAGAATAAGTCAATTGGCCAGAGGAGTTAAACTTCGAAATGAAAAAATCTAAAGTTTCTATTGTTACTCCGAATAATGGGGTTACTCCTGAACTTGTTGTTCCAGCAAAGGTTTTTTGGTAAGCATCTTCTGTAATCGGGAAATCTACACTTGCAGTTGGACCGACTACTATGATATTATTATTATTGTCTAACTCAATTTCCTCGCCATTTTCATTATCGTTGCCACCTAAATAGGTTGAATACTGTATTCTGCTACAGTTAGATGACATAATAGTGAGAAAACCATCTACATCCCCTCCACCAAACTGTGTTCGATAAGCATCTGGGGTTACTGGAAAACCAGAAGATGTAGCGCCTGTAACAACTAGTTGATCTAAGGTATCAATCTCAAATTTGCCAAGAACGTCATGACCTGCAGTACCGAAATAAGAGGAATAAATAATCGTACCATTAGGAGCAAATTTTGTTATAAAAATATCATAAGAGCCTCCTATGTATGTGCCTTGGTTTGCATCATCGGTCGTAGGAAAATCTAAAGAATTTGTCATACCCATAATGATTATATTATCCTCAGAATCTGTCCTAACACACAAACCAAAGTCTACTTGATTCCCTCCAAGATATGTAGACCATAAAAGGTTCCCAACATTGTTAAATTTAGCAATAATAGAGTCTCCACCAAGAACATGGATATCTGTGGAACTACCACCTGCAAAACTTGTTTGAAACGCATTTGGGGTAGTAGGAAAATCATTAGAATAGGTGGCGCCAGTTATAATCACATTGTTTTGAGAATCAGTAACTACATCTTTGAAATGATCTGCATTACTTCCTCCAAGGTACGTACTATAAATAAATTCTTCAATTTCAACGTGGGGTTCATTCTCTTGAACTGCTGTATATGGAAATTCGTCAATGGCAAAACTTATGTTAAGAAACAAACCTATTAGAATAATACCTACTATAGTTTTAGTTATTTTATTCATTGTAACAACATCCACCATATTTAGATGATTTCTTCCCTCTACGTTTTCTAATCATTATGAAGAAAGTTAAACTAAAGAAAATAATATATAACTCAAAACTAGGAGAAGATTCAGATTCTGTTGAATTGAGTGATGTTGTAGTAGTCATCGACGTAAATGACGTTGATTGGGTGGTAGTATAGTCAAAAAGCCCTTCTACTTTAAAAATTTCTAAACCATTATTCCAATCAGCTACGTAAAGAAGATTACCAATTAATTGGAGATTACACTTTCGGTTCCCCTCATCAAATTGTGCTATTTTCGTAGGATTGGTTGGATCACTGATATTGAGGATTTTAAGCCCATTTTCCCAATCTGTGAGAAAACAAATGTCGTCTTTAACAAATACTTCGTATGATCTGCCCCCATCATCGAATTGACCCACTTTAGTAATATTAGAAGGGTCACTCACATCTAATATTACCAGCTCCCATGTTTCTCCTCGATGACTTGCCATAAAGGCAAGGTCTTCGTAAACAAATGGATCCCATAGGTCTTTTCCTAATTCTTGATATGTACCAATCTCGAAGGGATTAAAAATATCGGAGATGTTTAGGATCTTTAATCCTGTATAGGAACTTCGATGATCGGTAACATACAAAAGATCGTCTGCAACAAATAAGGTTGATGCGAAAACATTACCAAAATATTGAGTAATCCGGGTAGGAGATGATGGGTTGCTACAATTGAGTATTTCTAAGCCTAGATACCAATTAGTTATGAAAACTGTTTCTCCAATCACTTGTACATCCCCAGTATATCCTCCGA
>JAEOTF010000337.1 GCA_016840025.1 Candidatus Hodarchaeota archaeon
TCTTGCCTGTTAGCCTCGATATACCCAAGTTGGAAAGCAAGTCGGAAACCAATAATAGAGTGTCTAAATCCTCTTGCTCAAAAGACTAAACGGGAGAAAAAGCATTTACAGAGAAAATTCTTAATCGGCATACTCGCAAGCTTACTCATCGTATATGGAACTTATCTTTTATTCACAGTTATGGGTCAACAAGGGCGTCATGCGGACCAAGAAGCTTCTACTATATCAATGGTTGCTCCTACTTTGATTTTATTAGGGATTATAGGGATTATGAATCTTTTTGTAAGTCCATTTACTCGAGTATTTATTAAATTATTCGGTCCTTACTTAAAGCATACCAAGTTATTGACTAGAAAGAACGTTTTAAGACACAGAAAAAGGACTATCCTTACATTCTCAATGATTTCATTGACAACAAGTTATCTTATCGGTTTAAGCGTTTTTATGGGTTCAATGAGCGCAGGAGTAGAAACAACAGTAAATAATGTTATGGGCTGTGATGTACGCATATTTTCTTATGGGAGTTCGTTAGACTTTGCTCATAAATTAGAAGGTCAGGATGGAGTGGAAGATGTTATGGGAGTATCTTATCAAAATGTCCAAATATGGGATGACGATGAATGGGTAGGACATGGATTATTGGAAAAAGAGTGGGATGTTTCTATTACAGCCAATGTTATTGAGGACAAAATGATGATTGAGCGTATGGGTGATACTCTCGTTCTTGATCCTAGTGATGCCACATTTGAAGAGGTTATGGACGATTTATCACACAAGAATACTGTAATAATCCCTATAGAAGTTGCCGATGAATTTAATTTGGAAGAAGGAGACACTATGATGGTTAAATTTTCCCTTGGAATTGATTATCCTACACTTGAGGATATGATCTATAGAACTGAGAAAAATGCCGTAGAGAATACTGTAATAGTTGAATTAGAAATTATTGGTGTAGTAGATGATGTTCAAGGATTTGGATTTTCGGACCTTATAGGAGAAGATGTTGAGAGCTACAGTATTTTTATTTCATGGGAGACATGGGAAGCATTATCTCTTAATAATTTGTATGGCGGTGGTACTGATATAATGTTTAGACAGATGACTCAATCTGGAGAGCGTGGTATAGACATTGTTCAATCCAAATGGTTCAATACTTCGGATGTTATTGGAGCAATGGAAAACGTAAGTGGAATTGACTATTATACTACAAGGATGGATTATTTAAGCCCTACGTATGATCTTAATAATACATTTGATTCTTTTGAAGATCTTTTCCTTATTAATTTTGAATCTTCGGTGGTTGGTCTTAGAACGAATTCAAGTGGAAAATTAAAAGATGACTCCTATTTTGGTAATCATCAATTAATCGAAAAATCAACTGCATATAAAGGTACAACTATGGAAGAATTATTAAACGGAACTGCTTTTATGGATAAAGTTTGTGTAGTCGATCAAACTTTTGTAAATAATATGAGAGTAAACAACACAGAATTCGGAATAAATTCAACTATTTCAATATTTCGTCAATTATTTAAACAATTTCCTGACCCTATATATGTGGGATCATTTGACTATCCATACCATATCCCTTTTTTTCCATTCAATGAATTTATATTCCCTCGAGCCGCTACAAATGTAACGGTTACTAACGGAACGTTAAGTCCATTTACTAATGAAGATGCTTTAACCATTTCAGATAATATCAACATGACCTTTTACAGTAATACAACTAACTTGGAAGTAATTATTGATGTGAATATGACTGTATTATTAGGTTATTATATGCATTATTTAAACCCTTATAATATATCTTTAGAATCTTCAGTTAATTCGACAATAAATCAACTTGATTTAGAAGTTTTGAACCACTATACTGGTAAATATGACAAACTCGGAAACATTAATAATACAGTTGAGACAAATAATACTTTTACTTTCAATCAAGAAATGCCTGCATTTTCTTATATTAATCAATCAAATAACATATTAAGATTGAGAATCACTGGCCAAAATTCCACCTATGATTCAGATTTCTGGTTGAATGTCGATACGCTGAATTTTCTTATGTTTAATTCCACGGATAGCTTGAATGCTTCGACATGGCCAATATATAAAGTTATAGGGATAATAAAGGATCCAACATTAGCTAACACTGAAAGAGCAGTCTGGAGCGCTGAAGCTGAAAAATATTATGATGTTGAATACGCTAAGAACACTGTTTATATTAATTATGAAGATGCCAGAAATTACGTATATCCTATGAATCAGGGTAGCTTAGCCAATGGTACTTATGATAAAATTACCTCAGTTCTTGTACATTGCAGCAATATTGAAAATATTAAGACTATTTATAATAGATTAAAACAAGAACTCAATGATGTTGAAGCTGATGTTTGGACGGCTATAGATTTAAAAACTCCAACCTTAGAAACGAGAAGATATGTCTTTGATTGGTATATTTGGCTTGAAGAAGGTTTTGATGATGAAGAAGTTTTAGAAGATTTAATCGAATATATAGAAGATCATGGATATATTGTCTTTTTTGGATTTACGAGAACATTTGTCGAAGATATGTTTAAAGGTATGATTAATCTCATAGTAATGATTACTTCTGGAGTTTTAACATTTGCGGTAATAATTTCTATGATAGGATTAAGTCTACATAGTCTCCTTTCTACAATGGCTCGAAGAAGAGAAATTGGAATGCTTAGATCCATAGGGTTAAACAAAAAAGGCGTAATAAGAACAGTTTCCGGAGAAACTATTATTATATCATTACTAGGTGCGTTTATTGGTATCTTGGCAGGACTTTTACAAGGATTTCTAATGGTCTCTTCTGTTCCTGATACGGGACTTCTTGCGGTAACATTTACGATACCTTGGCTCACAATTGGAATCTTAGTTGCTGTGACACTACTAACTGCAATAATTAGTTCGCGATATCCTTCAAGATGGGCAGCAAATATAAATATAATTGACGCGGTTAGAACCAGATAGGTGAGTTGCATGAAAAAAAAGAGAGACAAAAAACCTAGAGAAAGTGAGGGAAGGTCAAAAAAATTAAAAGCAAGCGATAGAATTTTCCAAAAAGCTACTGAAGAAATTGAACCAGACTTAGTGTTGGATGTAAGAAATCTTACAAAAATTTACCCACTTGGTGATTATACAGTTACTGCTTTAAATAACGTGAGTCTTCAAGTTAAAAAAGGAGAATTCATAGCTGTTGTTGGACCGTCTGGAGCTGGGAAGACTACGCTTATAAATTGTCTTGGAGCACTTGACTTTCCAAATGAAGGCAAAGTTATCTACAATATTGACGGGAAAGGAAAAGGTAGCGATATCACTAAAATGTCCGATAAAGAACACAAAGAAATGCGACTGCATCAAATAGGATTGATTTTTCAATTCTATAATCTCTTTCCAATCCTAACTGCCTTCGAGAATGTAGAGCTTCCCGCTGTTCTAGCAGGTTTAGCGGAAAAAAAACGTCATGAAAGAGTAAAAAGACTTCTTAAAATAGTTGGTCTTGACCATAGAATGGAGCATTTACCCACACAAATGTCTGGAGGAGAACAACAACGAGTCACAGTAGCTAGATCGATGTCAAATGAGCCCTTACTATTACTAGCTGATGAACCAACTGGTGAGCTTGATACAGAAACCACAACGCAAATAATTGAAATCTTCCTTAAATTTAAAGATCTGGGACAAAGTATATTAATGGTAACACACAATCACAGAATTGCTGAAATTGCCGATAGAATTTTAACTCTTACTGATGGAGCGATCGTTGAAGAAAGAAAAGGTGGAAAATCTTTAAGAGAAATATGGTATGACTAAATTTGGAGGAATTATTCAATGAAATTAAAAAAGAAAAA
>JAEOTF010000338.1 GCA_016840025.1 Candidatus Hodarchaeota archaeon
AATATTCCAATTGGTACCACCAATAGAAGTCACTGACAAACTGAAAGACATGAAAGAAACATTTTCTCTAGTTCTAAAGCTAATAGAGAAAGGTGAAATGATATCGTTTGCAGGAGCAGTCGGCTCAATCTTCTACATGATAAGCAAATATTTCATCGACCCAGAAGAATTCTACCAAGAATATTATCATTCAATGAAATTCGGACTTAAAAAAATACTACTCTATGTAAAGATAATTCAAACAAGACTAAGTAGAGCGAAGAAAAGAAATATAACCGATATTTTACCGCTTAAAGGAATTATGGTAGGTGGAATGGAGTCAAAGTTATACATAGATTTCTTCAAAAAAGAATTCGATCTAGAACCTCTACATGCTTACGGATCAACAGAGGCAGGTGTCCTAATGAGAGGGGATCCAGATAGAAAAACAGATTTAGTACCTGACTTGAGTACAAATTATTTTGAATTTCAAACAATGGACAATGAAATTCTAAGTCTTGACGAGGTAAAAAAAGGAGAGATCTATAACTTAATTATAACTCCCTTCGGTTCAATACTTTTTAGATATGATATGGAAGATCTCTTAAGAGTAATCGATTTTAGGGATGACGGTATGCCCATCTTTGCATTTGAAGGAAGAAAAATTACTGTATTACGGCTATATGGCTATAGCGTAACACCAAACATTATTGTTCAAGCACTTGCACGCGCAGGTTTGAAAACAAGTGATAAATGGGCAGTTACAAAAACCTTAAAACCGAAGGAACGACTCCACTTTATAATGGAAAAAAGTTGGCCCCTTTCAGAGATTGAAGCACAAAAAATGATATTCAATTCTCTTATTGAAATAGAGAAGAATATTCCCCATCGAGGCCACACCTTAAGAGACTACATAACCGAATTCAAGATAAAAGAACCTTCAAACGTAATCAAAGTGGAATATCTAGGGCAAGGAGCATTTCTGAAATACGCAATGATGAGAGCTAAGCAAGGAGCTTCAATGTTGCAGTACAAACCACCGAAAATCATTCCTCCAGAGAAAAGGGAAATCTATGAGATGCTGAGAAGTGTATAAACTGGAAATTTATGATTAATACTTTATTTTTTAATACTTCGACCATTGAAAACTAAGAATCTCAGCAGACACTTTCAATACAACATCATCTAAAGCTAATACCATACAAAAAAGAGCTGCTAATAAATTGAGGAGGAAAAATAGAATATGCAGATTGCTGATCCAAATAAATACTCCTAATACATCGATTAATACCCTAACAATAGAAGCTCCTGCTACAATAAAATATAAAAAAAAATTATCTATGAACACTGAAAAAATGGGTAACGCCATATAAGTAACAAACAGAATTAAATGCCACGAAGATAAGCTGAAAAAAGGCGGAGCATCTATTAAGGATTCAATAACGCCTGAAAGGGAACCAAGGTGAAGTGAGTGAAAGAGACCAAAGAAAATTAAGTAGGACTTACCTAGAGTTTCAATTTTAGGGCTCATCAGCCCTTTAGCTCCTGGACTCTAGTACAAAGATTAGCCACATAATCTGCGAATTTAAAGTCTTTTTTCCGCTCAAGTACCAAACCACATTTAGTGTGTAGAGTTTCGATAGCTAAATCCTCAATAATTGCTGAGCCAACTCCTAAAATTTTTGGGAGAATATCAGCAAGTGCTTTGGCTTTCTCATAAGCGTTTTTTTCCAAACTATTCTTTTCCAAGTAATCCATGATAATCTTCGATGTCTCGTCTTCAAAGACATTCCTTAGAATTTCACTTATTGTTTCCGTGAATAAGACATCAAAGCCCGTCGCATTGTTCATTGTTCTTGAACCCTTGTTGTAGTTAACTAGTTCTGTTTAAGCTTTTGAACACGCATCTCAATCCATTTTTTCACTTTTTCTTGGCTCATTCTTTCAGCTTCTTCTTGTTCCTGAAGTTTTTCCTTACAAACTCCAAGTAACTCCTCTGGATCCACAGGTTTCATAAGGTATGCGTCAGCTCCCAAATTTAGGGATTCAACGGCATTGTCTAAAGCTGGAAATCCAGTTACCATAACCTTCATTGTCTTTGGAAAATTCTCGTGTAACATTTTAACAAGTTGCGTACCTTCCATGTCAGGAAGCTTAATGTCAAGAAGAGCGAGATTGTAAAACTTAGTTTTAGACTTTTCAATAGCCTCTTGACCAGTCTCTGCAGTCTCTGTGATGAAACCTTCTGATTGGAGGATTCGCGATATGCTTTCAAGAATGACTATATCGTCATCAACGATCAATATGCTTTTGTTCTTCACTCCTTTCCACCTCATTTTTTAGAATTGATGCGAATTAATATACGATTTATGAACCTAGAATCTATACTCCAAATTTAGAATACCCACATCCAAACATCAAATAAGGTTTATAAAAAAGACCTTTTAACAAAGCTGTTCCGCTTATCCACATTACCTTTTTCATAAATTAAGGCGAACGCATCAAGAAGTCGCTTACAAAATAATGGATTTCTAAATTTAAAGCCAAC
>JAEOTF010000339.1 GCA_016840025.1 Candidatus Hodarchaeota archaeon
AAGTCCAGCAAGTGGGAAATATTTTTACGGCCTTCACGTTCGGATTCGGAAAAAGGACCCCTCGGTCCCTTTAATACACCATTTCGTGCTAGAAGTGTATCACCTGTGAATAAAATCCGCAATTTTTCATGCCATAGGCAGATTGAACCTCTGGTATGACCAGGGGTGGAGATTACTTTGAGTGAATCGAGACCCGAAACTTCAAGATGGTCTCCATTATTTAATATTCCATCTGGTTTGATATTCTCTGCAAAGTAGTTGAAGAAGGCATAATTTGATCGATTTAATACATGAATCCAACCTTTATGCCACCCTTGCATCTGGCTAACAAAATCTGCTGAGAATTTTTGTCCTTGTAAAATTGAAGAATAGTTTTGACCAAACATCTCAGCATCGGCTTCATGTAGAAATATTTTCGCCCCAGTTGCGTGTTTTATTTGTTCTACGCTCCCTACGTGATCAAAATGTCCATGTGTACAAATAATTTGTTGGATTTCGTTTATATCTCGCCGATTTTGTTTCAAAGATCGAAGAAGAGGTGCCCAACTCAGGATAGGTAAACCAGTATCGATCAGAGAAATCTCTTTCCCCAATAAAAGGCTAATATTCGCCGAGGGTGGGACTCGAATAATCAGCAATTTCGGAAATGAGACTTTCAATGTTTTTCCCCCAAACTTAAAGTGATTCCATTTTTTCTACTAGACGTTGCCTAACCCATTCCAGTGCTTCAGAAACATTAAATCCTGACGCGGCAGAGGTAGGAAAGATAGCATAGGAATGGTTCATCACCATGTGAAGCCCCATAGCTCGGGCAACCTCCCCTGGAGAGGCAACATCATCGAGATCCTGTTTATTTGCTAGAATTAGGATAGGAATTTTCTTAACCATAGGATTCTCAATCACATGATACCAAAGTTCTTTTTTAGCTAACGGAAATCGTTCTCGGTCTGCAGCGTCAATTACGTAGATTACGCCCATACTTCCTTTTAAATATTGGTGCCAAAGAGCATCCCTGAATGTTTCTTGACCGCCGAGATCCCAGCAAATCATTCGTATGTTATCTTTGGTAGAAATCTCCTCAACATTCATCCCCATGGTACGGATATTGGTATTTTCATCAAAATCCCCGTGAATAATTCGTTTAATAAGTGTTGTCTTGCCCGCACGATCCAAACCAAGCCATGAAACCTTTATTAAACGATCCTTTTTCGCCCTAAATATACGAAGTCGCGCAAGGAAAGACAAAGAGGCAGCACCAAGTGAAGAAGGGGATTATTCTTCATGAAATAACAAAAAATTTATGTATTCTGTGTAAGGTGGTTTTCAATGATCTCTTTTTAGATAGCCAATTACGCTAAATGGGTTGAGTAATGTAATTTAAATCATATATAGGGAGAAATGATTATATCACATGTCCCATTTGACCATACAGAACAAATTCACTGAAGTTCGTAGAAACAAACTGGCGTTGTCAACCACAGTCCCCTTTAGAATTAATATGGTACTCTGGGTATAAAACAAGGAAAAATTACGCACATCAAGAAGATGTAGGATCTACTTCTTATCCAATATCCTGTGGTATTTGATTGTACTTACAATAAATATAATGTTTACAATAAATATTTATCCAGACTGACAAGACAAGATAATTGGATAATTATCGGTGTGACATCAACAATGGCAGAGCCAAACGAAATCGACTACGAGAAAAAGCTGGAATCAAATGAAATTGAGTCCAAGAAAAAAGTTGAGGCAACTAAAGTCGACTACAAGAAAAAAGCAGAATCAACCACGGACACACTTAATGAACTGGTGCGATCGATCAACGTTTTTAGTCAATCCTATTTTAATAATGACATCATTGCTCAAAAGATCTACGTCGAAGGCATCCGGTATGGCGTAAAGCAGGCTAAGATCGAGATCCCCAAAGCAGAAACCCCATTGGACGCATGTATGATTTATATCGATATCCTTAATCAAGTAGGACTTATGACTAGTAAGCAGTTCAAGCTGGAGAAGCATGACGGTAGGATTTCATGCATTGTGTACCCTCCTTGCATGTATGCTGCAGCCTGCAAACATACCAAGGAAGAAGGGGTCACCCCCACCTGTATTCGGGGACTTGTTTTCCATGTGTTCATTCGTGACGCGGTTGGACGTAATTTTACAGTCAAGGTAACTGATTTTAATCCTGATGAAGGATGTCACATTGATATTCGACCCGTATTAGGATAGCGTCAAAATGTTTCAATAGTTTCATTTATTCTATCCTTAAGTAGACTGAAGGTATTTTTAACCTTAAAATTTATCAATTAACAGTTTTTTAGTCAGAAGGGGATTTATCTGTCCAATTCATCAGTATATCTTTCCCTATTCATTGCCACCATTGCAGCCTCTTTTGCTTCAATTTTAATTAGGCTTTCCACTGCTGATGCCCTAGTTATTGGATTTTACCGGCTTACTTTGGCTACAATTCTAATGATAGTGGGAGCTGAAATCACTAATAACCATGCACAACTCAAAGAAATCCTTACGATCCCTAAACAGGATCAGTGGCGAATAGGATTGGGCGGATTCTTTCTCGGCCTTCACTTTGCTACATGGATCATGGCAGTTAAGTATACTTCTGTGACCAGTGCAGTTGTATTAGGGGATTCTGCACCCATTTTTGTGCTTCTTCTTTCGGTTTTTGTGCTCGGAGAGCGTACTTCGCGTCAACAAGTTCTTGCCATTCTGATTTCTGTTATTGGAGGAATTGTCATTGCTTTGGGGGATATGCAAGTAGGAGGATCAAATTTGGCTGGAGATGTTCTAGCGATCTTTGGTGCGATGTCTGTCGCAGTATATTTAGTCATCGGGCGTGATTGTCGCCAGAATTATGGCTTATTCACTTATGTAATTCCTGTATATGGCATTTGCGCGATTTGTCTATTTATTTATGCTTTATTAACTCAAGGCGTAATGATCGGACTTGATTGGGAAGAATATGTCCTTTTCTTTCTACTTGCCCTTGGACCTACATGTTTAGGGCATTCATTGTTTAATTATGCGTTAAAAGAAGTTAGTGCTCCCATGGTGTCTGTAGCGTTTCTTGGTGAACCAATAGGGGCAGCCTTACTCGCAATGGTGATTTTAGATGAATTTCCTAATGTATGGACTTTAGTTGGGGGAATTGGAGTGTTAGCGGGGATTCTAATTTGTGGTTTATACGAACAAGCTCAAACATCTGATACCGCAAATACATGATCCTTGAGAAACCAATATGGGACAAGCCCGCTGTAGACAATTTTATTATGAAATATCTTATCTGTTATTCCCAGTTCTTCTTTTAAATTCACTAACAAGTGTTTTCCTATTAAATAACTTAAAAAATATCCGGGAGACTGAGAATACATCAACACTTCGGCTTGACTGATAGTTTTATTGATGCCTATGGCTTTTTGTAAAAACTCGACTGCTTCATCATATGTTATCTTACCAGTATGGAGTTGGACATCTAAAATTATTCGTGCGGCTCGCCAGCGGAGCGCGTTAATGAGCATGAACTTCTTTTCAAGGTTAGGGTTGGCGGGGTCATCCTCAAAACCATGTTTAAGCATCATTTCTTCGCAATATAGCCCCCAACCTTCGATAACTTCTGCAGTTTGAGAAGAGTACGTTAAACCCATATTAGAAGATGGATATACAAAAAGACGTGTTCTAACAATAGAAGGATGGGTATTTGCACAAATTTTGTGAAGATTATGCCCTGGGTAGGATTCATGTGCCATAAAAATGCTAAAAGCGACAGAAGGATGTTCTTCAAGCATTTTGGAGTTATCATGTGGAGTAATCCAATAATACCCTCGTTGAGGATCATCAAATTTGCCAGGGGGAGATGCTCCTCCAAGAGACATCAAATGGCGAATGGGAGCGGGAGTAAAAACAACTTGATGGTCTTCTTTAGGAGGTATTGTTATGAGGTCTTTATCTTGGAGAAATCGTTTTGCCCTCTTAGCAAGCTGTTTATACTCATCTAAAATTTCTTCAAAGGAAGATAGATGATTTTTTCGAATATTAGCCCGCACTTCGTTAACTGAGTTACCTGAGAGCTGTGCTGTTAGTTCTGTAAGAGCATCTTGGGTTTCTTGTAGATAATATCTTCCTAATTCTTCAATTGTATTTGTGTCCATCCCAAGTCGCCTAATTCGGATTAATTCTTCATAATAGGATTTGCTAAAAGGTAAGGAATTGGCGCCTTCCAGTGATTGGAGCCAATTTTGATAGCGTTGGATTGCTTTTAGCGCGATTTCAACACCTTTAGACAAAAGAGATTCTTGACCGGGGAAGGCTTGAGGGATAGATTCAACGAAAGATGTCAGAGGTTTGCAGGCGTATATTTCTCCATCCACCCACAATTGCACAGGTTCAGTCACTCGGGTTTTAACGTCCTCAACTAAGCGAGGAATTCCTTTTAATCTATGAATTAAGGACGTAATTCGGTTCTCAAAGGAGAAATGTGGCTTTAATATTAATGCATTTAAGCCTGAAAGAATAAACCCTGTGAGTCGAGGGTTGGCAGCCCAAAAACGCATTTTTTCTAATTCAAATAAAGCAATGTCCAAAAACCACTCTAGAAGGGCATAATCCTCTTTTTCCTCTTTTGTAGCTAAAGAGAATGGTGAAAAGTCTTTAAGTTTACTTTGAATTAATTTTAGCGTTTTAATATCTTTCTGAACCCCTTTAATTGAAATGTCAGGCCAGAACTCATTATAGATTTCGAGACCCATCTGAGTAGCGAAAGTAGGATTTCTTGCGGTTAATAGCTTAAAACTGCGCTCACATAATTCCTTAAAGGATTTAACTTCATTTAATTGAGTAAATTCATTCAAAGGGACCACAATGAGGCTATTAGCTTTGTGAAAAAAAAAATTTGTGAAGAACCTATCTTCATTGAAAACAATTAATAAAAAGAAAGTTCAAACTTAATTAAGAGATGCATTAATTCTTTGAGGAGTGACGCAAAGATGGCTCTTCTCACAAAAAAAATTAAAGAACTTGGATCCATGATCAAAGGAGAGGAAGGCTCAAGCCAGGAAATTATTGTCGATCATATTACGGCGCTTGAAGAAATTTCAAAGACAATAGACTCCTTATTAGAAGAAATGGATGATGGTTACTCAGAACAAGTTGTCTCAAAAAGACACTTTAAAACGAAACTCCGTGCGCGGCTGGGATTCAAATCACCGGCTATCAAGACCCAAGAACGCTCTCAGAAATCCATTAAAAATACAAAATCGCGTGTGTCTTCCTTATCAAACTCATTGACAAAAATGCGTGAATCAATCGAGTGCTTGCCTCAGGAAGACAGTGAAACACTAGGAAAACGGGTTTATCAGTTAGCATATCCAGATAGTAAAGAATATTCTACAGATAAACTCGCAAAACTGGAACAAAGGCTCCAAAATCTCGAAGAAGCATATCTTAAGGCATTAGAAGAATTAAATACGCAAATGAGCATGATTACCGAAGCCCTTTCAGATCTATCTCACGCCCTTGAAGGTCAAGGTGTCATTTTAGAAGGAATGGAAACTAAAATTGAGGAAGTAGATCAAAAACTTGACTCCACTCAAAAAACCTTAGTTGAAATCTCAAAGAAATTGTCGAGTCAAACAATCCTAGCGTTTCTTGTTGGAATGGCTATCGGTGGATTAATTGTCTTTTTGCTTCTTTAGTTGAGGAATTGAAAAATGAGCAGTCTTAAAGCCGTTGGGGCAAAATTACGAAGGAAATCCGAATTATCTACCGTTGATTCTGTTTTACTTTTCCTTCAAGATTTGCATGAAGTTTCTGAATCCTTACAGATGATTATTGAAGAAATGGAGACAAAATACAACGAACAAGTGTTCCAACATCGCTCTTTACCTTCACGTATGATAGCAAAACTTCCCGATCAGATGAAGCCACCAGATTTACGGCTTCAAGATCAGAGAAAAACGAAGATCCAGCGAGTTAGTAGAAAATTGAAACTTATCACGGGATCAATTGCCAATTTGAATGAATCTATCAGATGTATTGAGAACGAAGAAGATGAAGAGCTCTTGGGAAAACGAATTTACGAGCTAATGTATCCAGGCGAATCTATTCATGTTTCACGAATTGATGAGCTGAGTGCAAAAGTCGATGAGTTTGAAGCGTCTTTTTTGAGCTCATTGGAAGAATTTAATGAAAAGATGGGATCGGTCTCTTTGACTCTTTCGGATTTTGCCGATAGTTTAGCAGAGCAAGGAGTCCAACTCGAACGAATGAATGAAAAAATTGAGGTTTGCAGCACTAAACTCGATGAGGTCCAACTTAAGCTTATAGAAATCTCTAAGAAGCTCACCAATAGGACTTTATTAGCCTTTGTTGCTGGTATAACCATTGGCGCTTTAATGTTGGCAATGATTTAGCCATTTATTATTGGTACTGAAAACTATAATAAGTTTATAGTCTCATTTGGTGGAATCATGAAGATTTTAGGGCTTATATCCGATACACATATCCCAACTCGTGGAAAAGACTTGCCAAGTCTGGTTTTAAAAACATTCGAGAAAGCAAATATGATTATTCATGCAGGAGATTTCGAAGAGCTTTCGGTGGCTGATAATCTGCAAGAACTAGCTCCTTTAGTAGCGGTTCATGGCAATATGTGTTATAGAGCAGCTAGACAACGATTCCCTGAGTTGGAGATTATAGAAGTAGAAAGCCTAAGAATAGGCATCACGCACGGAAGTGGAGGATCCAGTGGGTATTTGGAACGAGTAGCAGCAAAATTCAAAGACGAAAAGGTTGATATTGTGGTATGTGGTCATACGCATCAACCAAGTGCAGAAATGCATCAGGATAGGCTTTTCATCAATCCGGGCTCTCCTATTGACAAAGTTTTCGCTCGTCGAAATACAATTGCAATCTTACGAATTGATGGAAAGAAATATAACTACGAATTCATTGAAATACAATAGCTATGAGTTCATTGAATAATTTTGACCACGTAAATATGTATTTGATTACCTGAATCTGTAATATCCTACAAATATGAACAATCGGAGAAAAATTTTAGTTATGATGATATTTAGATAAGGCAAGACTCAAGAATCTTTAGTCATGAACTTATGAAAGATAAGGTAGAGTGGCGGAAAGTGAAGAAATTCGAAACTGACCCCGAATTAAAGAAGATCCGTCCATTCCTAAATCTTCATCATGAAGAAATATTCAAAGGGGTCAAATCCCGCAAAGACCTAATCGATCTACCCATAAGAGCCCTCTGGGGGGTTGCAGATAAACATCAAGCAGATTTTGAATTCGCAACGGGATGTTCCACTATTCAAGAACTAGCAGCCACGGAGATGACACTTGAGAAGATGCAGGAGCGGACAGGGATTGACAAAGCGCGGTTGCAGGCTTGGTTGATAGCATCACGACTGATAGTTCAAGGATTTCCAGATTCAAAGTTCGATGACAAATTTCTGTTGTTAGGGTTGGATAATGCAGGAAAAACCGCAATAATAACGACTCTCACTAGAATTCAGAATGCAATAACAAAGGCTGCATCCATAGAAACGATTCTAGCACTAGAACCAACACGAGGAGTGGAAAGGAAAACATTGAACTTCTTAGATTATTCCATTAATTTGTGGGATATGGGCGGCCAGAAAAACTACCGAGAAATGTATTTGAAGGCTCCCGAACGATTTTTCCCCAACACAGCCGTTGTTTTCTTTATAATTGATATCGGGGACTCCGATAGATACGATGAAGCGTTTGACTATCTTAAAAGCATCACTGCCATGTTCGAGTACTTAGACATTAATCCCCTTTTTGTCATTCTTCTGCACAAAGCAGATCCAGTAAAACGTAAAGAATTACGAATCGATGTAACTCTTGCATTACTAAAGAGTTATTTGGTCACTGTCCCAACCTTCCAACGTCATCATCCACGAATTGAGTTCACCAGTATCTATGACGAACAACGCCTATTTAGCATTTTTGCGGAGACAATTAGACAATACAGCCCTCTTAAGGAAGTCGTTAATGAGATTGCCTTGGAAATGGTCAAATACTTAAAGGCAGACGCCATATTGTTACTCACTTCCAGTGGACTAGAGTTAAGCCGTGCAGGATCAGAGGTTGCTGTACCCATATTACAAGAGATCAGCTTAGACCTCTTGGAGACCGAATATGCGATCCTAAAGGAACGTAACATTGAAATAGAAGGTGGAGTCCTTCAACTAGACAATGATTTCTATTTTTTATCACGTCGATTTCAAGAAGTACTGGATGAGGGGATAATCCTTAGTTGTTTACGGAAAAAAGGGCAATTTTCCAAACGAGAATTCCGTCAGCTAAACCGGATTCTTGAGCGGAGAATGGCGCCGTTCATAAGATCTTTTCTAGATGGAGCTAAACCACCAGAGCTTGTACGGGATGAATTTACCAGATTCTCTAGAAAGCTAGATCGCGTAATTGAGGAATAATTTCTATCTTTCAAGTATCCGATCTGAAATCCATTCAAAGGCCTCCTCGAGTCCCGTACCGTTTTTCCCACTCACAAAGAACAAAGCAGTTGCACGATCTTTAATTTCATTTAATTTAAGTGCTTTTGTTAATTCTATAAGGTTAGTATTCTCTAATAAGTCTACCTTATTAGCAAAGATGACTAATGGGAGCCCTTGTGATGTTTCATTTTCTAAAACTGACCAGAGAGCAGAATGTGCACAATTTATTCCGCTTTTATTACTTGGATCTATACAAAATACAAGAGTGCTTGCATAGTCCAGAGATCTTTGCCAAGATAATTTGGAAAATTCATCTTCACGTGGCGAGTCGAAACATACAATTTCTAGATTTTCTTGAACGAGACGTAGAATATTCCTACGTGTTGCTTCCCTTGCGGAAAGGAGAAGCCCCTTACGTATTTGATTCGCAATAGTCTTTTTTCCACTGTCTTTAAGACCGAAGAAGATGACTGAAAATGCTTTACGTGTCGCAGGGAGAACCCGGGTTGGAAAAGATTCCATGAACTGCTTTAATATTTGAGTAACTTCGAAGTTAACCCTCGTTTGTTTGTTGATGAGCTCTTCACTAGAAATTTCTTCATGAAACGCGAGATAAAAATCATCTATATTTGTGAGGGTTTGGGCAAGTATTTCCATTGATTCATGATAGGCCCATGAAGGATCCCCTCGAGCTTCTGGGGGAAGAACTAATGATAACAGAAGAAGTTCACTGCTTCCGCGGCCTAATTTGGATTTAATTTTAAAATAACAATGTGCTATCGAATAGGACCCATAATATTGAGCAAAGAAGTTTCGATTGATGAAATCTAGCGTTCGTAGTATCTCTTGTGCTATGTCTTCGTCAAGGTCTGAAGGAAGGACGCAAAAGACTCTGGGCCCCCGATATTGATCAAAATATGATAAAACAACCTGCATATTTATCCTCACTTTTTGAATGATGATGGTTCACATAATGGTATTTTTATCCCTTTTTCAGAGAAATTTTTGTAGAAATAACAAAACAATGTTGCTGCGACTAAATCAGCAAGTGTACCTGGATTAATGCCCTTTTTTCTTAATTCTGCATCAAATTGCAGTATTTTTGGGTTATTGAGAAGCTCTATAGTCAATTCCGATGGAAAATATTCATTAGCTTTGTTTCTAATTTCTTCAGCCATTAATCGACCAAATTTTCGGGTAATCAATGAGTCTATTTTCTGTTTTAATAAGTATAGGAAAAGAAGAGAGATAGCATTCTCAAAACAGGCGTGTTCTAGGAATTTCTCTAATTTTGGAACAGTCTCAAAAAGTACTATCTGGAATCCTGTTGTATATTCTTTACAAATCAGATCAATGTGAGTACAGGAAGAAAACAGACCATATAAGTTTGTTCCAGCCTCTCTGATCTCTCTTTCAACACTTGGTTGATTAACATCAAATTTTGAAGCCTTTCCTAATCCACCGGGATTGGCTAGTTGAATTGCTTTAATGGTATTGATCGCATCATCACTTGAACTTGATTTAATGATCTTAGAAAGGAGATCGCTCATTTTTTGCGGGTCATAATGAAGAGTGGGATGTTGGGTTTCGAGTATTGCTGCTGCTGCGACTAAGGGAACAGTGAGCAGGACTATTCCTAAATTTGTATTGGTCGTTATTCCCCAATTATGGGTATGTTCTATTCCTTGTCGAATTAGTAGCCCAATTCCTAAGTTGCTTAGACTTCCTTCTCCTTCTACATACCTTTTCCCTCTCATAGCTGCTTCGAGATATGTTGGAAAGAGAGCACAACTGGAAACAAGGAAGTGACTTACTGTAGCATCCCGACCAGGCTGAAGTCGAGTGACATTCCCAGGTTTAGGGTGTGTAGTGACTTCCATGGTTGAAGCTAGGACTGCAGATTGAGCTAGGCCGAAAAAATATAGATTTTCCATTTTATAACTGTTTTTATTCGTCATGGGACTTCGTATTTTACTTTTAGCGTGTCAGAACGACTATTAGAAACTATTGAACGTAGTGCATTAAACTTCATCTTTTATTAGGCGTATTGTAACGGCAACCCCAAGTTTTAGATTTTTAAAGAAAGCCAAATCTTCTGTCGTACCTAGCAGGTTTACAACGCCGTATGGAGTAGCATTGTCTTTAAATATAGATAAAACAGCCCCTTGAGGTGAATACACTACTGATCCAGCGTCTACTTCTTTTATAGGCTTTTCCTTACCAACTCGCCCAATTCGTATTGGAAATTGAACTTCTGCCCCACGGACTACAGCTCGTAATACGATGTCCTTACTCGTCAGCATTCTTTTCAAGGTAGCAACTGTACTAGGAGCTAGATGTCTCTTTAGGATGACTCTAGCTGTTTGATCATTATGGATAAATTCTACCAACACAGTATCGACAGCCATTCTGAAACCTCATTTACTAAAAAGGGGCTTTTCTCCAGCGAAAAAGCGAAGTTGGGTTAAACGAGCCATAAGTTCAATGTATGAACGCTCTAATTCCCGTTTCTTTTCTTTTAATTCTTTTAAATCTTCGGTTGTGCTTCTCTTTTCATCGATTTTTTTAGATAATTTGAGAAGCTGATTTTCTAGTTCATCCTTTTCTTTTTTTAAGTGATTTAATGTTTTCTCTGCATTTTCCAAAACAAAAAACCAGCCTTTAGTGTTTAAAACAAGCCTTATCATCTATGTTGGTTAAATGGAATTGAACTAATTAAGTAATTATTTTCCTACTGAGTATAACATAGGTGCTTTAATAAGGATATTCCTTTTCTCCCTTTTCCATCCTGCTCAGGCAAGATAGTGAATAAATAGGTGATTTAAGGAAATAAGGTGATTCCAGATGACCTGGGATTTAGATAAAAGGGTAAGAAAGAAACGAAGATGGGGTAAAGTATTCGAGTATACTAGTTACCAACGAAAAGTTCCATATGGTGATGAACTCAAGGACCTCCGTTCAAAAATCGAGCAGGAAGTGAAGAAGACGCGAGTTATTACCCCACAAGAATTAGCAGCGAAGCATGATGTTCGAGTTAGTTATATTAAGACGATTCTAAACGAATTAGCCGAAAAAGGGGAAATAAAAGAGTTCATTGGTGATGCAAAACTCAGGACATATGTACCTGTGGGAAATGAATAGCTAGAATTATTTTTTTCATGCTATTCTCATTTACAGATTTTTTTAGATCATTTGAATTAAATAGGCTATAATCAGTTCCTCATTATGAGGATACATTATCTGAAAAATGGCCTTGTTTTTGGCCAAAACCTATATCTTGAACACACTCTGAATTATCTCAAAATCAGATTAATTCTTTTATTAAGAGTGTTCTAGCTCTAAAGACTTCTTACGTTCCAGTTCTGTCTTTTTGAAGTTGGGGTCAACTATAAACTGGAAAGCGTCTGGAATAAAATCGATGGACACGGGGGTATATGTTGGATAGACAGTCTCCGCAAAGTATTGTGAACCATAGCTAAACCTAACTAAATGTCCAGGGTTTCTTCAAGCAATCTTGCTCCAGAGACCCTCTTTGCAGGATTACGGATTCGATCTCTACGAACCACAGGGGGAGAGATGTCATTCCCGTTATTGGATGGACTGATCGCATCCACAGCCGTCACACTCGTTGTTGGGCTTGCGCTAGCGCGGAGTGGGTTTATCAACCAATGGTCGAGGGCTGTTAATTGCTTCAGTGATGTAATAAGCTTGAAGGCAAGATTCATTGCGCCATTGATATCTGCCTGAATGTTTGCCCCACAGTCCTGACAGATCACAAGGGCTTGAAAAGGACGGGTGATGTCCAGTGATCCACACTTAGAACACGTCTGGCTTGTCCAGTTTTCCCGTACCGTGTGGCAGCGGTTCAAAGGTAAGCCACTCAATTCTAGTTTATATTGAAGAAAGGTCGTGATCCGGTGAAACGCCCACTGATGTAACTCCCGCCTGTGTTTTCGGGATTTGCCATCACCTTTCCGTCTACTCTTGCGAATGCCTTTTAGTTTCCCTATCACCACATAGACTCGATAGTTATGCTGTAGAAGTTCCACCCAATCACAAAGCTGCGAAGTTAGTTCATGATCGTACTGGATGGCTAACTTTTTGCGCTTTTGACTTAAGTTTTTGAGTTTGCGGGTGAGATTCTTCGTCTTCTTCTTGGTTTGGTAGTAATAGGCTTTTTGGCGTTGCAGGGACGCAATTTGGTTGTCTAATTGATTAATTTTCTTACTTTTTTCCTTTTGTTCAAAAAATCTAATATTCTCTGCCCTCAACCCTGATTTATTATCCGCAGTCAATAGCACGGCTACAGCAGCTTTCTTAATTCCCAAATCAATACTTAGAAGAGCAGGGGGTTTCTTTTTATTTTCTTGTTTAATTGTGGGTACAGCCACCGTCACATGCGCGTACCACCGTTGATTTGGATGTTTCACTAATTGAATTGTTTTCGCTTTTCCTTCCTTTAGGATAGACAAATGATACACCGCTGGATTGAGCGGGAGCCATAAATGAACCCCTTGTTCGGGATAATATAACTCCAGCCAATATTGAGTTAGCAGTGTATTCCGTTTATGAAGAAAGGCAGTCGTCCTAATGTTGGTATGCCGAGGAAGTTTCTGCTGGTGCTTGCTGTCAGCCTGACAGGGTTGAGCTGGGGTTTTTTCTGTTTCCCACCACTGTAAAACCTGAGCTAGGTCGGCTTCTTGGTTTAGGTATTTCTCTTTCTGCATAATCTGCCAATAAATTCGGTTATGTTCGAGAAGTTGTTCACAATAACTATGCCACATCGCTACCGCCGTATCACGGCATTCTTTGAGTTCCCGCACCGTCATGTGCGCTTGGTATTGGTGTTTGAGATCATATTTGACTTTCTGTCTCCCTGCTGTTATTTGAAGCGAGCCGTCTTTTTTCGTCCGTTTCTGCGATCTGCTCGTTAATGTGAGTTCATCTAAGTGCTTCTTGTTTATTCGTTTGCCTTCTTTTCCTTCCTGCCATAACTGATCTTGTTCTTGGACGATGATCTGCAAATAATGTTTAATAACGGTGCTATCCCGCCCTGTGAGTTTCTCTAGTTGCTGGCGCTTCTTGGACGTGAGTTTATCACCCATAATTGGCACTTTGACTGTGAGAAACATACTCTCGCACCTTTACGAAAGGAGGACGCTTCTTATTATAAGAAGTAGAATCACTTCTTTTCCGTAGTATTGTATTTCCTTGGCTTTTTAAACCCCCAAAGTAATTACAAAAGAAGACTTATTACGTTGCTCCACAAAAGACCGTGTTTCACCATGTTTTCAATCAACTAATGACTACGTTATGAGGTACTTTGCAACACAAAACTCATCAAAATATTGTATGTTGATGAAATGAAGGCGTTTGAAAAGCATTGGTAAGAAGTCATAATTCCCTTTATGTCATCGGAAGCATTGTACGCCTGCAATGACCAAAATATTAGGACAAAATTTCTACGTTTGCCACATAGGGGGAGTTCCCTCGAACAAAGTCAGGGCTGACATAGTGCAAAGGCGTTTTCTTCCCTCTTTGCTCTCCTTTTCACGAATAGTCTCGGTAAAACTTCTCCGTTTGCCGTCTAGGCGCGTTAGGAACGGAATAAGCTGTGGGTATTATAAGATGATATGGTGAACTCCACTCTACCGCCTCACTTTCATGAGTCTCTACATCTCTAATATTTAGCTTCCAAGCGTTGTAGTCGTGTTTGCTGGAGCTCCTCATAGGATTGTTTCATGGTTTCAAAAATTGTTTCCCATTCGGCTAGATCGGGACGAAGAAAGGGCGGTAGCCACTTCCGCTTTACAAGATGCTGAGCGAATAGATAAAAGTCTTCATAGGATTGGAGAGCTTGGAAAACCTGATCCGCTCCTACTTCTAGCTCTTCTAGATTCTCTAGGGTTTTTATCGTAGTCACACTCTCTTGAAAATGCTGCGTATACTGCTGAAAGTGCGAGAATAATAACTTCAGATCCTGTTGAAGTTTGGGCAGTTGGACAGCAATGAAACTCGCCCATACTCCCAGTCCAAGTAATGTCAACAAGAGGACTATTAACAGTAACCGAGTTAAGGGATTATCCCATTTCACGCGTGGATTGCCCCACCAGTTATAATCCAAGCCATCTGGGAAGAAATCATCATCTGAATCATGGTCGTTGGGATCAGTACCAAGTTGGTACTCTTGTAGGTTGGTCAATCCATCACCGTCTGAATCCTGGCTAGCGTCACGAAAATCAGTGGCATTTAATCCCATTTGATATTCCCAAAGATTTGGCATATCGTCCCCATCAAAATCATCGCGGGCATCATCTTGGGCGATATTTAGCCCCATTTGCCACTCCCACCCATTAGGCATACCATCTCCATCAAAATCTAGGCTGTCTTCAAGAGGGTAAGGATCTGTAGCATTCGCATTACCTGGTAATTGGTACGCTCCTATTCCAGAAAAATCCAGCCAATAATTCCCCTCGTTAGTGGAAATATTATACCAATGATTATTAACTCCATCATCAATGGCCTGAATAGACCCGTTATTATTTCCAAGAAAAGAATTATGATGAAACGTGTTATTACTTGACTCCTTGTCCGATTCAATTCCGTATCCTTGATTTTCAATCAGGAGATTCCAATTGACCATGCAAGAGTTGGAATTATGAAGATAGACACCACTTCCTTGGTTTTGGGCACAGATGTTTTCAATGACAGCGGAATGTGTAGAGCTGGAAAGCCCAATACCCTTATCCTGATTCCGACTACAGCGATTGTTCATAATCGTGCCATATCCCGATGCTGTAAGAAAGAGTCCGTTTTCATTTTGGACACAGATATTGTTCATGATTGTAGCGCTCTCGGAGTAGTAAAGCACTATACCACCCCATGAATTTTGGGTACAAATATTGTTCGTGATTGTGCCATATCCCGACTCAAAAAGGAAAATCCCAAACTGTCCTTCATTACAAACATTATTTGTGATTGTAGAGTACCTTGAATCGTCAGAAAAAATACCCACGAGGGTATTTTGACAGGTATTGTTCACGATCATGGAATGCATAGACTTCCTAAGACCAATCGCCTGTGTATTATTCTGCAGGGAACTGTTTTGTATTCGAGTGTAGTTACAATAATGTAGCATAATCCCTACGCTTGTATAGGAACAATTCTGGTCTCTTACCACTACATTCGTGCAATTGACGAGAATAAGTTGTCCGTAAGAAGCGGTGACTGTAATCTCCTGTTGATTCGTGAGAAATCCCAAAGGGAGTCCGTTCACCCAATTATTAATAATAGAATAGGAAAGACACCCCGCCACAGAGTCTTCGTCCAATAACAGACCATCAGCCCAGAAAGTATTATTGGCAACAATGGAATGCCCAGACCTCACCAGCTTGATACCCGAGAGATTATTATAGCTGCAGAAACTGTTTACAATCACCGAATTGGGCGACTCTCTAAGAGAGATGCCCTCTTCATTTTGCTGACAGGTATTGTTGATCACCTGTGAATTACCAGAATTAATAAGGGAGAGTCCATCTTTATTTTGTTGACAGGTATTGTTGATGATCGTCGAACCTCCCGAATCCCTATGGGAGATCCCTTCCTCGTTCTGGCTGCACAGGTTATTTATGACCGTGCAATGCTCCGAATATACAAAGGAGATGCCAACATCATTATCTTGACAGGTATTATTAGCTACGACTGAAAATCCAGAATGTGTAAGTTCGATGCCATTACCAAGATTTTGGGTACAGGAATTGTTAGCGACTAATGTGAAGTTAGACCCCCGAAGGGTGATCCCTTCAGCATTATTGGTGACTATATTACCTGTCAGGGTACTATTTCCCGAGTTGTCAAGTGAAATTCCATACCAGCGGCTATTACAGACCATATTGCCCGACAGAGTACTTTTTCCGGAATTTATAATGTCGATTCCTACCCCTATGTCATTAATGACTATATTGCCTGTCAAGGTGCAGTATTCGGACTCATAGAAGACAATCCCCGCCCCTATGCTGTTAATGACCGTATTGTTGTGTAAATCCCCGTGTTGTACATGATCAAGATAAATCCCAACGCCTCCTCCCTGAATGAGACAATTTGTAATCTGAAAATAGACATCTGTATTTCTAATAAATATCAAATTGTTGTCCTCAGGATCTGTAATATTCAAGTTATCGATCATATATGGATTGACTTCACTACCATCCCCGAGCCACCCTTCCGTATTAGTTTGATTGGCGAAATCGGCATTCCCGTTGATTATGATAGGATTATGGGGCGTATATCTCAAAGAAGTGCCCATTAAGATGACAGAAGTTTCCGAATTAATTTGTGCAAGAGTAACAAAAGTAAGAGTTGTATTTTCACCTGCGGAAGGAGTGTTTCTTACCTCGATAGGGAGTATTCCCCCTATACGAGTTAACCAGAGAAGAACGACACAAGTTATCACACCTATTAACCCAAGAGACCTCCGCCGTAGCATATCATTCCCTTCAGGTAAGATATTTACGATTTTCACATAATAAATTATATGTGTATCCCGCCACCTAAGTCTAGATATCTATCTCGGGGCGGATCGGAAGACGCATTAATGACTTCGGGAGACGTTTCAGCGGATTGCCGTATAAATAAAGGTGTTTCAGGTGCCTTAATCGGTCAAACACTTCGGGTAAGACCACCAGACGATTATACCGAAGATCTAATATTTCCAATTGTGTTAATGAGGTAATAATAAACGGTAGGAGAGTCAAGCGGTGTTGTCGGCAAATTTTGAGGGCTATTACATGCCCGTGCTGGACAAGCATACCTACCTGATGCCCTTCGAGAGAGGGCACAATCGGGATGATCTGCTGAATGAGCATTTCCAACAAGCGAATGGTGTATTGTTCCTCTTTATCTAGGGTTTTATTTATGTGATTATGTTCAGAATGCCCGCAATCTACTGAATTCGACATATTTCTCGATACAATGTAATCATCTTCCTTTATTAACCGCTAAATCATTATTTAGACGTATAATGATGAAACACACTAAGCTATTATTTACAAACCATCAAAATAAGGCAAATTATACCATGAAAAGAAATGCTTTTGTTAAGTCGCTTTGATGCTGTTCTAACAAAAAGCTCAGTTCATAGAGAACCTTCTTTTTCTTTTGGTTTTTCCCTTCTTTCTCGCTCTTTAATCGCAAAAGTTGGTAATTATGAACCCTTAATCTGTTAAGCAGCTTTCTCCAGTTTTTGAGCAATTTGGGAAAGAAATTCATCATATTCGGTAATTGAGATTTTCCCCGAACGGGTCTCTTTCCATTGGTTAATAAACTGTAAGCCTTTCTCTGTGATGATCATTGTTTTCGCTTTGCCTTTTATCCTGATTGTGATTAGACTTCTGGATTGAAGAGTATCTAATTTCGGTGTCATGGGTATCAATTTCAGTGAAATTTCATTTTTTTTTTGATCATTCTATATTTTGATTCTCAATATAACGTCACAATTAGGACAAGTTAGAATTATCCCTGGTCTGCTATATGGTTTTTTTTCCTTTAACCTTTTAGTTATAATTGCTTTCTCATTAAAATAAGCAATTTCCTGCATACAATATGGACATTTCATATCTCATGCCTTCTATCTTAATTATAATGTTCTAGGAGAATTTTTTCTAAACTTACATATAAAGAATGAACTAGTATTGTGTATGTGTGGAAAAGTCCTTCTACTTTTTGATATTTCAGGCGAGAACCAAGAGAGAAAAGAAAGAAAAGAGATTAAAGCTGAAAAAATGACTGAACCCAAACTTTTAACTTTATTTGTTCATGCTTATAGAAAATCCAATTCCTAAATTACTAACTCATGGGACATCCCTTAATTCAATCAAAGAGTTCTGTTGGTTACACAATACATAGTTACTTTCATTATGGTGTTATGGAGATTCAATATTTCTGAACGAACTCCTCGGGCGAATTGTATAAAAAGGTCAGTTGGGGGAATAACGTCTACTTTCGAAGAAACTTAGGAAATGCTAACCGAAGTTCCTCAAAAACCTAGTTGAATAATTGTGAAATCATGACGATTGGGAGTCCCTCACCATGCCTGCCCCAGAATCCGCCTTTGTGAGTGTGGTGTTCACCTTATCAGATATCGGGCTGGAAAGCTTGTTAATCGAAAAACGACCAGTTTATTTTTCGGCTACCCCACAATTCCTTGATTTTCGGCCTACTTCCCTGAAAGACGGGAAAAGAACCTGTAAATATCACGTTAGCCATTACTTATCCCGCTTACCGCCAAACCTTCTGTTTATTATCAATAAGGATCGGCCTTATAGGACGAATGTCTTTACTGATTGGTTTTATGAAGGGCTGCAGGATATCGTGCAGAGATTACCGACATATGTCTCGGCACCACGCAATGTCTTACTGGTGTCTTTCTCCCATTATGCTCACTATGAGGAAGATTATCTCACCTTCCTCAAAACAGTCGCAGAAGGCTTTACGAAAGGAGGAGTGTTCTTTAAGGGATCCCCTGCAAATCCGTGGGCAGATCGTTGCCATGCCTTTTATGAGCACCTCGCGCACCTGCTAAACCAACAAGGGGAGTAAGCGGGTAACCTGACCCTGAATGCGCAGAACTCCATTTCTCGGCAATGAACGCGAGGATAGAACGAAAAATAAGTAGTGACAGGCGTATCCCTTACCTCCTTTCTCAATGCGACAAGTTGTCTCATTGGGCAGTGTTGCACCGATGCCGAAGCAACAGCACCCTTTCTGTCGAATAGACGAAAATAGTCCTTCTTACATACCATTTCGGAGATCAAGGTGTTTCGGAGAATATGTAAAGGAAATTATTCGTAGAATCTCTTATTTGTAGAAATTCTTCCTGTAGAATGAAATGGCTGAGTCACCAGTGTCTCAATAGGGATTCAGATGTTTGACAAGGATTTACCTGTGGGGGGGCTTCAAGTGGATCATGCGAGGGCTGATGTATATGTTTGGATTTCTACAGAATTTACTTTTGTGTCAAGCATGTCAAGGAAGAGGGGTTGTTTTTCCACAAAAAAAGAGTGTAGACGCAGCAACTCAAAGTGTATGAGTTGCCGTGTCGTCAGAGTCAGTTATGCTTTTTTCGTTTCCACATCCCCAGACAAACTAAGACCAATAGTGTTCCAAAGATCTCATTCCTAATGCGATGCCCTTTCGCTGGAAAAGTGATTCCCGGGTCGAGAAGTTTGAGCCGATAACTGCCTGAGGCGATAACGCTAGAGTTCTCTATATTCGCTACCTTTAGTTCAATCGCATAAGGGACTTTATCATAATCGCCACCTCCATCCTCCACTGTTTGTACATAGGTCTGGTTACGCGTCTCCCCGGGGTTGACCAGCAGCCAATCGGTCGGTCCAAACAATCTTTGGTCACTGGGACGAAACAAGACTCCCACAGTGGAATTAGCGTTGACTGTCACTTCTGCCCAATAACGGGCTTCTTTAAAACCTGTTACTGTATAGCTATAATCTAGCCATGGTCCCGATCGGGGAGAGTCAGGTGATATTGAGAAAGTACCCGCAGTTTCTAGTTCATGTGACATCGAAGCATGCGCTGTAAAGGGTGTATACAGACTATAACTAAGCAAGGCACACAGCACAAAGAGCAAGAGTCCCCTCTGGCTACAAATCACTGATTTCACCCTCAATTCTCTACCAATCATGTGGTTCATCAAACCGATCCCGATCATTCTTAACGGTAGTATAATCGGTGGAATGCCAATTCCAAGCTGCCTCAAAGCACACTTGACCTCCAAATAGATGATTTATCCAATCGAATTCTTCACTCAAAAATCCTAAGAATTTTCTTTTATTTAGCATTTAAAATCATCTCCTTCCACATTAGGGTGGGGTGATGCAATCTGTCCTTGTCTAGTCCCAGAATATGAATAAAAAGCTTACTCCTTTATAAGCAAAGGAAGCAGGAGTATATAAATAAGTTGTCGCCTGTTCCTCATGACTTGTCAGTTATTTGGTCTGTCTCTGGTCATAGATGGAAGCTCTGGAGTACATGCAAAATGAGTTAAAAGGACGTTAATGGAACCTAATGAGGGATAATTATGGACGCGTGGGAAAAACCGACATTAGATCAACTGCTTCTCTATTTTACTCTAACAACAACGGCTCTCTTAATTGAATTTGTAGTACTGGGTTATTTTTTCAAAAAGTATAATGCAAGATTGTCTAGAGGTGGTAAAAGCAATAAAACTTCGAAAATTAGATTTTGCCTGAAGTTGACACTTAATGCAGTTAGTGGGCTATTTATTTTGTATGAATTTCTAAGTGTGTTAGTCACTACTTCATTATTTGTCAGTATAGGGGGATCATATAGAAGTACACTGGGTAGTCCTGTGATTGGCGCTTTTATAGACATTCTAAGTGTTATCTCAATCTGTAATTTAATAGCGTCCTTTTGCCATTGGATCGCACTTCGATTATGACACCTAAATCTAAATACAAATTTTCCGTCGAATTCACTAAAATACTCCTTGTCATATATCTTTGCGGAGAACCGATTATTCGGAGAAAGTATTTATAGAACATACCTGTTCGGAGAACAAGCTGATTCGGAGAATGGAGAGACTAATGGCATTTTAACAAATGCTGGTCGGCCGGTTTTTCGGAGGAAATAGATGAAGAAGCAGTCTGAAAGGTTTGGTACATTCTAAGAAAGAGAAATAATTTTCTCAGAATCTACTCTAACAGCCCATTCGCAGAATCACCTCATCCATTCGTAGAATCCGCCTTAACAGCCCATTCTGAGAAATCACTCTGCTCTTATGAGAACCAGCTTTCTAAGAACTCACCGCCCATTCGCAGAACTTGACCTGCCCTTTCGAGAATATCATCGCTTTTATCCTTCTGAGAACCAGTTCTAGAATTCTCAGAAACCAGGTGGTGGTTATGTCCCGAACCTAACTGTGGGTATGAGTGGAAAACAACAATCAACCAACGTACAGGTAGTGGCAGTGGTTGTCCTGCCTGTGTGGGATCAGTCGTGACTGACCGAAATCGGGTGACCATCACCCACCCTCACTTGATCAAAGAAGTCCATCCGACCAAGAACGGCACCAAAAAACTTGAAGATTATTCCTACGGCTCACCAGAGCCCTTCTGGTGGTTATGTCCCAAACCTAACTGTGGGCATGAGTGGGAAGCAATGATCTATAATCGTACAATTAAGAATATGCCTACTGGTTGTCCCAACTGTGCTAGGAAGAAAAATATTTTCGGAGAATTATGGGGAAAGGTTGAAGAACATACCGAGAACATTGTTAAAGCCTTTTTCCCTAACTCCCGTCCTCAATTTCGAATATCTCATAAAAAGACTTGGATTGAACCCGACAATGTCGTAAAGCTAGCCCCTGACGTGGAAATTGTCGATGGGGACGATGATTTTGATCTAATTATTGAGGCTAAGCAAACTCCGTGGGGGTGTAAAGTCAAAAAGGATAGGGGGAACTATACACAATATTGTAAGCGCCTAATCATCCCGTACTTCTATGGACATAGAAAGTCTATAGATCATCCCGACTTACTCAGTGGAACAATTACACCTGTCGAATTTCTTACCTTTCCTGAACTGATGGTTAGACTTGCTGAATTGTCAACGACCAAGGTGGATGAAGAGAAACTACAA
>JAEOTF010000340.1 GCA_016840025.1 Candidatus Hodarchaeota archaeon
CGTCCATCTTATCTGGCAGCAATTTTTTTGGCAGATATTGGCTTATAGTTGTCTCATAAACATTCTTGAAGTAATTTACAAATTTCCCATCCCCCTTCCACCATGTTTCATATTGCTTAAGATAAGTCTCCTGTTCATCTATGATGTCAAATAATAAAAGGAGTAAATCTGAAATTTCTAAGCGGTTTTCGTCATAAATGTCCTTTTTTGTCAACAAAATCGCTTCTTTAAATTTATTTAGAAGAAATTCTCGGTCATAACTAATATTTCTTTGGTTTGAAAGTATATATACTGTTGATTTTTGGAATGAAGCATTTAACAATCCCGACAATAAAGGCGAGAAATCCATTAGATACCGATAGTTTCTATCCCCTTCTGTATATACCTGTTTTTGTATCTTCGTCCGTAATGAAGGCGGGCTGATTTTTGCAATATCTACATAAATATTAGAGTCCCCTAAGGTTTTCCGAAGGTTGTTTTCTAGCTTTTTTATTCCAATCGGATTTTTCGTAATTATATGAAGGAAATATGCAAGATCTGGTTGTAAGTCTCTTAAAGTGATATTTCGAAGGATTTGCCATCGGTCAAATTGTAAAATCTCTTTTATCAGCTTTGGACAATTTCTTGTTAAAAAGGCAATTAGTTGGAAGTCGTCCCATTCTTTATGTAGGTTGTCAACAATCTCTGAAGGCAGACTAGTTTTCTCTTCTATTGCTTTCTCGATAGCTTCTGTTAACATCCGTATTAGAATTCTATTGTCTTTGTTATTTTGAATTGTAGAAATTAAATGGTATCTTGAGGTCAATAACCCTTCAATAGAACACAGCCCTTCCACTGTATAGCCTAAAAATCTCCGTTTCTCACTTCCTACCTCTACAATACTGTTGCATATGTCTTCTAAATTCACTGAACTCATTGGTATACCAGCATGGTATAGATCGCGTAAGATGTAGTCAATTCTGTCAGCACCTAATTCTCCTGAAATTAATTCTCCCCACTCTCCAGAGGAATTTCCTGCAGCTAATACTGCAATTTCCTGTGGTGAATATTCTGGTTTTCTGTTGTCCTTAGGACACAAGAGATTAGTTATTTCCTCATTTTCCGTAATAATCTCAAATGTGTATGCCTCATGTGAATAACTCCCGTATTTTTCAATAATTCGTCTTGGCACATACCTTAGATTCATTTTAAGTACATATTCTACCATGTGAGAAAGCGGCGAATGACCTACGTCATGTAGTAGGGCTGCAAGCCGTGATTTTTGCAATTGAGAGTTTTCAGTTGTAAGAAACTCAGAAAGCTTTAGGCCTAACTGATATGCGACATGCATTGTTCCTAATGAATGTTCATAGCGTGTATGATTTGCCCCGGGAAAAACCATATATGTGAGTCCCATTTGTCGAATATGGTGAAGTCTTCTCATCGGGGCAGTTGAGAGTAGCTGTTTCTCGATCTTTGTGATAGGTATGGCTCCATGAACTGGGTCAGGTATACTTTCAATGAACTCTAAGTTGTCTGCCATAATTTTATCTCCAACTAATGATTTAAAAGCAAAAATCTGGCTTCTTCGACTAATTTTCCAAGATTAAAGTAAGTTAAAAAATGCTATTATTGACATAAGAAGCCTAAAACTATGAAGAATGTACAAGATCATAACTTCTACTTTAAAGTAGAGTCAATGATTTTTCACAAATAAATACCATATTAGCTTTCTTTCCTAATGAACAAACACTAGTTTAAGGCTTGTATAGAGACTTGATTTATTCCACTCCAACCGAAACTTCAACTTTGAGATAGTTGGACACAAAAAATCGCTTTCCTTTCAATTCCTTCCGCTTTTTTTACCCCGCTTCGTGGCAATAGAAAATGTAGTAAGCTGTGAATAATGATTAGTTAATAAAGGATATAGTAACTTAAAGAATCTCAAAGCTAAACAAAATTTCAAATGTATTTTTTCTATTGGGTTCACTATGGAATAAATGTGTGGCACTCGTGGCTTAATTTGAGAGAAACATCTTGAATTTATTATTACAGAAATAATTTCTAAGAAGTTCAAACATTAAGAACAAGTCACGTTTGATGTTGAAAGTGGCTTTATCTTTTTTTTTAAAATCAAAATAAAAAATCCTAGAAATCGCTTGGAACCTAAAATGGAATTTCAGTAAAACTCAATAAATTTTTGATTCCTATATCCTTTTTTAGGGATATTTAGAAGCAACCAATCATTTTATCTTTTCACTCAATCCTAATAACTATCATCATTTTTTTACACATATATATTTATTAGAAGGAGATGACTTTAATCATATGGAGCGCTTCGCCGCGAACTCTTTGATTTTCAATTGGCGATGCCTCCCTCCCTCCCCCTCTCTTCATGATTGGTAAAACACGGTTTCTTTATCTTCTTATTTATCTTTTTTATGGGCTTCATTCATCGTTATAAGATTAGTAATTTCAATGAATTTTAATGGTTAGTATAAAGATTAGCGATAGAAGAAAATAGAGCAATGAGTGTGTATTTAATAAACACTTCATCACTACTATTCTCATTATAAATTGCTGCTTTTTATGTGTTAGAGGGCTTAATTAGTTGTAGTAATGCAATAGAGATTATCAAGCACATAAAATAGAAAAAAAGCCACAGAATAATGATGGTTCGTTTATATTCCAGTATTTTACCTTTGACCGTTTCGATTTTGTGAAGAGGAAAGGGTTTCATGGATAAAACACCCATTTCCAAAAGCTCTTGCCGAGGAAGTTAGATTTTATCCTTTTTCTTCAGCCATAACCAAAAAATCTCGGCCAAAATGAGGAATGCGCGCTCTACATTCTCGCCTGTAAGTGCACTGGTCTCAATATATTCAACTTGGAAATCAAAAGGTTCGGTTTCTCTGGACAATATCTCGGTTAATTCCGTTCCTTCATAAGTCTCAATTGCTCCTGGAACTGAAGCACGTAAGTCAGTTTTATTTCCTATTAAGACATAAGGCACAGCTCCATATCCGCTGTGCATCCACAGTTCTTCAATCCATTTTCCGATATTCTCAAAGGAATCTCTTCGGGTAATATCAAACACAACAAGCCCTCCCTGTGCTCCTCGATAATAAATATCCCGCACTGCTCCAAAACGGGGCTGCCCTGCTATGTCCCAAATCTGGAAAGTAATGAGAGTTCCATCGGTCAAAGTCATAGTATGTTTCGCAAAATCCGCTCCTACGGTCATCAGGTATTCGGCGTTAAATCCTTTTCCTAAAAACCGTTCTCGAAGAGCTGTCTTCCCAACCGCCCCATCTCCAATAAGAACGATTTTAAACAAATACCCTAACGATTCAGCGGCCTCAGTTTTACTACGAATCGGGGGCCTTCGCCGTCTTTCTTTTTTCTTTACCATAAAACTTCACCGTAAGACCAATCAATTTCTAAAACTATTTCTCACTAGGAGAGCTAACTCTTTCCTAATAATTAATCTATTGCTGATTACTTCTAGTAAATTTCTTAATATCTGATATTCGTCCTCTTCCTATAGTTCTATAGTTGAGATAAACTGTTCTTTTAAATTTGTGAGATCTCCGTCCGTCCATTCGTCTAGAGTCAAGTTTTTCTGAAAATAATAATTAAAGAAATTCTGAATTGTGGTTTCCAAGTATTCTCTGTCTCCAACCCACCCTCGTAATAACCTTGGATAAATAATTATTAGCAGATAGTGATCTTCCCCCCTAGCCCGCGGATCTATATCTCTATTCGTTTTGCCTCTAAAGGAATGTACCAAGGATAAAAGTTCTGGTCGATCATAGACAGGTAATTCAAAAAGTCCGAAATTTCGGCTTTGACCGGGCGAAATTAGGGTGGTATAAAAGAGAGTTAGCCTATTAAGAGTTTCTTCACTGAGATTTTCTTCGAACGATTCAATTAATTTTTCTTTAGCTAACATTCCCGGTCCTTTATGACCATGTGCATGAGAGATTAGGAAAAAAGAAGAACGGAGCAGAAATATTAACTGATCTCTCTGTATCCTGTCCGGAAATTCCGACTGTAATCGCCCATAATTGAAATAAGGAAAAAAGGAATCAGTTTCTGTAATTGAGATCGTCATCTTGTTTAAATCCCCGGAGACTCGCACTTTATTAAGTGTCATATATTTGGTAAGTGTTTTGGGGAGAAATTACTATTAATTAAAAAATGTAATGAATGACATGATTATGGAAGAACTATGGAAGGAAAGCGCGTCTTCAAAAACTCATCTATTTCGGCTTCTTTTATTTGTTTATCCCCCTTACTTAATGCTAACTCCATTAAACTTTCTCCAATTATTCGCGCTTTCGCCATGGAACTTTCCTGCTCAAGAATTAAGGTACAGAGTAAATCGCCGCGAGCGATATACATAGTAATGTTCTTTGTCCCACTTACGAAATGTAAACCCCCGCGCTGGGCGATCACTTCAGACAGGAAAATCGCTATGTTACGCTTAGCCTCTAAATCTTCCGTTTCTGCTCCTTTATGATAGGTCCTATCCGCAATAACTTCTCCTGAACGAAAGAATAATGAGATTCGTTGAAGTTTAAAGGGTTGTTCTTCACTTACTTCAATCTGTCTGTTAATCCACTCGAAAGCGTGTTGTACATTATCGCCTCGAAGTGCAGAGACAAGAAAAATTCTAAAAGGTCGTTCGGGTGTGCTTGCTAACCGATTTAGTTCTAAATTTTCAATAATTCGTTCCAATGGCATGCATTCAAGGTCACATTTGTTAGCTAGAAATGCGATCGGAGTTGTGTCGGGTAACCATTGTACTGACCTCCAAAACCATTCCCGTGATTCCCGTAACGATGACGCGTCGGACGCATCAAAAATAAAGACAATCACACGACTAGCCCGAACATAGTTCTCCCATATGCTTTGTCTAAAGAAAAAGTGCCCACCTAAATCAAATAATTGATAAACTGTGTTACTTACCCGCAGAATTTCAACACTAAGGCCGTATGTAGGTGTGGTTTGAACTGCTTCACCTGTAATCAAACGTCCGACCAAGGTGCTTTTTCCTGCGTTTTGAACACCAAGGAAAGCAATGGGAACCCTTTTAAGGGGTTCGGATTTGATAGAAAGTTGTTCTTGTATATATTCTTGAATTTCGGTGCTTAATGCTGCCTCTTCCCTTTCTTGCTGGATTACTGTTATTGTGGCGTCATCTTCTGTCGTCATGGACTCAACAATTACTTCTTCTGCCTCATTTTCTGTAATGGTTATTAGTTGAGCCTGTGGGTTTACTGTTTTGATCTTTGTTAAGAAATTTAGATTTTTAATAGAGATTTGAGTGATATCAAAGAGTATTATATCCCATTTTGTTAAATTCAGTGTATCAAGAGTATGTTCGGTTGATTCGATTGTATCTACAAGTATTTCCCTGTCTGTAAGGAATTTATGGGCTATTTGTGTTAATGTTTGATTTTCAGAGATAATTAGTGCATTTTTAGCCATAGGCGCCACGGATATCCGCTTAAAAAATCTTCTGGATTATTCTCATTCAGTTATCTTATGTTTTTATCTTATAAATGAAATCGCCTTTCTCTTTCCTGCGAGAAACTTTTCTTTTTTTGAAAAGGTTACTTAAATAGCTTTTTTCTGTACTTATCTTCCTTCCGGTCTTATTTGCAACTTCACTCGGGGTTGCTTCTTCCAATTCTTGAAGTGTCACAAGTGTCTGAATAAGGTAACGAGGTAATGCTAATCGAATTTGTTTCACTTTTCCTTTGAGCTCTTGGGCCATAGCAGGAGATATACCCCGCCATCGAGGCCAACGCATAACAATTTCAGCGGCTACCCTCGTTGTAATGAGATTTGTGTCTGGGAAATCTTTTCTTATCCCTTCTAAAAGGTCTTCGGGATGTATAGAGCAAGTCTTCAAGAGGGTCATGGCAGAGGGCGTTGCTTCCACTCCGTTTTCCTTTAATATGTCTTCAAGAGCATCCGTTTCTACGTTCACTTTGTAGTCCCCTGTCTAGAATAGAAAACACAGCAGTCTTTTTTTTTCTTTCTTATCATATCACTTTGTTATATTACTACAAAGTATCAGAATTATTCAAAGTAGCGATTTTTTGTAGTTTTCTCCAGTAAAGACCAAAGAGAGTCTTTTGTCTTCTTCAAATAGATATATTGGAGGCTTTCAAGCTTTTTAGGGTATTTTAAACTGTATAAAAACCTATTGTCTAGATTTTCTAAGGGATTAGTGGGAAATTTCAGAGATTACAAGACAATTGATTTCTTGGACGACTCTCCGCTTCTAGTCCGAAAATTAAATTCCGTCTTTTATGCCCTCTTTCGCTGGTTAATTGTTTTGGCTTGTATGAATTTGTAAAATTTTATAATCTACTATTCCACAATAACTAGGATTATTTTCAAAGGTGGACAATATGAATAAGATTGGAGCTTTTGGTCTAAATTTTAAAACTATTATTTTCTTACTAGTGCTGTGTATAAATCCCTTTATCTTCACATTTCCCATTGAAGCCTCTCCTAATCAACCCATTATTCCCCCTCTACCGCCCTTTAAACCAATAACTTTTCAACTATGGAATTTTACCGCAGATAGTCGAATTGGTTGGTCTCCTGCACTTGTGGATGTTACAGGTGATGATATTGTTGATATAATTTTCAGTAGTGAGAACTATCTTTACGCAGTAAATGGTTCTTCAGGAGAACAATTGTGGAATCATAGCGCCGCAGTGACCACAGAACCAAGTATTGGTGACATTGACAATGATGGGAAACCCGAGGTAGTATTTGGATACACTGCGAATGTCACTGCCCTGAATGCAGAAGATGGAAGTTGGTTGTGGGATTATCAAATAAATGTGAACCCGTTGTCATCCCGTATTTATGCCCCCCCTGTAATTGGAGATATTGACTCTGATGGCAAAATGGAAGTAGTTATAGGTACAGCATCTGTTTCTATTCCCTTAATTGGAGCTGCATCTAATTATTATTATGCTATAAATGGTGAAGATGGCTCAAAACTATGGGAATTATATAAAGGAGCTCATGCGAATTCTAGTATTAGTTGTGGGATTACTCTTGGTGATATCGACCTTGATGGGAAACCAGAAATTATTGCAGGCGCTGGCGTCGTTGATAAGACCATTTATGCCTTTGACGGTGAGGGTGGTAGCGCATTCTGGTTTTATATTGCAGATAGTTCAATAGTGAGTTCACCGATTTTATGCAATATCGATAATGAACCTAGACTAGAAGTCATAATGGCAACGACATATGGTACGGTCTATGCTTTTGACAGCGAAGACGGATTGTTACTTTGGAAAAAGGAGTTTGATACAAATATTTATGCTGCACCGTCTATCGGTGATTTAGATGGTGATAACAAGTTAGAAATTATTCTCAGTATGTACGGGTGGAATAAAATCGTCTCTATTAATGCAGAGGATGGTTCTATCAATTGGAGTTATGACACTGATGGTTATATTGAAGCTGGTGCCTCAATTGCGGATGTTAACAACGATGGAGCCCTCGATGTTCTTATAGGAAGCCGAGATGACAGGGTTCATGCGGTTTGTGGACAGAATGGGTCAAGCCTTTGGGTGTACCCACTCCAAGGCGATATAACAGCAGCACCATTACTCGCAGACCTCAATAAGGATGGTGATTTAGAAATTATTGTAGGGTGTCAAGATAACGTGCTTTATGCACTCAATATGTTTTTCATGGGTTCGCGAGTGTATTGGCAGGGAGAAAGTGGAGACAACTCGTTTACACGTGTACGGAATCAATATCGGACAGATAGAGACAGGGATCTACTCTCAGACTATTCTGAAAAACTTTATGGTAGTAATAGAACAAATATGGATACCGATGGGGATATGCTCACTGATGGACTGGATGTAAGTCTTAATTTAAGTCCAGTGACCGAAGATACTGATGGAGATGACTTAAGCGATTATCAGGAGACATACTTGTATTTAACTGATCCTAAGTCCAATGACACCGATGGAGACGCAATGTTGGATGGTTGGGAACAAAAATTTGGTCTGGACCCGTTCTCTAATGATTCAGGTGAAGATTTAGATCTTGATGGATTATTAAACATTGACGAATATAAATCAGGGACATTACCCCATGACCCCGATACCGACGCAGATGGTTTAACAGACGGTCAAGAAGTCCATACCTATAATACTCTTCCCTTGGTTTGGGATACTGATGAGGACGGTCTGTCCGACGGCTATGAAGTCAATGTGGGGTCCGATCCAACTTCTTCAAATCCGTCGCAAACGTCAGTTACAGAGAGTACAAGCAGAGTAACACCAACAGCGAATGATCAGCAGTCGTTCCCGTCTTTTGACATTTTACTAGTCATTTCCATATTAATAGTCGTTGGTTTTAGTAGAAAGAAGAGATAACTTGATTCCTTTCTCTTCACCTATTTCTTTTTTCTTTAACCATGATTAGTGCTATACTGATGATTCCACCCAGTAATATGACTGATATGGACGTTAATTCAGGCATGTCCTCTTCCCATACAACAGTAACATTCATTGTTTGATCCCATGATAC
>JAEOTF010000050.1 GCA_016840025.1 Candidatus Hodarchaeota archaeon
AGTTCCCCCGAATAGCCAGAGGGTCCCTGTCCCGTTCATCCAACCCACAGCGTCATTTCTCGCCCCCGGCTGGTTGGTGGCGGCGGGGATACCTCGCGTCCCGTACACGCCCTTAGCAGAGCGGGTTGCATTTCCTGCGATCCACGTCCAATCCGTCCCGTCATACCGCCAGAGATCATTAAGGGAGCCCACATTCCCATCTTTGTCAAGGCCATAGCCCCCGAATAGCCAGAGGGTCCCTGTCCCGTTCGTCCACGCCACAGCGTCATTTCTCGCCCCCGGCTGGTTGGTGGCGGCGGGCGTACCTTGTGTCCCGTATACACCCTTAGCATAGATGGTTGCATTCCCTGCGATCCATGTCCATACCGTCCCGTCATACCGCCAGAGATCATTAAGGAAGCCCGAATTCCCGTCTTTGTCAAAGCCAGATCCCCCGAGTAGCCAGAGGGTACCCGTCCCGTTCATCCAACCCACAGCACCGTATCTTCCCCCCGGCTGGTTGGTGGCGGCAGGTGTACCTTGTGTCCCGTATACACCCTTAGCATTACCGGTATCATTCCCTGCGATCCATGTCCAATCCGTCCCATCATACCGCCAGAGATCATTAAGCTCACCCGCATTCCCATCTTTATCAATGCCATCTCCCCCGAATAGCCAGAGGGCACCTGTCCCGTTCGTCCACGATATAAGATTAATTCTCGCCCCCGGCTGGTTGGTGGCGGCGGGAGTACCTTGCGTCCCGTACACGCCCGACGCATCGTAGGTATCGCTCCCTGCGATCCATGTCCAGTCCCCTTCCGCTCCAGAAACGGGGCTAATATCATTAAGAAGAATCACTCCATAAATTAACACAAGGGGAATGATAATCACTACAGCCATAGCATAGTTTACTCGTTTCACTTAGATGCCTCCAAAACCTCTACATCCTCAGGGAAGTGAATTTCACTTTTTAAACTTTTTGGGAGAGGAAAGCAGGAATGCAATTATGAAAGAGAGGTAGAACATTATAGAAGGGGAGAATCGGTTGCTGAATCTGAAATAATAGATTCTACTTGGATCTCAGGGAGTTGGGGCATCTTTAAGACACATTACAACAAAAATATAAGTCTGGATTAGAGATGTTAAGATGGTGAATAAACTACTCTTTACAGTTATCACCGAGTTTAGTAACTTGTCTAATCTATGATAAATAATTAATCCTGAATTATCCAATACTAGGAAGAGATTCTTCTGGACTCAAAGATTCCTTTTCTTGTGAACGGTATGTTGGAGATTTCAGTTCTATGATTATTCCTATAACCATTACGACCAAAAGAAATAATATTCAAGAAAGATCAACATAGGTCACTCATCATTATCCATTTTCCGCTTTAATGGATTTTTAAGCTTTCATAAATCTCTGCCTTGAAATGAGTAAAACTGAGGAGATCCACAAAAAAAATATTTGATTAGGACACCTATTAGTCTACAGTACAGGAGCTTGACCTAAATCAAACCAAGATGTAGAAATATTGAAATAGAATTACCTCTTTTTTATCAAAAGCTCAGAATTGCGGATCATTAGAAGCTTTTATCATTTAAATCTTGAAAAATCTGGCTTTCTCCGTTCTTTAAAGGCTTGGAGTGCTTCTCGTGCTTCAGGTCCATGTAATAACGAAACCAGATGTTTTACTTCTTCCCTAAGCGCTTCTTCAACTGCAGGACCTACAGTACGTTTCAGTAAGGCTTTATTAACACGAAGAGCATTAGGTGGCTGCGCTACCAGCTGCTGAGCTTTTTTCAATGCAATATCAGCAACCTCAGCATCAGGATAAACGCCATTAACAATACCCACTTCATAAGCAGTTTTAGCGTCGAAAAAATTTCCTAACATCAACAGTTCTGCTGCTCGTCGATGTCCCATTAGTTGAGGTAATAGAATACTCGATCCAGCCTCGACGCAGATGCCTAAATTAATAAATGGAAGCCTAAAACGTGTATTCTCTCCTGCATAAACTAAATCACAATGTAAAAGAAGAGTTGTGCCAATTCCAATAGCTAATCCCGTTACAGCTGCAACAATTGGTTTTTTAGCTTGAGAGATCGTCAACATAAACTGAAAAACGGGAGCGGACTCATCAGCAGCTGGTACCTCTAAAAAGTCTTTCAGATCATTACCACTAGTAAAGCAGTCTGTCGTTCCTGTTAGAAAAATAACACGGATAGCATCATCTGTATCTGCATTTTTGATTGCTTCGGTCATAGCAGTATACATTGCGAGGGTTAAAGCATTCTTCTTTTCAGGACGATTGATTTGGATTCGCAAAATTCCATCTTGAGAGCTAATCAAAATATTTTCGGTCATTAAACTACCCCATCTAGCTAATCATAAATAACAAATCAGAATCTTAGCCATTCAATGATTTATTACTTCACCTTCTATTGTGACAAATCTACGTAAAAGATTAACGGTCAAACAAATATGTACTGGTAGAATGTGTATTATATCACCAATCGTTACTTTTTCCATGACATCATCTGTGACTTTAATGATTCCATGTTCTTGCGATAGTGAAGAAACATAACAATCTTCTCTCAAAGCGCCCCAACCAGTACTAGACTCGGAAGTTATATACCCAAAGACCCACTTGCCATTTATTTCCATTCCTGCTACCGATAAATGTATTGCGCCACCATATATAACCAACTCTTTTCTCTCTGGATGCTTAGCGACTACTGGACAAGCTAATGTCACAGCAATATCTTCTTCCCGACAAGAACCAATTAATCGTTGTATTAAATCATAAAATACAAAATTACCTGGTCGAATCTCATCAACTTGGGAGAAATCATCAACTACACTGCATGTAGGAGTATCACCAAACGATATCTGAATATTGGTGTTGAATTTTTCCCGCAATATGTTTTTTAATTTTGTTAAATGGGAAACCGATTCATGATAGACTTTTTCAATTTCTCTTGCAGATCTAGCATTATAAGAATGTCCTGCATGCGTAAGTAATCCCATAAACTGAAGTTTCTCTGCTTTTTCAACCTCTTTTACGAGTTTAATAACTAAATCAGGGTTGTTAGAAGAGATTCCCGTTCTATGATATCCGACATCAATTTTTAACCAAATATTAACATTTGACGTTATATTATTTCTAAGGGCGTCGATTGTTTCTCCTGATTCAACTAGCAGACCTAATTGTATTTTTTTAGCTATTCGATTAATTTTATTAATTTCAAGGATATTTACGGGAAAAGCAACAGTAATATCGTCCCAACCATATTTCATAAAATACTCTGCCATATCTAATGATGAAACTGTTATTGCATTCACCCCACAGTCTCTGAACCATTCTCCAACTTGTGCAGATTGGTGTGATTTGAAATGGGGTCTGAAACGAACATTATTTTTTCTTGCTTTTTCATTCATTAGGCGAATGTTTCGCAAAACTCTATTTTTATTCATAAGAAGTGTAGGTTTGTCGATATTCAGTTGATACATCTCATTAGTCAGTCCTTGTCAACTTTTCGGTGTAAAATTCTTATTCTTATCTTCCACAGTTCAAATAGCCTCTTAATAAGCTAAACATAGCTGTTATACAATATTTCTATAATTTTTTCTGCTTAGGATTCAGTTATAGGTTGATAAAACTTCAAATAAAAATCGTGAATTACTTCTAGAAAAAGTAAGAATAAGATCTTTTGCTGGTAAAATATAGGGTGAGACTAATGAGTCAAGCTGAAGATATTTTCTCTCGGATTACAGGCACTTTGACCTTCAAACGGGATATTGTTGAGGGTATTGAACATGATGAGTCACTCAATCAAGAAGCGACCTTCATCATGATACTAGTCTGGATAGTTGGAATATTTGTCGGGATAGCTACCCCACTTGTAGGAGGAGAAGAAATGGGGTATTATGACATTGACATTACTTCTTTGGTCGTTGGAGAAGTTGTATATCATATCGGTGGTGGTTTAGCTTTCATTGGTGCCTGTGCATTTATCGGTCAAGCGATTGGAGGTAGAGAGACAGAAACAGATTTTATGGAAATCTTCAGGGTCATTGCGTATGCTTATGCTGCCAAGATACTCGATATTATCTGGTTTTTGGCTGCATTTGTAGAAACTCCTTTTGGAGAATTTTTGGGGGGTATTTTTTGGATCTGGGTAGTTATTGCGACAATTTATGTTCTGATGGCAGCTCTTGATAAAGGAGCTGCTACAGCAATTATCACCGCAGTTCTTGCTCTGATATGTCTGGGAATTGTATTAGGATCAGTAGATCTAATCATCTATGGCGCACTTGGAGAAGCATACACATATAACCCTTAAAATATACTAAATTACTTTTTTTGTGTTGGGATAGCTCATGGCTTCAGAGAAAATGAAAAACGAGGTTTTTGACTTATTTAAACGTTCAGTTGCGCCTAAACTAGAATACATCGAACGAAAAACACCAACCAAAGTTGGTAGTGTAGTAGTTGACAGCCCACATGGACAGACTGCTTTAAAACTTGGAATTCGTCTAACAAAACGCTGGAATGCTCAGATAGAAGTTTTTGCATGGGTACAGTATTATGCAGAGCTTATATCCACGGTAAACCGCGCAATTGCCGAAGAAGAGATGTTAATCGAACATACTTTAAAAAAATTAGAAGACCTAAAAGTTCCAGTTACACCAGTAGTTAGTCCAAGACCACAGGAGCTAAAAGAAGAATTAGAAACCATCTTAGAAAAAAAAGGGTCTTCTCTGTCCCTTATGCTTAAATTACTCCAAAAACAAAAGCTAGATCTCCTAACACTTCCGATACCTTTGTTTGAAACAAAGATAGACAAACAATCTGATAGTTTAGGACGTGAAGTGGAAGTAATTCTCCGGAAGTCACCAAGATCTTTACCTATCGTTCTTGTTCCTCATGAGACAACTGGAGATGAAAATACCGTTGTTGTGGTTGTTCACCCTGAAATCATGGGACCACTAACATCTCGGATTCTTCAATTGTTTTCTAATGCCACCAAAGTCATACTAACCTCTGTAATTGATCCCAAATTAATTGACCTATATTATCTAGTGCAACCAGATTTAAAGGAAGAAGAAAAGCAAACCGAGCCTGTTGATCGACCTACAACAATCGAAATTGAACAAATGCTAAGAGAGCGCTTACATGCATATCTTGAGCAAATTGCTGTAACAATTCGAGATAAAGTAAAGAGCACACATATCGAGGTAGTAACGGGTTCATTAGGTGTTTCAGTTCAGAACCTTGTAGAAAAATATAATGCAAGTAATCTTTTAGTGTATAGCCAAGCTACCCCAGATGATATGCTTGACTCTGAAGCCGAACTTATGAGCCGTTTGGTTGAAAAAACTTGTATCTATATTGTCTGGGATTAAATTCGATGATAAATACTCTTAGGACTGACAAACATTGGTAGATAATAATACATCATCGGATCCACTTATGATCCTGCTATTTATTGGGATTTTCATTATTACTTATTATTTAATTATAAAGCAGTCATTTAACAAACATTTTGCAGCCTTTCTAGGTGCTGTTCTAGTTTTGGGGATTGCTTGGATGACTCAGTTTATCCGTGAGGAGCATAATGTTCTATTCGATGAAATTGAATTATTGCACCACTTAACTGGGGATTTTCTCATTTTAATCATAATTCTGGGGAATTTAATAATTGTAGATGTCGGGTCTAAGTCTGGGTTCTTTCACTTCATTTCTATTAAAATCTTGAAGTTTTCAAGAGGAGATCCTAAGAGATTAATGTTTCTAATGGGACTTCTGTGTATTGTTCTCTCTATAGTAGTAAATAACATCTCAGCTATTCTTATTTGCGCCTCATTAACCATTCTCGCTTGTGAAAGACTAGATTATGACCCTTATTCTTACATTATGGCTCAGATGATTTTAGTGAATTTAGGTGGACTCTATACTTTAGTTTCTAGTGTTCCTAATGTCATCATCGGTACGGAATTAGGGATCAGCTACATTGATTTTCTCCTTGTTGGTGCTCTTATGGCTAGTATATTAGTCGTTCTGTCCTATATAATCATCTTTCTTATTTTTAAAATACCAGAATCAACAATAACCGAAGAAGAACGGCTTCAAATAGTAGATGAGTTTGATGAATGGGCTGCGGTTTCTAATAAACGTTTCTTCTATGCTACTGCCTTAATTCTCGTGTGTATGGTCATTCTTTTCTCTCTTTCCACAATCTTGAAATTACATATTGCTACCATTAGTCTAGCAGGTGCGGCTGCAATGGTTTTAGCATCTGGAGTAGACTTTGATGAAGCAATAGAAGCTGTAGATTGGCCTTTACTTGCGTTTTTTACAGGACTTTTTGTAGTGATAGCATCATTAGACATGGCCGGTGCTATTGATTTACTTGCAGAAGCAGTTGAGGATATTGTTGGTGACAATCTAGTCATAGCTTCAATTATTATCTTATGGTCCTCAGGATTACTCTCAGGAATCGTTGACAATATTGTGATTGCTGCAGCGTTAGCCCCAGTAATAATTACAGTGTCCGAAGCAACAGGATTGGATTCTACAGTTTTAGGGTGGGCATTAATAGTAGGTTGTAATCTAGGAGGTAATTTATCTCCGATTGGAAGCCCCTCAAATGTGATAGGGATCTCAATCTTAGCCAAACGAACTGGAAAGAAAATCAGTTGGAGTGGGTGGAAAATTCCCGCAATTGTGACAATTGTTCAAATAGTTGCGGGTACATTTCTATTGATAGTATTTGCATTAATTATTGGATAGATCTTATGTTAGACCAATAATATCTCCAATTTGTGGGTGAAAGATTACTTATTTCCGGTGCACTTCATGTTGTAGAAGTTTTATAGACTTAAATGTTTTTTTGGAGATTTTACGAGCTAATTCTTTGGTTAAAGGTTGCTCATACTCTTTTGAGAAATCTAAGGGTTTACCAAATTTCACCAAAATACGAGCGCCGAAGTTAGGAGAGATTTTCCCACGAGGAAGAGCATCTCGTGTCCCTTCTAAATAGCAAGGAACCACTAATCCCTTACTTTGATGAGCAATTCGTCCTAACCCAGCCCGAGCACGAAGAAACTTATCATTCCAGGAACGTTCTCCTTCAGGAAAAATACTGACTGCGCTACCGTCTTTTACTAGATCCACAAAATAATCAACAATTGGTTGAGCTCTGCCGCCGCTTTGATGGGATGCGACAGCTCCTGCATATTTGACCCAAGAAAACATTTTTTTCGACATCAATTTCCGAGATCCGAAGAAGTGTGTAAGTCGAAAGGGCATAGCGGACCCGACAAAAAACCCATCGAAAAAACTTCCATGATTTGGAGCAATTATAATCCCGCCTTCTTTTGGGATATTCTCTGTTCCTTCAATTTTAAAGTCAAACAGAAGGTGTAACAGACGAGGGATAGTTTGGAGAAAGAAATTGTAGGCAATACGCCGTTTGAATCCCCATCTCTTTCGTTGTATAGTTGGACTCTCCATATAGATGTTTCCTCTGAGACTAGTTAATGAGGTTAGCCTTTTTACTGATGTGCTTCATGTTGGAGCAGTTTAACTGCACTTAATGTTTTTTCAGAGATTTTCTGAGCTACTTCTTTACTTAATGGTTGTGCATACTCTTTTGTGAAATCCAATGGTTTCCCGAATTTTATAAAAACTCGAGCTCCAAAAGCAGGTCCGATTTGTCCTCGCCGAAGAACATCGCGTGCACCTTCAATATAAATAGGAAGAACCAGACCCTTACTTTGATGAGCAATGCGCCCTAAACCTGCACGAGCACGCAGGAATTTACCTGTGCGGGATCTCTCGCCTTCAGGATAGACTACAACAGCACTGCCATCTTTCACCAAATCTATCGAATACTGAATCGCTGGTTTAGCTCTACCTTTTCCCTGATCAATTGGAAAGGCTCCAGCATATTTAACCCATGAAAATCCCTTTTTTGACATTAACTTACGCGAAGCTACGAAATGACAAAGACGAAAGGGAATCGCTGACCCTATAAAAAAATGGTCAAAAAAACTCTGATGATTTGATGCAAGAATAACTCCAGTTCCTTCTTTTGGGACATTTTCTAATCCTTCATACTTAAACTCAAACAGAAGATGCATTAGTGGCGGAATGGTTTGCAGGAAGAAATTGTATGCCAATCTCCGCTTGAATCCCCATCTATTCCTTTGAGATAGTGCGTTATCCTTTGTCATATACTTTTCCCACTTTATCGCGTCATTTCAAATTCAGGGACATTAGTGCCTAAAGCGCCAACAAGCATGGCTAAAGAGCCAACTAAAAGAACATAAAAGGTTAATTTTCGGCATTTAGCAGCAGTAGTAGGCGTTGGATCCTTTAAGATTGAATAAATCACATAAATGATAATTAAAACACAAATTCCCATTAAAACAGTGTATAATCGCCATCCTTCGTCCTCAAAACCTACTAAAGCAGGAAGGGGGCACAAAATAATAACTAAAACTAATAGAATTGAAGCTACACGGGCAGCAAATTCAGTACCCATCTTTCGAGCCAATGTTATCGCTGTATCACCTTCCACATCATGAATATCTTTAATGATCTCGCGACCAACCGTCAGAAAGAATGATAGTAGAGTGATTGAGAGGATCGTAATATGTACATCTGTATCAGTCGGTTCAACTACTAAAGCCCCTAAAATGTAGATTGAGGCAATACATAAAGGCACAAGGACATTTCCAACCATTTTATAATGTTTCAGCCTTAAATTATAAGCAGTCGCTATTCCTGTAAAAAAGATTGTACCGATAAAAAGTAGGACGCTAAAGTAGAGAGTCATAAGCGATCCAATAATTAAAGCTATCAAGGAACAGATAAGAACCCATTTCGGATCAAGTTCACCTCGTGCTAAAGGGCGATCCATTCTATTATTCGCAATATCGACTTCCCTATCATAAAAATCATTTAATGCCATTGTTCCACAGATAAGCAAGATAGGGATCCAAATGCCATACAACATGTCTGTTCCATATACGATGTATTCTTCATCAAGGGCTGCTGCAATAAACGCACCTGTCAAGCCTGCTATTACCCCTAAAATTCCATGTTGGATTCGTGAAATATCACGGAGAGCTTTTAGTGATACCATAAATATCAACTCTTAATTCATTAGTTTGAGCTGAAAAAGAATGTTTTCTCTTTGTTCTTGATAGTTGCTTTATAAGAGATCCGCAAGAGAATATCTCAGATTATTTAGGATCAAATGAATTTACAAATAGACTCATTGTCACCCCTTATCCGAATTGATTCAGTGTTTCCTTGTTGCAAATAAGACCTTAATAGTTAACATGTCAAAGCACTCTTTAGGTTAGAATTGTCTGAAAGAGTTTTTTGTTACAAATAAAGAGAATATTTTTAGTCATAGTGGGTTTTATAGTCTAAACGGTTATAATGGTTTTTAAAGAGGAGTATTAGGCATAAAATGACTCAAAAGACCTTTAAAACTAGATTGAAAGCTATTCTACAAATTACAAGACTTCATCATAGTATTTCGGGTATTATTGCGGGTCTCACAGGCGGATTTATCGTTGCTTCTCTCTCTTCAAAACCAGTTCCTGTGGATTATATATTAGTAGGAATCTGGATTCCTCCTTTATTCATCTCTGGGACATTCCTCATCAATGATTATGTTGATCGGGAAGTCGACATTGCGAATAAAAGAATGGATCGTCCATTAGCAAGGGGGGATCTTAACCCTCAACCAGTCTTAATAGGATCGATCATAACGTTTATTTTAGGAGCTATAATCTGCCTTTACTTTGGTCTATTTCTTTTTATTGGAGCCCTCGGCTTCATGGGTCTTTCCTATGGTTATAGTCTCTATTTAAAGAAGTATGGTTTCATAGGAAATATTGTGGTCGCAATATGTTTTACCAGTCCTTACTTGTTAGGTGGGCTCATCATGGGGCTTGATAATAGTGAAGCCCAGGTAGCTCTTGGAATTCTTTCTATGATGGCATTTATAGTAGGATTGGGCCGCGAAATCTTAAAGGACATAGAAGATGTAGAAGGGGATACCGCTTCAACAATACCACGAACTCGAGGTACTCAATTTGCTGCGCAACTAGTTACAATACTGTTCCTTTTAGGGATTCTATTATCTCCTATTCCTTGGGTATTATCTTATGATTTTACCGCTTCCTACATCGTTTTGATCGCCATTTTTGACGTGATTTTGCTTTATGTCATTCAAATGATCCTAATGGATCAAAGTAAAGAAACTGCGCGACTGGGCAAACGATATACATTGTATGCGCTCCTAGTCGGTATGCTTGCTTTTTTTATAGGCACACTTGCGATAAAAATTCCTAAAATTAAGTGACAGTTGTACAAGAAGTTAATGATAGTCTATTGAGATTCTTTAACTACGATTTAATCTTCCCTAGTCCTTCCTCGTAAATAGAGTAGTCATGAGCGCCAAAGAGCACAAAATGTACTTCTTCGATTTTTGTTGGTCCCTTTAAATATTCTATCACTGTAGTAATGGCTATTTTTACCGCCTCTTTTATTGGATAGCCATAAACTCCTGTACTAATTGATGGAAACGAAATCGATTTTAAATTATGTTCATCTGCCATTTTTAGGGAATTAGAATAACACTGGTGGAGTAAATCTGGTTCATTATGATTTCCACCTCGCCAAATGGGTCCAACAGTATGTATAACCTGTTTAGAAGGCATAAGACCGGCTGTGGTAATAACAGCTTGACCAGTAGGACATCCCGAATATTTTTTACATTCTTCTAAAATTGCAGGACCACCAGCTCGATGAATAGCACCATCTACTCCACTACCTCCTCTTAGAGCAGAATTAGCTGCATTCACAATCGCATCGGTCTCTTGAACGGTAATATCCCCTTCAATGAGAACCAGTCTTTTCTTATTGACCAGAATCTCCAAAATACTCACTATCCAAAACTCAGTATGATTGCAATTTTTTAAGAATAGCTCTACTAGAAATAGTGAAGAAGAATCAATGTAATCTTTTTTGAGGGTTATTTGTGCCTAGTTGCCCTAATTGTCGTCGTTATATTGCTCGATTTCCTTGTCCTCATTGTAGAGTTGTTCCCCAAGACAATGGACTTATGGACACAGACAATGATGATGAGTTTCTTAGAAAATTCATCGGTGAGACCAAAACCGTCGGTGAGACTATAACCGACGATGATGTCCTTACAGATTTTATTGAACATGTTGAATCGGAATCTAAAACTACTCAAATTTCAAGCTGGGAACCCTCTGCAGAACAATCAGTACCAAAAAGAGTGAAACAACACCAAAGTTTTCAATATATGAAGGAAATTCGAGCTTCTCCACAGATAAAAACACATTCTGTAACTCCACCAAATAAACCAAGAGAAGGAGCTATAAAGGGACAATCTCAAGTTCAATCTACTAGAGATCCCGCCTCTATTTCAGATTTAGAATCACGTCTGTCAATTCTTGAGAAAGATATTGAAGATTTAGAAACAGAATCAAAACCGAAATCAACTTCTCAAGCTAAAGCAAGAAGACTTAGGCCTTCAGATTTGGATTCACGCCTGTCTGTTCTTGAGAGAGAACTCGAAGCATTGGGACTGGAGTCAGAATCCCGACATCAGTCAAGAAGGTTAGAAACAAGACTAAAGGCGGAAACTCCGACAACTAGACCTTCAAAGTCTCCTTTAAATGCAGAATTACCACCACACATTGCAGATGTTCCCCTATCAGCAGCAGAGCAACGAATCTATTTTCAACTTTCAATGGAATATCAGATCATTATAAATAAGGCTACAACTTTTGATGAAGGAGTTTATAATTGGAATTTACTTTTACCTCAGAGATTACAGACCTATCGGCTAACACAAGATGCATGGAACAAGATTGCTGCTGTTGGAGATAGTAATGAAAAGATGCAGAAAGAATTACAGAAATTAATTGATAAATTAGATAATTAGAAAAGAAATGCCTATTATTATCATCGAGTGTTTATTTATAGCCTCATTTATTCTTGGATCCTTAGTGAATCATTCTACTTTCGTAGCTTTTAAAGAAAACATTAAGGGTAATTGAATCTTTTTATCTGGCAATGTCCAGTAATCTACATTCTCAATCTTTTGCTTAAAAAGGAAAGGATAGGCTTGATAAGTGGTATAGGGAAATTCATTGAAGAATTCAATACGTAATCCATGTCTAATTAGAGAATTAATAAATATTGATATAGGATACGCCCACTCATATGAAGTTAGTGGTTTATGCCTTTTATCAGAAGCATATGAAAAAGTATTCTCAAATGATAACGGATCTTCATTAGGGAAGTAATTATAACGTAACTTCAGTTCAGTAGCTTCTTCATCAAATACAAGAGCAAAAGGATGAAATTCTCGAATATAAAATATTCCACCCTGTTTTAAAAAAAATGAGACTACTTCTGCCCATTTTGTTAGATCAGGTAACCAAGTTAAAACTCCTCCAGAAGTAAAAACTAAATCATATTTCTCTTGATGGACTTTAGGTAAATCATAGATTGCTGAACAAATAAATTGAGCATTAATCTTAATTTTTTTCGCTAAATTTTTCGCAAATTCAATTGAATTTTCACTAAAATCAACTCCAGTGACTCTTGCTCCTCTTCTTGCCCATGATAGTGTATCTAATCCGAAATGACACATTAAATGTAACAATGACTTCTCATTTACGTCTCCTAATTCTTTAATTTCTATTGGGTCAAGTGTTTCATCACCTTGTAAAAATCCTTTAACATTATAAAGCTCTGCAGTTTTATGAATCTCAGTCCATTCTTCCCAGAGTTTTTTATTCGCTTTTATATACTCATCCATTTTGAGACATCCTTTATTGTGAACAATAAATATCAAGGCAATGGAGAATAAGATTTTAATAGTAAACAGGTCTCTATCTACATCCCTGAAATCAAGAAATAATCTAATCATTCTTCTTTAGGTTTATACTCTTTTGATGTTCTTTTAAACGCTTTTCCTTCTCTAAGAACATCACTAATTGTCAATTTTTCTCGAACTGTGGAGCTATACTCATCTAAAAGTTTGCTAATAGGGGGTTCTATATCCTTTTCTTCTAATAATAATACCCCTTCATTAAAGCTAAGATTCGCAAGTTTACACAGTGTTTTAAAGCCTATAGCTCCTTTTTGATACTCATTTAATAGATAATCTAATTTCCATTCCCGAAAAGCCTTTAGTGTAGCTTTACGATAAATACTACTAACTGGCTCAGCTGTTTTTTCTGAGAGCCATTTCAAGAAGATGATCTCATTATCAGGAATTTTGAATGATAATTGCGCCATGGTTAGTTTATTAAACATGATCTTTATAAAAGATATGGTTAGTATTTTTAACTATGATTGGAATTGACACTTTCTCATGGTACAAACTATTGCGATTGTGTGATACTGGCTGGAAAGATGTTATAACTGAGATTCTTGAGGCAGGAAACTTTTTTATAACATATGATGTCAGAGATGAATTGGAATACCGCTTTTCAGAGGAAAAACATTATTTTCAAAAAGTAGCCACTTTACCAAGACTTAATAAAAGCTTTAACGATTATATTTCAAGGGGTTATGATACAGCAGATGCTTCATTGTTAGAATATGTAGAAATCAAGGGATATGCCGTAATTACAGAAGATCAACCCATGCTTAACGAAGGGATAACAAAAAAATTAGATTTAATACAATTAGCAGATTTTTTTGGATCATTGATGCTTCAAGGAGTCATAACACGGCGTGAGTTATACCATTTGGTCAAATTCCTTCGAAAAATCAAAAATATTACTAAAAGAAAAGCGGAAGAGTTATTGGAGCTAGATATGAATTAGTTAGGGGGTTTATCTAATGAAAGGTATAATGTATGATTTTCAATTATACAAAGTCATTCTGAAAAAACTCAAACTTAGTGGCAAATATTCTATGATCAAATATCGGGATGACTGGTCGATTCCAGAGATTAAATACCCAAATCAGGTTCAAATTAAGACTCATTTAGGCGGAATTTGTGCATCTGATTTACATATGCTTAATGTGGACTTATCATATGTTTCTAGTATTCTAGCAAGTAATGAGAATCTTTTTCCCTTAGGTCATGAAGTTGTTGGGGAAATTGTAGAAACTGGAAGTGAAACTGAAAGTTTAGAGATTGATGATCGTGTTGTTTTCACTCCTGTAGCGAGTTGTGATGCATATGGATTCTCTCCTTGTTCTAGTTGCAAGAAAGGAAACTTGGAGAGTTGTTACTCTCTAGTAGGGGTAGGTGATGGCACTAAGCTTGAACAACGTTATGGGGGACAAGGATTTTTTGGTGGTTTTGGAGGAGGTGGATATTCCGAATATTTTGTTGGTTTTGAGAAACAATTCTATAAAGTTCCTCCTACTGTCTCAGATGAAGCAGCAGTTTTTGCAGAACCATTTTCAATTGGATTACATGCCGTAGTAAGAAATTTTCCCAAAAATAATGAAACTGTAATCGTTTTCGGTGCTGGTGTCATAGGTTCAATGGTAATTGCATCCATACGCACTTTGGGTTCGAGATGTAAAATAATCTGCCTTGCCCGGTATCCGCACCAAGCTGAAATTGCAAAACGAATAGGAGCTAATGAGGTCATTTTAGAACAAAAATCTTCTACTCTTTATCAAAGGATAGCTGATGCTACCGATGGAATGCTGTTCAAGCCAACAATTGGTAAACAAATTCTATATGGAAATTCAGGACCCGATATTATCTTTGATTCAGTCGCAACAGAAACTACATTGGATAATGCCCTACATTTAGTAAAAAGTAATGGGAAGATTGTAATTCTTGGATTTGGCTATAGTAAAACAAAGAAAATAGACTGGGCTCTTCAAATATACAAAGAACTTGAAATTACAGGATCAATCTTTCATGGGAAAGAAAACTGGGAAAATCAAAGCATTGATACCTTCAGATTAGCCCTACGACTTATGAAGAATAATCCAAATTTGTTTAAAGATCTAATTACACATAGATTTCCTATTGAAGACTACAAATCAGCTTTTAATTGTAGTTTAAAAAAGAATAAACATAGAGCTATCAAAGTAGCTTTTGAATTCAAATAGCTTTAATTGTTACATTTTTCGCTGCTTATAACTGACACCCGTTCTTTCTCTTTTAAGTGAAAGCAAAACAGATTGAAAGGATTACAATAAGGTCATAATTATCTAAGCTTTTAGGAGATTCGAATTTGAGATGATACCTAATAACTCTATCCTCTTGGTAGAAGATGATGAGGTTGATGTCTTAAGAATTAAGGAAGCGTTTAAAGAGCTTGAAATCTCTTTAGAGCTCATTGTTGCAAGAGATGGGGAAGAAGCACTTCGAATAGTAAGAAATGCATATAGAGATATGCCACGAATCATTCTTTTAGATCTAAATTTACCAAAAATGAATGGTTTGGAGTTATTGCGAATACTTAAACAAGATGACCTATTAAAATTGATACCAGTAATTATTTTAACGGCTTCAGATGATGAAACAGATATTATTGAAAGTGTTCGATTAGATATTGCAGGATATATTGTGAAATCAACAGAATATTCCCACTTTGTTGAAACATTGAGAATAATTGGTCTATATTGTTCAATGTTCAGAACTTTTGACTTCCCAACGTTAATATGAAGTTTAAAAAACTAATTCCACAGGATCTAACAAGGTAAATTTCTCTGTATGTTTATTTTCAATAGTTTTCTGCATAAGAACATCTAAGAGGTTAGCCATTTTTTCTAACCCTGTTTTCTCGAAAATAGAAGCATATTCATATCCTGCTATGTTCCATCCTGTCATATAAGCCATTTTATTCGCTTTAGAGACTAATTTCTTCATATCATTGGATTTTGCTAATAATTAATCATATTTGGTAACAAAATTAAGAAAAATTACACTATAGGAGTAATAGAAGAAGAAATCTCTTTTATAGCATTTTCATTTCAGGTATATCGATATTTAATGATGGATTAAGGTACATTTACACAAAAATGTGAGGAAGTAACCTACTGAATATTTCGGGAGATCTTAGATGTTCTAATGCCGTAAAATCATTTAATTTTTCTCGAACAATTTTCTCAAGATCAAATGGATGAAGGAGAAATTCATGGACCCAATTCGGAAAGAGAAGTACTAATAGACAATAATTTTTGCCTTGACTTCGTGGATCATGGTTATCAGGGTCTATAACATCAAATGAATAAACGAAAGAGCGGTAATTAGGATAACCTGGAACCGGTAACTCAAATAATCCGTAATTTCTAACATTTCCTTGACCAATAGCGAGATAAAAGAAAACTCCCATCTTGATATAGTCTTCTTCGGATAATGGAACTTTTGCTGGTACATATGCTAAGGAAGGTCCAAGTTTGGTATTGTAAAAAATAACACCTTCTGTTGCTTTAGCTAATACTATCTTATCAACTGTTATTTTAATAGTTTTCAATTTCTTCGATTGAGTATGTTGATACGCCTTTTCAATAATCTCTGGGAGCTTTTCAAGGTAATGACGATCGATATCTTTAACTATATAGTCATATACCCCTGCTTTCATCGCTTTAACGGCAACCTCTTCATCTCCTGCTCCCGTAACAAAAATAATTGGCGTATCACCTATAACGTCAAAAATATCAAATGCTGTACCATCACCAAGTGAATAATCAGCAACAACAACATCGAAATGCTCCGTTGTTAATATCTTCGTAGCTTCTGCTACAGAACCAGCAATACTATATACATATTGATCTTGTCTACTCTCTATCCAATCTTCAAATGCTAATTGATCGATCTTGTAATCTTCGATCAATAGAACTTTGATCTTTTGGTTGGACATATTATTTCCCTAACAAGAATAGGTTAGGTAGAGTTTCTAGAATGTAGTAATGTAGATCCAATAACAGTATATTATAAATTTAGCTTAACCATATTAACCTGTAATATATTGCACATGCTTAATTCTTATTTGATTACTAAAAGATTGACCTAATTTCTAGCTCATGTAGAGGTTGTTCTGTTATGTTGAAATAAGCAGTCTAATTCCAAATTTCTACTTTTATTTCATAACTATTTTAAGTAAGAAGTAGACTAAAATTATTTCTGTAATTTTTTATTGATGAAGAACTTAGTAAAACTTTCAAGATAACTACTTATTATTTGGAATTTTGAGGTATTTTTTATTGACAAGAAGTCTAGAGGACTGCCTAAATAGAGACGATATTCCAATAGATGTTAAAGAATTAATAATGAGAGAGATTACTGATCGAATTCAAACAGAAGCAGTTCTGCGAGAGACAACAGAACGCTATCAAATGTTAGTTGAAAATCTACATGAGGGTGTACTTTTGGAGGATACATCTGGAATCATCTCATTCGTTAATCCACAATTGGTAAAAATGTTAGATTATTCTGAAGACGAACTTATTGGTCAACATTCAAACATTATAGTTCCTGATGAAGAATTAGAAAAAGTCAAGAAAGAAACAGCGAAGAGATCTCAAGGTATCAGCAGCACATATGAATCAACACTATTAGCAAAAGATGGGAGCCGTATTCCAATTATCAGCAGTACAACACCTCTATTTACGGAAATTGGCGATTTCCAAGGGATTTTGTCGGTTTTAACAGATATAACTGAACGGAAACGAATAGAGGAACAGATGGAACTGGCTTTTTTCTCAATGAATCGTATTACTGATTCTGTTTTCTGGATGACTTCAGATGCACAGTTTTTTTATGTAAATGATGCAGCATGCCAAACTTTGGGATATTCTAAAGAAGAATTACTATCTATGTCAGTTCATGATATCGATCCGATATTTACTCCTGAAATCTGGCCCGATCACTGGCATAATCTTAAAAAACAAGGATCTATGGTTATAGAATCAATACATAAAACAAAAAATGGACAATTATTCCCTGTAGAGATTAATATAAATTTCCTATCACATAAAGATAAAGAATACAATTTTGCATTTGCCCGGGATATTACTAAGCGAAAACAAGCCGAAGAGATACTTAAAGCGTCAGAGTTACAATACCGCACTACTATTGATGCAATGGGTGACTTTATACACGTAGTTGATACAGATTTACGAATTATTCTTATAAATAAAACCCTTAAGCAACAACTAAAGAGTTTCGGACTCGAATCGGAAGTAATTGGTCGTAATTTATTTGATGCCCAACCATTCCTTCCAAAAGTGGTTCTTGATGAATATAAATTAGTATTTGATAGTGGACAAACGCTTGTTACCCAAGAAACTATACAGATTAATGATAAAGAATTCATCACCGAAGCTCATAAAATTCCTATCTTTGATAAAGACAAAGTTAACCGCATTGTTACAGTTGTTCATGACATAACAACTCAGAAAAAAACAGAAAAAGCTCTAAAAGAAAAAGAACTCCATTATCGGACACTTTTTGAGCAAAATACTGACGCAATTATAATTAATAGTTTTGATGGTACAATACAAGAAGCTAACCAAAAAGCTGCGGATTTACTTGGCTATACAATTGAAGAATTTGTAGGATTAACAAATTATGATATTGCCGTGGATTTTAATCTAGCAGAAAGCACTCAAAAAAGAATAAAAATGTTCGCAGGAGAAGAAATACCTCTCTATCAACGAATATTTCGTAAAAAGAATGGTTCAAGGTTTCCAGTTGAAATACATGCTGCACCAGTATATGATGTTGAAGGAAATCCTTTGTGTATACAAGTTTTATTCCGTGATATCACAGATCGTAAAAAAAGGGAAGAAGAAAACCTACGACTTCTCTCTGAACTAAAAAGAACCAACTTAGAGCTTCGTGATATTGTTTCAATCACTTCACATGATATGAAAACGCCTTTACGAGGTATTAAATTTCTAGCTGACTGTTTAAAAGAAGACTATGCAGATAGACTTGATGAAGAGGGTATAGAATTACTCAACCTCTTAACAAATAGAGTAACCCGAATGTATGGTATACTTGAGGGAATTTTAGACTATTCAAAAATAGGAAGAATCCGGGAGAGATTCATAAATATAAATTTAGGAAAACTTCTGGATGATATTATTGATATGCTCTCCCCACCTGAAAATATTGAGATTAAAATTCAGGATGAGCTTCCAACAATCCTTGCTGAACAAACATGTATTTTTCAAATATTTCAGAATCTGTTGGATAATGCGATCAAATTTATAGATAAACCTAGAGGAATCATTCAAATCCATTGTGAAGATGTAGGTGATAAGTGGCAATTTTCTATCATGGACAATGGCATGGGTATTGATGTTAAATATTTCAAGAAGATCTTCCAAATATTTCAAACACTCTCTCCACGAGATGAACATGAGAGTAGAGGAATAGGATTGGCAATAGTTCAGAAAATTGTAGAGATGTATAATGGAAAAGTTTGGGTGGAATCGACCTTTGGATTAGGAAGTACCTTCTTCTTTACCTTACCGAAATTCATATGAAGAATGAAAACTGGTGTTTGTAAAATGGATCTCTTCAAAAATTATATAAAAAAAGGAACGGTTTTTTAAGACTTAAATCAAATCTTAGATAATGTTCAACAAGATAGGAACAAGATATTTTTTTTTGGGATATTTAACTAGGGGCTTTTTCCTATTAAACAACAAATTTTCCTTGTTGGGGTTTTTTGATGATACAAAGCTTAGAAAAGTGTGTGCAGAGGAAGGATGTACCAGTAGATGTGAGAGAGTTAATAAAAACAGAGATTGAGAATCTTAAAAAAGTAGAAAAGGAGAGAGACAATAGGGAGAAACTATATAGATATATCTTTACAAAAATGAATGATGGTATAATAATTACCGATGAAATTGGGAGAATAATTGATTTAAATCCAGAAGCTGTTAGAATATTTGGAGCAGAGAAAGAATTAATTATGGGAAAACATTTCATAAAATCTGGTGTTTTTAATTCTAAAGATATTCCTCGCCTTTCAGTTTGTTTTGAGGAATTAAACAGGGGAAAGAGCAAATCTATTGATATTTCCATTAAAAATAGAGAAAGTCAAGAGATAACCGTAGAATGTATAGGCTCTCCTATTAAAATGGGAAAAACGATCCAAAACTTAATCATTGTTAAGGAAATTGGTCCGCGTAAACAGTTAGATATAGCGGTGCGAGAAAAAGCTATCCAATATCAAGAGCTTTTTGAGCAGTCTAATGATGCTATCTTTCTTACTAGGCTAAATGGCGAAATATTTGAAGTTAACTATAGAGCCGCAAAATTGCTGGGTTTTGAAAAAGCTGAACTAATAAGGATGCACAATAGAGACATTGTGGTAAATTATGATCCAGAAATAAGTTCTCAAAGAAACGATTGGCTACTATCGGGAGGAATCGTAGCGCCTTATCAGAAGATTTTTCGTCAAAAAAATAGTATTGAGATCCCTGTAGAAGTTACAATTACGTTAATTAGAGATATCGAAGGTAATCCACAATATGTCCAAAGCCTCGTTCGAGACATAACAGAACGACAGCAATTCGAAGAAGAATTGAGAGAAGCGAAAGAGAAGTATCAGATGTTAGTTGAAAGGCTCCAAGAAGGAGTACTTTTAGAAGATAAAAATGGGATTATCACTTTCGTTAATCCTCGAGTAACTGAAATGTTTGGTTATTTAGAAGAAGACCTGCTAGGAAAACATCAGAATATCATTATTCCTCCTGAAGAATATTCTATAATTATGAAAGAAACGGGGAAAAGACCCAAAGGTATTGGAAGCACTTATGAATCCTCTCTTCTTACGAAAAATGGGGCTCGTATTCCCGTTCTAATTAGCGCTAATCCACTATTCACAGATAATGGTGTTTTTCAAGGGGTTTTATCTGTATTTACGGATTTAAGCCCTGTAAAAGAAAGTGAGGCAAAATACGCTAGTATTTTACGTGTGGCACCGATAGGCATTGGAGTAGTTCGTAATCGAGTAATTACCCTGGTTAGTGATACATTTCTCGAAATGACGGGATATTCTCAGGATGAAATGTTAGGGAAAAATGCAAGAATGGTTTATCCAAGTCAAGAGGAATATAAAAGAGTTGGTAACGAAAAATATAGGGAAATAGATCAATATGGAACAGGAAGGATTGAAACACAGTTTAAATGTAAAGATGGACGAATAATTGATGTAGATTTACGATCGACTCCTTTAGATCCCAATGATTATTCAAAAGGTGTTACATTTACGGCTTTAGATATTACAGAGCGGAAAAAAGCAGAGAAAGCAATACAGGAGAGTGAGGAACGATATAAGCAATTATCAGAAGTTACGTTAGAGGGAATTGTCATTCATGACAAAGGGGTGACTGTTGACGTCAATCCATCTTTTGAGAATCTTTCTGGATACAGAAGGGAAGAACTTGTAGGAAAAAATGCAATAGAAATCGTTGTTATGCCTGAATACAGATCTTTAGCGTATGAAAAGATTGCTACGCAATATCATAAACCCTATGAAATAATGGGTCAGAGAAAAGACGGTACGATTATTCCAATAGAGATAGAAGCCAGGGAATCCAAGATTAAAGGAAATGTAGTTCGAGTAGTATCAGTTAGGGATATTTCTGAACGGAAAAAAATTGAAGAGGAAATCCGATTCAAATCCTTGATGTTAGAAAATGCGACAGATGCGATTCTTGTTAATGATCTAGAACATAACATTGTTTATGCGAATGAAGCCGTACACAAGATTTTGGGATATACAAGAGAGGAAATCTTTGCTATCTCACTTGACGACATCGCGGTTGATCCTCCAGATGTAAGAGCTAACCGTGCAGATACCGTAATGAAACATGGAAATCTTATTTTTGAAACTTCTAATTACCGAAAGGATGGAACGATTGTTCCACTTGAAGTGCATTCGCGGATTATTGATATTGAGGGAAAGAAATTTATTATCAATGTAACTAGAGATATAACCTCTCGTAAAAAGGCCGAAAAGCTGTTGCAGGAGAGTGAGTATAAATTTAGAATACTTGCTCAGGATTTACAGGATTTAGTTTCTCTTGCTAGCCATGACCTCAAGACTCCTCTCCGTGGAATTAAATTTTTAGCTGATTGTATAGTGACAGATTATACAGAAAAGCTTGATAAAAATGGAAAAGAACTTCTTACATTACTAATGCGTAGAGTAACCCGAATGTACGGCTTGATCGAAGGAATTTTAGATTACTCGACCGTTAGCCGCTCTCGTGAAGAAATTAGTAAAGTTCCTCTTTATGAAACCTTACACGAGATAATTGAGTTATTATCACCACCCAATACTATTGAAATAGCCGTTGAATGTGAATTACCTACTATTTGGGCTGAAAGAAGCCAAATTTTGCAGATATTCCAGAATCTTCTTGATAATGCTGTGAAATTCAATGATAAACCTACCGGGTTAATTAAAGTCTCCTGCATTGATAAAGGAAACTACTGGCAATTTAGTGTGGCGGATAATGGGCCAGGAATACCCAAAAAATATTTTGAGAAGATTTTTCAGATGTTTCAAACCCTCGATGTATGGGATAAACATGAAAGCACAGGCATTGGTCTAGCTTTAGTCCGTAAAATCGTTCAAAGGTATGAAGGAGAGATTTGGGTCGAATCTACACTTGGAGAAGGAAGTACATTCTTTTTCACCCTTCCTAAAAACCCTTCATCCTAAACTGGTGCTGTGATAATTCGAGCTCCTTTTTTGGTTACTAGAACTGTATGTTCCGCCTGAGCTACTAATCCCCCTGATTTTTCAATCAAAGGCTTATATCCGTGGAATCGATCTTGGTCCAAGATTTCAGCTAAATTATCTGTTTTCTTGTTTCTAGTTTTCAAATAAAAAGTAGCGGTTCGTAGTGAGAAAGGTAATTTCTGAAATCTTTCTACAAGTATTTTCCCTATATCTGTATCGGGGTGTCCTTGTGATGAATAGATCAACGGGGGCCTTTTTGCATCTTCGATGTAACCTGCATTTCCATTAGTACTAAAGGGTTCGATCGCAATAATCATACCCGCTTTTAATTTACCACTCCTCACAGCCCCAAATGATTTAACACTTGGGATAGACAGGCCAGCGTGTAGGTGTCCCTTTTTCATGACATGTCCAGTTAAATTAGCAATTGGTTTATAGCCATAACTCTCGATAGTGTCCTGGACAATAGCACCAATCTTGTTTACTCGAATACCAGGTTTTATGATTTTTATTGCATTTTTTAATGCTTTTTCTGCAGCTTTTATTAAACGTAGATTCTTCCCATCAATACTAATTGTCCTTGACGTATCAGATAACATCCCATTAACATTAACACCGATATCAACTTTCACAAGTGCTTTTTTAGGAATTATTCGTTTTTCAAAAGGAGCAGCGGTATCATGAGCTGCGCACTCATTGATAGAGATGTTTGGAGGGAAAGCTAAATCGACACCTTTAGTTTTTGTTATTAATTTGACAGTAGAATCAAATAAACTCGCAATTGA
>JAEOTF010000341.1 GCA_016840025.1 Candidatus Hodarchaeota archaeon
CAGAGAGAACTCTGTTGAGTGAATGGACGTCAAAGAACAGGTTATCAGGGAGAGAACTCAAAAGAATCAAAACACCCTTTAAGTGAAGTTACTGAAGCTTTCCGGTATTTTGAAGAAGGACACGCCCTAGGAAAAATTGTTATAACTATGGAGCATAGTAACGAAGTCTAACAAAGCGTGATAGATAATAGCGGTGGATAGTGGTTATTGAGGTGATTACATGCTGGAAGGAAAAAATATTAATTTGAGAATAATTGAGAGCGAAGATCTATCAATATATGCAGAATGGTCCAATGATCCTAAATTTATCGGAGAATTTTTCTATAGTAGACAAGTTTCTAAGACTGAAATCGAAAAGATATATAGTGAACGTTCTCCTGATAGTGGAACTTTCATTATAGAAAAAAAAGATAGAACGAGAATTGGTGTTGTTCACTTTTTTCAAACTTGTTTTGGAGGGTATGTATCTGTTACTGAGATAGGTTACCTTATTGTTCCAAGTGAATATGGAAAAGGATATGCTACCGAAGCTGTAGGAATTATTAGTGATTATTTTTTTCTTCTTAGGGATATAGTGCGTATTCAAGCTATAATTGATAATAGAAATATTGCCTCTATACGTGTTTTAGAGAAAAATGGCTTTAAGAAGGAAGGAACAATTAGAAAATTGGCTTTTATAAAAGGAAAGTGGGAAGATGGAGTGCTCTACAGTCTTCTTAGAGAAGAATGGGGAGGTCCAAAGATCTTAAGGTAAGATTAGGGACAATTTATTCTTGTTATAAGCCAAATAAGTTGAATTTCCATCAAAATACCAGCTCAGCAAGGTCTGTGAACGTTGCTTTCAATATAAATGGATTAAAGGAACTATTAAGGACATGTGCTAAGTGACGTAACCGTTTTCGTTCTGATGTTTCTAGGTAGGGCCACTTATGTTCAGGTTTGGGAGTAATACTCTCTTCCTTGCAGAACTGAATAACTTGCTCTAAAACATTCACAAGTTCTTTTCCTGTTTTCTCAACTTTAACTTCTCTTGCATGCATAATAAGACCAAAAACTTCTCTATTATCGGTGTACCATTTACAGGGGGAATGACCATATCTCATAAATGGTTCTAAACCATTAGAACTCCAAAGAGAATTTAATTCTTCCATTATATTCCCAAAATTAAGAAGATGCGTTTCAGAGAATCCATAACCCTCAAAATATGGTAATTGTGTTCCTTCTGGTGGTGTCCGTTTAGGGAAAGTTCTTCGGAACTCTTGCATTTCTAAACCAGCGGAAGCATCGAGTTTATGTAACCTGCCTAATAATTCCAAATTTTCCTGATTTTCGTATGGAAAAGAAAGGATAAGGAAAGGTGCCTTATACTCATCATGCATCCAAACTGGCATTTGTACAGCAGCTTCTGAATATAATAGTGGAATTTCCTTTCGAATAATTTCAACTACTCCCTTTCCATAGTGATCTAGATCTGAAAATACGAGAACACCATGTCCTACTTCTTGTTGAATTACTTTTTTCAGCTTTATTTCTGCTTCAATAATGAATCCCAATACCCCATGAGAATTCACCACGTCATTTAAAGAGAACTGCTCATCTCGAAGTAATTGTTCTAATTTTTTATCATCACATTGAACATCAGAAGTGGTTACATAGATTTTTCTTCCATTATTATCAAGAAATGTTACACTTATCAAATTATCTCGCATTGTACCATGAAGCCATGCATCATTACCCCCCGCATCTGTGGAAATCATCCCACCTATAGTTGCTACATCTTTAGAGCTTGGAGTTACATAGAAACGATAATCTGTATTTTTTAACGATTCATTGAGTTGTACAGGTGTTACTCCAGGTTGAACACAAGCAACTTCTTGACTTAAATCTACTGCTTTAATATGATTAAGGTTATGCGTAGTGAGGATAATCTTGTTAAAATTACCACCTGTAGAAGCTCCACTAAGCGAAGAACCAGCGCCTTTTGATGTAATCGTTAATTCTTTGGCTTTAGCATAAAGAATAGCTTGATGAGCTTCCTCTTCATTCGATGGATGGAATACTGCTTTTACTTTTTTATAATCAATTCGTCTCATCATCGAAGCGTTTGCTGAAGCACAAAGGTTTTCAAGAAGATCTATGTCATAGTCCATTTTTTTTACCCCAACGCTTCATCTACTAACTCCATTATATCTAAAGTTTCTATTCCTTCTGATCTAAACTGCTCTTCACAGGATGGGCAACAAGTTACTATACTAGTGATACTGTTCTCAGCGATTCGTTTTTGAATGACTCCCTGACTCAGTCTTTCATGGGTTAATCGCATCATTCCACCACCACCACAGCAAGATGATTCTAATTCGATGAAATTAACACCAATTTTTTGAAGAAGTTGTTTAGGAGGTTCGACTACCCCAGAAATTCGTGTAAGATCACATGGCTCATGGTATGCTATCGCTCTTTTATTAAGGGGATTAGGGATCTTTTTGGGAAGATTTTGCTCAACATACTCTACCAAATGCATAGGATGAGCATTCAAATTATAATGATGAGTTAATGCAGCCAAGCATCCAGGACAATTGGTAATAACAGTTTTTGCTCCGGTTGAATTCAAAATACTGGTATTATGTTCTCTTAAGTTTTCACACTGATCTGCTAAACCAATAACATCTAACGGGTGACCGCAACAAAATTCTTCGCCCCCTAATAATAGATAATCGATATTTAGTTTCTCTAGTACTTTTAAAGAGGAAAGCGTGGCTTCTATAAGAGATGATTTTAAGGAAGGAATGCAACCTAAGAAAAAAACAACCTCTGCTGATTTACCTTTTTCCCATACACGTTTTCGTATATTATCAATCTCTTCTTCCACTTCATCCAATAACAGCTCAATTCTGTCTTCGTTATCCAATCCAAAAATGTTTCCTGAACTCAGAATTTTGTCACGTAACTGGCTAATTTCAGAGGATAAGTCTTGTGTGAGTACTTCACCCTTAGTCTTCAAAAAAAGATCGAGAATGTCAACATCTGAATCACAGACTTCAGCACATGCGCCACAATGAGTACAAGCAAATAATACATTATTGAATTGATTTTCTAGTTCTGAATCAATAGGAATATTCTCTTTAGTTATTAAATAGTAAAGTTTTCCTCGGGGAGAAATTGATTCTAGTTTTGTTAGACGAAATAAAGGGCACACCGGTAAACAGGAACCACATTGGACGCATTTCTCTAAAATAGACACAAAATAACACCTGAATTGAGTGTTTTTGTCTTATAATCTAATATTATTAACTGCCCTTATACAAATCGCTTAACAACCAAAAAGTATTGTTAAATCCTTTCAAGCTTGGTTATCAAATTTGAACATAATTAATGGCTAATTTGAAGAGTTGATACCCAATGGTAGATTTTAAACTCTCAGAAGAACAGCGATTATTTCAAACTAGTATTAAAGAGTTTGCAGAGAGGGAAATAAAACCAATAATCAAAGATTATGATAAAAATGCTAAATTTGCACCACCATTAACGAAAATGGGGGAACTGGGAATTTTAGGAGTATGTATTCCAGAAAAATATGGAGGTGCTGGTCTCGATTACTTGTCCCTCGCCTTAGCTTGTGAGGAATTAGAACGAATAGATAGTTCTCTAAGAATCGTTATGTCCGTTCACGTTGGTTTAAACACTCTTGCAATCTATCAGTGGGGTACAAGTGAACAAAAAAAGAATTTTTTAATCCCCCAGGCTAAGGGTGAAAAGATCTCTACATTTGGACTTACAGAATCAGGATGTGGATCGGATGTGGCTGCTCTTCAAACCAGTGCAGTTCGGAATGGAGATGAATATGTACTTAATGGTAGTAAAACATGGATATCCTTAGCAGATGTGGCCGATCATTTTCTGATTATTTCCAGAATGGACAAAGAAAAACGGGGGCATAAAAATTTGGCTGCGTTCATAGTTGAACGAAATTTTCCAGGAGTTGCTACCACAACAATTCATGATAAGTTGGGTGTTCGAGCAGTTAATACAGGGGAAATATTTCTTCAAGATGTGCATGTGCCAATAGAAAACCGACTTGGGGAAGAAGGAGAGGGGTTTAAAATCGCAATGTCATGTTTAGACAATGGTCGTTTTACTGTCGCAGCAGGCTCTGTAGGGTTAATACAAGCGTGTATTGAAGAAGCTGTTAGTTATGCCCGTACAAGAAAAGCGTTCGAAAAAGAAATCGGTCGTTTTCAATTAATCCAAGAGCATCTTGCGTACATGCAAGCATCCTATGATGCGGCACAATTACTAGTTTACAAGGTTGCATGGATGAAGAACAAAGGGATCCGTAATACTCGTGAAACCTCTATGGCTAAATGGTTTGCAACCACTCATGCTCTGGATGCAGCTAATCGCGCAATTCAAATTCATGGTGCTTATGGGTTCTCTGCTGACTATCCTGTCGAACGTTTCTGGCGAAATGCGAGGGCTGCAGTAATATATGAAGGTACAAATGAAGTTCAGAAATTAATTCAAGGCAACTATGTGCTTGGATATCGTAAGGATAGACCCTTACGAAGTGAACTACCGCCCTATCCACCACCAGCGGATATATAGTGAAGTATTCTAAATTTTAAAAGGTAAAATTAGCTCTTTATTAATTTTGAATGGAGAAGATAGTTATCGACGACATCTACGACATCCATATCATTAAGTTCACGTTTGAATTTTTCAAACACAATATTGAATACAGTAATCGCTAGATCTTGCATCCATTCGGGAGTTATATCCTGCCATTCTTGTACTAAGTAGGCAGAATCTTCAGAGCCTTCTTCGCAACCAGGAGAAGCCCGTGTGATAATTATTTTTACAATGATAGCATTACCTTTTTTTAGAGTTCTAAAAGTCTTTACGCCGACTCCTACAAATGGGGTTCCCCAAATAGAATCGGTAAGATCCTCAAGCTTAAATTCATTGGCATTAGCATAAGTTTTAACGGGTAAAACGACTGTATGCTCATTTTGCCTAACGATATAGGATGAAATTAAGCTTCTTGACATTAATAATAATATATATTCAACGAATTTTATAAGGATTTTTGTATTGTGTATAAAAATGAGTTGTTTTGTTTAAAAATATTTTATGAATACTTAACAGTATTGTTAAGTACGGGTGAGACTAATCAAACAATAACTATTACAAGTTTTGTCTTTCTTTTTCTTTATTTAAATCATAAATCTACTAAATACTATAATTATCGTTAGTTATGATTTAATTTTACAAAATAAATTATTAATCTCTTTTTTCTTTTTATTTCCATAGCTTAAACATAACCAATAACTTATTTGAGTCTTATATTTATCAGGCATAGAGCGCTGGATGGTAAAATTGACAATGTCTGATGACTTAGAAATGTACCTTGACATATTAAAGGAAAATATTTCTCCTTTTGAAAGATTTGTGTCACGAGGGGACAAACCTGACGCTATAGATGTAGCAGAACCACGAAGAAAAGCAACTGATGCTATTAAACGTGCTCTACGGGGAGTAACTGTCGATGAAACCCCGCGTTTTGTTCCTGTTATAGGAGAGGCAGGTTCTGGGAAAACCCACCTTTATTGGGTTCTTTATGATGAATATGATATTCACAAAACACAGTTCAATGAAAAAGATATAACTGTTGTATATTTACCTAGTCCTCCAGCGCCAGTACGTATTCCTTTACATATTTGGACCTGTATATTAGATGACATTGGAGTAGACTTACTAAAGACAACATCAAAAATACTTCTAGACCGTTTTGGTGTACACAAAGGACTATTACGAAAAATTGGTGAGAATGAGACCATTGCTAAAGCTGTTAGAGATTTTCCAGGATTGCAGAGTGATTTAATAAAAGCACTTGTTATTTACGGGGCAAGACGAGATAAAAATAAGGCTGATCTGGCTGAACGTTTTTTATTGGGAGAGAATTTAACAGAGGAACAAATGGAAACCCTTGGGCTTCGAACTCCAATTGAAGATGATGATGCTGTATTTGCAGCGATGAGAACAATCCATGAAATTTACCCAAAGGTAGTGATAATATACTTTGATGAATTAGAAATTCCATACAGAATACACGGTTCTGAGGCGGCTAGTAGTTTTATTGAAAACTTAAAGCGATTATATAATGAGGTCCCGAATGTTCTTATAGTCACAGCATGTCTTGAGGAAATTTGGCCAAAATTATTAGAAAATCTTGACGAGGCAATGCGGACCCGTATGGAAGCCGAATCTTCGCTCAACCCCTTTGCCAAAGAAGATTTACAGGTTCTTTATGAGGATAGTATGCGGTTTTATTGGGAAAATACAATTAATATTGAACCACCAAGTAATCTTTTGTTTCCTTTACGCGAAGAACATATTGAAAATATTCATCAAAAAAGTAGAGGAAATCCAAGGCAAGCTATGAAGATGATTCGAGCCTATTTAGACGCAATTGTCGAGGGAGAAGAATTACCCAGTGAATTACCAACTCCTAATGCAGAAAAACTAGTTAGACTACAAGAGATAACAAAAGTTGAAGAGGTATCAACGACACCTATTCCAGCAGAAGAGCAATTAATTGACCTAGAAGAAGATTTAACTATAATAGTTAATTCTCAATATGTTGCTACGGGAGTTATAAATAGTTTTAAAGCTATTGCTAAACAACAGGAAAAAGATCTTGATATTCAATTAGGTTACAAGTTTTTATTTGAAAACCGTAAACAAAAACTCGCAGCATTAATAACACATAGCGATGACGAAGATCAGAAAGTCATAATTGAAGTACCTGCAGTTAAAAATTTTGATAAAAAAGGAGGAGTGGCAGCATACTATGCACTTACAAGAATAAAACGAGCTTTTGATTCTAATATTGCTCAAAAAGCTATATTTGTTGTTCCTATAGGAACTGC
>JAEOTF010000342.1 GCA_016840025.1 Candidatus Hodarchaeota archaeon
AAGTATCTTGTCCGCCCATATCCCAGATAGATAAATCTACAACAGTTTTGGAAATAGTAACCTTTTTTGTAGCCCAAGATACCCCAATAGTGCTTTTAAATTCGGGATCAAAAATACCTTCGCTAAATCGCCGAATCACGCTGGTTTTACCTACACCAGAATCTCCAACGATAACTATTTTACGTTGTAACACATTAAATAACTCCAACTATAAAATAGCGCTATTTTGTAGTTGATTAAATATGATGGGAGGTAATTAACTTGATATAGCTTATATTTAGACTTTATTAAAATTAATATGTTTATCAAATATGTATTCATATGAGTGGTTAGGAAGATTTGTTAGTTATACGAACTAAGCGTTCTTGAAATAATTTCTCTCCTTATTTCGCCCAAGCTTTTCATTACTAGTAATTCCAAGAATCTGGAGAAGAAATAATATAGAAGAATCAACTAGTTGAACGTACCAGGCATTCTTCGACAAATGCTGCTCCTTTTTTCTCCCATTCTTGCAGTAGTGATTTAGAATAGCTCTTTTTGCACTGTGTTGAATCCATTCTATGTTGGGGATCATATTGCTGTAAAATAAACCGCTTAGCACCTTGGATTGTCCTCAAAACCTCTCTAAATTGCATCTCTTGAAAAAAATCTGGAACTATCGTTGATCGGAACTCATAGTCTATGTTTCCTTCCATTATTAGCTGGAGTGATTCCTGAATCTTTGCAGAATCGAATTTCACACCTATAGCCTTTTCATACTCATTTAAAGCTGTTTTAACATCCATTGCAATATAATCAACCAATTTCTTATCTATGAGTTCTTGAATAACGACAGGTTTTGAACCATTAGTATCGAGTTTGACGAGAAGTCCCTTATCCTTAATCTTTGCACAAAATTTTATGAGCTCTGGAGAAAGTGTTGGTTCACCACCAGAGATGACAACACCATCAATCCATTTTCTAATTTTCATAATTTCTAAGATAATATCATTAACCTCGTAGGAATCCCCCACACTGTTAACCAAATCCCCATTGTGACACCAAGGACAACGAAAGTTACAACCAGAGAAAAAAACTATACAGGCTACTTTTCCAGGGTAATCGGTAAGTGTATGTCTTTGAAAACCACCTATACCCACTTTTTGACCTCCGTGAGTGATGTCACCTTCCCAATAACACTATTGTCATTGTCTAGAAAAACTACAGTGGGTGTTGACATAATTCCATAGTTCTTAGCAATTTTTAGGCCTTCTTCAGTTCCTGCGTCTATCTCTTCTAAATCTCCATTAGTATTAATCTGCAAATATTGTTTCATTGATGGACAGCGGGGACAACTTTTTTGAGTAAACACTAATATTTTTGAGAATTTATTTGCCGACGGTGTTTCTGTTTCGATATTAAGTGGAATTTCTGGTGATTTATCGGTAATCTCCATTGTTGGTTTATATGTAATTCTATCCTTGAATTCCTGCTTCTTTCCAACATTCCAATTCTGCACAGGACGGAAATAACCAACAATTCGGGAATAAACTTCTGTTGTTTGGCCACATTCTGGTTCAGGACACGTTGGATGTTCACCGATCAGATAACCATGACTGGGACAGACGGAAAAAGTAGGAGTGATAGAGAAATAGGGGAGCTTAGTGTTTTCAGCTATCTTCCGCACAAGATTTTTACATGATTCTGCATTTGGTAGGCGTTCTCCCAAAAACGAATGAAAGATCGTTCCTCCAGTATATAGCGGTTGAATATCATTTTGATGTTCAAGTGCAAAAAAAACATCAGTGGTGGTATCCACAGCAAGTTGTGTGCTATTCGTCAAATATGGGGCATCTTCGGTTCCAGCTGTTATGATATCGGGGTATTTTTCTCTATCTAACTTCGCAAATCGGTATGCAGTTGATTCTGCAGGTGTTGCTTCTAAGTTATACAGATTACTGGTTTCTTCCTGAAAACCTCGGATTTTTTCTCGCATAAACTCTAATGTCTCAATAGCAAAAGCTTTTCCTTCTTTTGTGCTAAGATCTACTTTCAATAGATTGATACAGGCTTCATTCATGCCACATAAACCGATTGTGGAGAAATGATTCACTAGGGTACCGAGATATGTCTTTGTATAGGGCATTAAACCATTTTTGAGATTTTTATTAACTACTTTTCGTTTAAGTTCTAAAGAATCACGAGCTATTTCCATAAGGTGGCTGAGTCTTTCAAAATATTCCTTTTTGGAAGCACTTTCATATGCAATTCTATTAAGGTTGATTGTAGTTACTCCAATCGATCCTGTATTTTCCCCTGCGCCCCACATATTACCAGGTCGATTCATCAGTTCACGTTGATCGATATTTAGCCGGCAACACATTGCTCTTATGTCACCAGGGTCGAGGTCACTTCCACAATTGTGCGTTACTATTCCATTAGCTAAAGTAAATAATTTGTCAGTTCCTTCAATTTTGATATCTACTAACTCTTTAGCGGAACTTTTTGATTTTTTGATTTCTGATACTTTGCAATATACCTTCCCATTTTTTTCAAGGAATGTTCTACTAGCTTGGGTGTTAGTACTAGCCTCAGTTACTAAATACATATATTTTCTATCATTTCCCTTCGCTTCTATACATATCCGTCTAAATGTCGTTCTTTTTCCTAGACTTATGAGCATACTTCTAATATCTTTCATAAGTTCATGAGACATAGATGAAGCTTCAAATCTATCATGCTTAGATTTATTTCCATCTCCTTCATAATACCCTTGTATTAATCCTTTTCTAAAATTAATAGATGAATCAAATGCAGTTCCTCTTAAACGTTTAGATTTAGCGTCCTTTCCTAATGAAAAATCATGAATAAATGAAACTAATGCTCTACTATTAATATAAAGGTTAAATAACCCATCATCTCTCTGCAATATTGTGTTAGATGACATAAAATGTTTTTTTGAAAATTTATCTACAAAATCTATTAGTAATTTGTCCCTATTAGGAAAATTAATTCTTGTACCTTCTTTTTCAATATATCCCTCCGCTAAGAATAATCCTAAAAATCTACCATAATCAAACTCACCTCCTCTTGTATTATCATCATAGAAGTATTCCGCTACTAGAATTAAATCATCAATCCTAAGTTGATCTGCTCTTTTTAATCCATTTTCTGTTGGAAAAAGGTGATTTTCAGAACAAGATACCTTTTCACCATTATTAAAAGCTATCACAAGTGGTTTGTCATTATATTGAATGTGATGTTTTTCTAATACTTTTTTAAATCCTGAAGGGGTTAAGATTTCCCAATCCTCTTTTAAACTGTTAAAGTTAGTCTTTCGAACTCTTCCTTTTAGATCTTTTGCGATAATTTCAGTTTCTCTAACAAGACAATAATTCTGGAAGTAAGGAATGCCATATTTCGCAGTCACCTCGAAAATTCGTTGTGCAATGGATGAATCCCAGTCAAAATCTTTAGTTAAGTTATAAGTAGGTATTGGAAATGTGAAAATCCGTCCTTTCGCGTCACCTTCTTCCATGAGTTCAAGAAACGCGTGATTTATCATATCCATTTCTTTCTGATAATCTCCATAGGTAGTGTCTAATTCTTTACCACCAACGATTGCAGGATGGTCTTTAAGATCAGCAGGGACGGTAAGATCAAATGTAAGATTAGTAAACGGTGTATTCCCTGTAATAAACACTTTTCCATTTCTTCGAGCAACAAAAGTACCATTTTTTGTGGTTGGGCACCAAACTTTACCTTTATATTGTGTTTTGAAGAGTTTTACCTGTGTATGTTGGTTTCTAATAATATTTATCGTGTAAACTTCATTTTCCCTTATCCGATTAGTTGTTCCCCAACCAACTAAAGCACATAATTCTTGAATAGAATCTTTTATTTCTTTATCTTTTGAATATATTCTTATTCTACCTTTTTCTACGCTACCGTCTCCTTGTATATATGTTTCTAAAAATAACTTGATTTGTCTCTTAGAAAGTGTTTTAAGCCAGTTAGGAACTTTTTTAGAGGAAAGTGTTTTCCTTATTCTTTTAGATCCTTCAGTATTTATCCTGAATCTTATTGAAGCATGTTCTTTTGCAAATCCATGAATTCTTTTAAATTCATCCCATTCTAAGTCGTTTCTAGTTAAACAGCCCCTGATTTTATCACAATTTTCAATATTTTTTTCACTTTGATAAATGGCAATTCTTTCTCTATTACTTTTCTTCGAGTCAGCACTAAAGTTACCTTCACTTACCAACCAAGCGATCAATTCGACTAAATGATCCTCCACTTCTTTTATCGATCCAGTTTCTCCTGAATTAGGTATTAATATTCCATTTTTGAACTTTAATAGCGCTTCTGCCTCTTCCATTACATATTCATTAGAGTTGAATTTTTTACGAACAATTTTATGATTAGGTGTGACTAAATGATCCTGAAGTCTATTCTTTAATCTAATAAGGTCACCATTATAGTCGTAGCTCTTTATTCTTTTAGGTACTAAATATTCAATATTACCATCATAGATATTGAATGTCGCAATTTGGTCTTTATTTATGTCGATTTCGTGATAAAATTTCCATCCATTATCAGTTAAACATTCTGTATCTTCACTAACACACTGTCCACCCCAACGGCTTGCTATATTTAATCCATAAATTAGATGCTGGATACATTGTTTAACTGTTTTATAATTCAGATTGTCTGCTCGAACAAAGGGTGCAAGGTAGGTGTCAACTGAACTGTTATGTAAACCAAATAATCCAACTCCACCAAAGAATCTTTCAGTATCTTCTACACTTATATCATACTCATATTTGGTTTTAAAGTCAAACTGCATATTTTTTGATAGAATTGCTGATTCTATATCATTATACTTTAATATAGTATCTTTATTTGAATGAATGACCAAATCATACCTAGTTAATCTTCCAGTATCGCAATTGGTATTACATATCTTAAAATTTTCAAAATTCTCTTCAAATCGTGTTTTAATTGAGGTTCTATAACCTAAACTTATTAATAATAAGTTCAAACCTGTGATTAATAGATTTGAAGTACTAACATAGGCCTTCCCTGTTGATCGTTTATACCCGTCTCCTTTTAGGATTTCATCAATAAAAATTTGTTTATATTTATTTGATAAATCAAAAACAAAGGATGGGATTTGTTTATTATCACAGTATTTACCACAAGTATTATTAATTATGGTTCCCAGAAATCCTCCTATAACAAAGACTTTTTTATTATCTTCATATTCTTGTATAAAATAAGGACATTTTAATTTATTTAAGAGATGTTCAATTTGTTTGATATTTTTTAATTTGGATTGAGTAAATGATATTTTATAATCTTTCGTAGCCCATCCTTCAGAAATGTACCATGCTATTAACTTTAACAAGGTTTCTAATTCTTCACCCTTTATAATAGGGTTGTATAAATCACTTTTTCTAATTTTACCAAGTTTTATTGCTTCATTTCCAGTCTTATATTTTTCATATAATTTTAAAGGTAAGTACCCTTGTTTTAATAAACTCCACAAATGTTGTCCAATTTTGCCAATTTTCAAAGACTCTTGTCGTAATGACGATTCAGATTGAATATTTTCCTTTATATGATTAAAATCTCCATAAACACGAGTTATCTCTCTTAATTTCTCATGATGTAAAAGGTAACTATACAAATCAAACTCGGTGTTTTGTTTAAGATTACAAGTGTTCAAGGCTACAATATTATTTTTGACATCAACACTCTTAACTTCCTTACTAACTTTCAAATCAGATGTCTTGTAACTTGTAATATTATTATTAATATCCGCAATGGAATATTCAGAAAAAGCTACTTGTCCATTTGGATTTTTAAATGTCCTATTTCTAATAACTCCTTTATTCTTAAGCTTTGAAAGCATTCTTAATACGGAACCTCTACTTTTTGTTGTATATAATTCAATCTTATCGCTTCGTACTGATTTGTTGTTTTTAATAATGTCTAAAAGTTCTTTTTCTGCTCCACCAAGATATATATGTTTTTTTAGTGAAAAGACAGAGTGGTTTTTTGAAACACAGAGTAATCCTTTATTTGTCTTTAAAATATGTAAGGGGTCTGTAATTGGATGTTTAATCACTCTTTTTACTTTTTTCCATAGACAATGACCTTTATCATCAAAAGACAGAGTTTTGAAGCCTAAATGTGAAATATCTGCATCTTCAATGTTGCTTGCTCTAATTTTATTCTTTTCAATAAATCTATCTGTAAAATCACCTATTCTTTGAATAGAGATATTGTCATTCTTATCTTTAAGGATAATGGTTTCCTTTCCATGCACTGAAAAAGCTTGTGCCCCCGCATGTTCCATTTGCATAACCCCTAGAAAATTAACCATCTGTCCAACGGCTGTACTTAGGTGTTTCGCGGGATATGAATCAGCTTTATTTGGAACATTTCCGAATCCCATCAATAATAGGTCTTTGAGCGACCATCCCGCGCAATAACTCACAATCCCATGTGAAAGATCATGGATATGGATATAGCCTTGCTTATGAGCCTCTTGGATTCGATCCGAATAAACATTATTCAAAACATAGTTAGCTATTACCTTACCACTGATATGAAGAACCAATCCCGAGAAAGAATAATCCGTGTTTGAATTCTCAGCTACGCGCCAATCAGCTTTGCTTATATAATCAAAGACAGTATTATTTACGTCTACAAAGAGTGATTTCGATTCTCTAATTCGTGTTCTTTGTGCTCGATAAAGAATGAAGGCTTTAGCTGTCTCAACCAATCCATTACGAATAAGAACTATTTCAACTATATCTTGAATTTCTTCAACTGTGGGTATAGTCTTCTTATCATACTTACCAGCTACCTCAAGAACAACCAATTCAGTTAATGCTGTTGCTCTCCGCTGATTTGGTTGATTAACTGCTCTCAACGCTTTAAAAATAGCTTGTTGAATTTTCTTTGGGTCAAAAGTAACAATTTCACCATTTCTTTTCTTAATTTGTATGATTTTTGTTTCAGTCATGATTTTCTTCCACGTAACCTAATTTAGGGTCATTTTGTCGTTCAAAGTTGATTTTCCACTTTTTCTCATAAGCACTCATAATATCGGCTGGTTCAAGTCCAGCTTGAATAGTTAAACTTAGTAAAAAATGCCACATATCTGCTATTTCGTCTGCTAATTCCTTTTTAAACCCCTCAAGATCAATTACCTTTCCATTTTTTTTCCACCACTTCCAACCGACTAAATCAATAACTTCGTGACACTCGGTCGCTAAGGCGTATGATAATGATTTTACCCATTCTAAAGCGTCATTATTATGAGGAGTTGCCTTTTTTAATTCAGTTGGAACCATTACACCAATGGTGGGGAGGATATCCTTTTGTACAACCTGGTCAAACTTTTTTTGCATTTCAAATAGGCGTACGAGTTGATCTGTGTCTTTCATACTTGAATTTCACCAATTTCTTTTTTCAAATCAGGCATTAATTTCCATTCAGCTAATTCAGGAAATATTGAAGGAGCAAGAGGTTGAACTAATGCATACATTTTGTGAGCTAACTCACGGATTTCCCATTGGGCATCGGAAGCAAGACGGAAGGTGAAGAAATTTAATAACGCTCGTGCGTTCATGGTTACAACGATATTTGTTTTTGTTGCATTAGGAAGTAAAAATCTAGCATCTTCTTTTTTCACCCCGCTATCTATAAGGACATGATAATGCATTTCTATAGTTTTTATTGCTTTGATAAATTTTTCTTCATTGGAAGTTCCTTCAATGGATGGTGGAATAACAAACCACTCGGAATTCTCTCCAATCACCACATGTCGTTGACTTTGTTGAGAATAACTTGCGATACGATGTCTAACAAGCTGATGTGAGCAGCTTCGAGAAATTCCTTCTATCGAGAAAGTAAAACTTGCATGCTCGATTACGGAGGTATGTCCCCATTTCATGACTTTTCGAAGGACTGCTGTTTTGTTCGAATTGGAATCAAAAAGTTCGCTACCTCCCTTTTGCGAGCGACATACACGAGTAGCTGCTTCACATAATTGTTCAACCTGAGGGGTATGCGCTAGCAATTCAACCTTCAATTAGACCTACTCCTAACTAGGGGACATAACAATCTTCTAGCTTTTTAGATTTGCTTAAGATTTCCCTTATTGACCCCAGAACCGCCATTATCTGGTACCTAATAAGGGAATTGTAACAGTGGAATATTGAGTTATGATATTTATTATAATATATTACATGAATATTGTCGTCTTGATCTTGCTGTTGTAGCGTTCTACAATCACCTTTTTTGTTCAATTTAAACCATACTATTACATCATGTGAACCTTTTCATAAGTCATTAGAAAAATTCAATAATTTAGTGACATATCCGAATAAAACCACTATATTGAAAAAATGAACGACAAAAACTCATTAGCAAAAATTAGGTAGGTTTCAAAAAAATGAAAACACCTATTTCAGGAATCACTAAGAGACTTTATTATTTTGTAATGCTTCAACAGAAACGATTCTATAGGATTATAGATAGAAAAATCGATAATCGGAAAATGATGGTTAATATTGGTGGAGGTATTTGGTTTAGACGGCATTGGAAGGTTATGGATTACCCTTATGGGCATTATAGCTTTTTAAAAGAATTTAATGACTTTGAACATGATTTAACGAGTAGTAAACCTTTTCCTTTTTCAGATAATTCAATTTCTTTCTTTTATTCCTCACATTGTCTTGAGCATATCCCCCAAGAACATTGTCAATACATTTTTGCAGAGATATATAGATGTTTAAAACCAGGTGGTGCTATTAGAATATCTGTGCCTGATTTTGACCTAGCAGAAGAGGCATATCGGAATAAAAATCAACAATTTTTTGAAAAGTATACAGGTAACACCCTCGAGGAGAAGTTTCTTAACTTTTTTGCGACCTACTTCAAGGATAAAGTTTCTTCTAAAGAATTTCAACAAAAACATTCATCTACGACGCCAGAAGAACTCGCAGATTTTTACACAAAAAGTATACCTCGAGAACAGCAAAAAGAAGCTTCAGGTAATCATATTAACTGGTGGAATTATAAGAAAATGAGTAATATGCTGAAATCGGCAGAATTTAAGGAAATATATAGATCAAAACCTCAAGAAAGCCGTTTTTCAGAGATGAAAGGAACTCAAAGACGAAAAGGGTTTGATTTAACTCATCCTGAGCTGTCTTTGTATGTAGAAGCAATAAAATAGTTTTATTTAAAAAAAACGGCTTATACGAAACAAATAAGACACATTAACCCGATTTTTTCGCTAATTATTGGAAGTATAGCCATATGACGGTATTTGTAATAGCTGAAGCAGGAGTTAACCATAATGGTTCCATAGAATTAGCAAAACAACTTATTGATGCAGCTACAGAAACAAAGGCTAATTCAGTGAAATTTCAAACTTTTAAAGCATCTCATCTTGTTAGTAAAATCGCTGAAAAAGCAGAATATCAAAAAAAGCTCACAGATCCCACAGAAACACAGTTAGAGATGATTAAGAAGCTAGAATTAAACGAAAAAGATCATTATATGTTAATTGAATACTGTAATGAAAAAAATATAGAATTTTTATCATCTCCTTTTGATGTTGGCAGTTTGAAGTTCCTTGTCAAGCTTGGGGTAAAAAAGATCAAGATCCCCTCTGGTGAGATAACGAATGCCCCATTACTATTAGAAGCAGCGAAAACAAGACTACCATTGATTATTTCCACAGGAATGGCTACTTTAACGGAAATTGAGTCAGCACTCGGGGTCGTAGCATTTGGTTTATTAGAGATACAGGAAAATCCCTCATTTGAAGCATTTCGGAACGCTTTTACAAATCCTGAAGGGCAAATACTTCTTAAAAAGAAAGTTACACTGCTGCACTGTACCACTGAATATCCCGCACCCTTAACTGAAGTAAATCTTCAAGCAATGAGAACAATACACCAAGCATTTGGTTTACAGATAGGATATTCAGATCATACAGAAGGTACTTCTATTCCAATCGCTGCAGTTGCTCTAGGGGCCAAAATTATCGAAAAACACTTTACACTAGATAAAAACATGCATGGTCCTGATCATAAAGCTTCCTTAGATCCGATAGAACTCGGTGAGATGATTAAATCTATTCGAGAAGTTGAACAAGCACTAGGAAGTACTGAAAAACGACCGACTACTAGTGAATTAAAAAACATAGCAATAGCTCGTAAGAGTTTAGTTGCTAAGAAATATATTCAAAAAAATGAAATATTCTCTAAAGAAAACCTAACTATGAAGAGACCAGGGAAAGGAATCTCTCCCATGAGATATTGGGAATGGTTAGGAAAAAAGGCAGATCGAAGTTATGAAGAAGATGAGTTGATTTGGGAATGAATAATTCTGTAATAATACTTGGAGGGGGGGGGCATGCTCGAGTTTTAATTGACATATTACAAGCACAAAGTACCATTATCTTAGGAATTGTTGAAAAAGATTCAAAAAATGAAGAGAAATTAGTGGATGGGGTTAAGGTCCTTGGGGGAGAGGAAATTGTCTATGACTATGATCCAACATCAATTCTACTTGTAAATGGGGTTGGATCTGTTGAAACAACTGGTCCAAGAAGAAAAGTTTTCTTGAAATTTAAAAAGAAAGGTTATACCTTCCTATCTGTTATCCATCAAACTGCAACTATTGCAAAGAGTGCACACATCTCTGAGGGAGTTCAAATAATGGCAGGAGTAGTTGTTCAGCCTGGCTGTGTTATTGGAGAAAACAGTATTATAAATACCAAGGCTGCAATTGACCACGATTGTCATATTGGTGCCCATAGTCATATTGCTCCAGGAGCTACATTGTCAGGTGAAATCCACATCGAAGAGAATGTTCACATAGGTACAGGAGCTAATATCATTCAAGGGATAAAAATAGGAAAAAACAGTTTAATAGGAGCAGGGACTCTAGTTTTGCAAGATGTACCTGATAACAAGGTTGTATTAGGGGTTCCTGGTAAAGTTCGCGATAAAAAATCATGAAATTTAAATTTCATTTGATTATCAACGGTTTTTTCACTTTATTAATTCAATTCTAATCGTTATTTAAAGAAAAAAATCGTTTCTTCAATAAGTTCCTATAATTAGGGGTTTTTTTGAGGATTGTGATGATTTTTTCTGAAGCATGTCCATCTCCATAGGGATTGATAGTTTCTGTACAATCTAAATCAATTGCTTTTTGAATTGCTTTAACAATGGCAGATTGTGTCGCAGAACAATTAATCACTGAAGTAGCAAATAATCGTCCTTTTTGTCTATCACCGATATTTACTGTGGGTTTTTTAAAT